>CAZMBK010000026.1:0-15145 GCA_964564315.1 uncultured Sulfurimonas sp.
AATTTTCTTATTATAGTGAAACTATTATTAGAGTGTTGTTAAAATTTGCTATAATACATCAGATAAATTATAAATAATAGGTCAAAACGCTATGTTAAATCTTAAAAACCCAAATCTATACAATAATCGTGAACTCTCATGGTTACAGTTTAATACCCGTGTTTTAAAACAGGCTCAAGATGAATCACTTCCCCTTTTAGAGCGACTGAAATTTCTTGCTATTTATGGTACAAATTTAGATGAATTTTACATGATTCGAGTAGCCGGTCTAAAAAAACTCTTCTCTGCAGGTATTATAGTAAGTGGTGCTGATAAGCTCACACCCCTCCAACAACTTCGTGAAATTCGATACTACCTCCATCAAGAGCAACAGGTAGTAGAACACTGTCGTAGTGAAATACTTAAAAAACTTGAGGGTGAAGGAATCTTTGTAAAAAACTATGATGGAGTAAATAAACAGGAGAAGAGTAAACTTAATCAGTTTTTTAATGAAAACATCTACCCCGTTATTATCCCTATTGCCATTGATGCAACACACCCTTTTCCTCACCTCAACAACCTTAGTTTTGGTCTTATTGTAAAGCTTCAAGATGGTGACGACAGTGCTGTTGAGCGATTTGGACTTATTAGAATACCACGTGTACTTAGCCGTTTTATAGAGCTTGGTAATGGTGTTTATGTTCCCATAGAATCTATTGTTGCACAACATGTCGAAGATCTCTTTCCTGGATTTACACTCCTTAAATATGCTGCATTTAGAGTGACAAGAAATGCCGATATTGAGATTGAAGAGGAGGAAGCTGATGACTTTATGGAGATACTCGAAGAGGGTCTCAAGCTTCGCCGTAAGGGGGAGATGGTTCGTCTTGAAGTTGGCTCAAATGCTGATGATGAAATTATTAACTTTTTTAACCGCCATACAAATGTTTTTAAGGATGATATCTATAAATTTCACACTTTTCTCAATCTTTCTAGTCTATGGCAAATAGTAGGAAACAGAGACTTTGCACATCTTCTCTCTGCACCTTTTAAACCAAAAAATTTGCCTCCTTTTGAGAATAGTGAAAATATTTTCACAACATTAGAGAAGCAAGATGTACTTATGTACCACCCCTATGAAAGTTTTGATCCAGTTGTAAAGTTTATTCAAAATGCAAGTAAAGATCCTGATGTTGTCTCCATAAAAATGACACTCTACCGTTCTGGTACAAACTCTCCTATAGTTCAAGCACTTATGAGTGCAAGTGAGAGTGGCAAACAAGTCACTGTTATGGTGGAACTCAAAGCACGTTTTGATGAAGAGAATAACCTTATTTGGGCAAAGGCTTTGGAAAAATCTGGAGCACATGTTATCTACGGAATAAAAGGCTTTAAAGTCCATGCAAAAGCAGCATTGGTTACCCGTAGAAAAAATGGAAAACTTAAGCAGTATGCACATTTAGGGACAGGAAACTATAACCCAGCTACAGCAAAAATCTACACTGACATGTCTTATATGACAAGCAAAGATGAGATTACAAACGACTTAACTCGATTTTTCCACTTTCTAACAGGCTTTAGTAAAAAAGGGAAACTTAATGAACTCTATATGGCACCAACACAGATAAAACCAAAGTTACTCTCTCTTATTCATAATGAGACACGACAGGGAACAAAGGGTCATATCATTGCAAAAATCAACTCACTTGTTGATGAAGATATCATTCGTTCACTCTATAAAGCAAGCCAAGCAGGGGTGAAAGTTGAACTTATTGTACGTGGTATTTGCTGTTTAAAACCAGGAATTAAAGGTGTGAGTGAGAATATTAGAGTTATTTCTATACTCGGAAAGTACCTTGAACACCCACGAACTTTTTACTTTAAAAATGATGCTTCACAAGTCTACATATCAAGTGCTGATTGGATGCCTAGAAACTTAGTGAGAAGAATAGAACTTCTTACAGCCATTAAAGATGAAGTATCCCAATCAAAAATACTGCAAATTTTACAGCTACAATGCTGTGATAACACACTCTCTCACCAACTTCAAAGTGATGGAAGTTATATAAAAGTGAAAAATGAGAACTATAAGACAATCAATAACCATAAACATATGGAAGATTATGTCAACCGTATTGCAAAAGCAAGTAAAAAAGAGTCAGCGAGTTTTATTTCAAACTTAATGACAACTATCTTTATTGATTGTAAAGAGTAGGAGAAAAAATGATATATAATTTTAAAAACTTTAGCCCAAAAATGGGTAAAGGTACATGGATAGCACCCTCAGCAGATGTTATTGGAGATGTAACTATTGGTGAGGATTGTTCTATTTGGTTTGGTACAGTAGTACGTGGCGATGTTCACTACATTACAATTGGAGATAGAACAAGTATTCAAGATTTAAGTATGGTTCATATTACACATCATAAAAAGCCAGATAGAAGTGATGGAAGTCCTACTATTATAGGAAGCGATGTCACTATTGGGCATCGTGTTATGCTCCATGGTTGTACTATAGAAGATGCTTGTCTTATTGGAATGAGTGCTACCATTCTTGATAATGCTGTTATTGGAAAAGAGTCGATTGTTGGGGCATCATCTCTTGTTACAAAGGGAAAAGTATTTCCACCTCGTTCACTTATTATGGGAAGTCCTGCGAAAGTTGTCAGAGAATTAACAGATGAAGAGGTAGCTGAACTTTATGCTTCCGCTTCACGTTATGTTAGTTTTAAAAATGAGTACCAGAACTAATATATTTAATATAAGTAGGGAATATTTACCCTACTAATAGCATCTACTTTTACTTATAGTATTAATTATGTTCTATAATCTGCATTTATTTTTACATACTCATAGCCTAAGTCACAACCATATGAAGTAAATTTACCCTCACCTAGTCCTAAATCGCAAGAGATAGTAAATCTTTTTAGTTTCATAACTTCAGAAGCTTTTACTTCCATAGCATCATCAAAGAGGAGTACCCCTCTCTTATAAACACATAAATCATTAAAAGAGATACTAAGAGTCTCTTCATCTGCATCAACACCACTAGCACCTACAGTTGAAGCAATACGGCCCCAGTTAGGATCTTCACCATAGAGTGCTGTTTTAACAAGAAGAGAGTTAGAGAGTGCTTTTGCTACAACTTCGGCTTCAGCATCACTCTTTGCACCACTTACAGCATACGTAACCATCTTTGTTGCACCCTCGCCATCACTTACCATCTCTGTTGCTAAAAAAAGCATTATTTTATGAAGTGCTTCTTTAAATGCTGTTGCATTATAAGCGCCAGATACAGCATTTGCTAAAAGCAGCACCGTATCATTTGTAGAAGTATCACCATCAACACTTGCTGCATTAAAAGTAGTTACAGTAACGGTATCGAGAATCTCTTGCATTTCACCTCTACTCACCTTGGCATCTGTTGTTATAAAACAGAGCATTGTAGCCATAGCAGGGTTTATCATCCCTGCCCCTTTTGCCATAGCCCCAATATGAAAAGTACTTCCATCTTCAAGCTCTACTCTAAATGCACACTCTTTAGAAAAGCTATCTGTTGTCATAATGGCATTTGCCGCAGCATTTGGCTCTTTTTTACTTAAATCAAAAAGCTTTACACCTGCTATAAGCTTCTCTTTTGGAACTCTCACACCAATAACACCTGTAGAGCTCATTACAGGGTTTTGCACTTTACTCGGAAGTGTTTCCAAAATTTCATCAATATCTGTAATCCCTGATTTTCCAGTCATAGCATTAGCATTTTTAGCATTAATTAGTACAAAATTTGTTTTAAACTCACCTTTAGAGCGAAAATGGCGAATAGGTGCGGCAGTCATCTTGTTTGTTGTAAAAACAGAAGCGATTTCGCACTCATTCTCTGAGTAAATAAATGCCATATCTTTTGCACCATTTGGCTTTAATCCAGCACTTATACCATCAGCATAAAAACCCTCAGCAGCACACACACCACTCTCTAATTCAATTAACTTATACAAACTTCAACTCCTTTGGTTTCACCCTTTTTCTTAAAAGATCTTTTGTCAAATTTATACCATTTTGAGTCCCAATAACAAGTAGTTTACACTCACTTGTTACAAGAACATCACCCTTTGGCATACTTACAAACTTTCCATCTTTTTTTGTTATGCCAACAACAGAGACATTCGTCATTTGACGTATATGTGTCTCTTTTAGTTTTTTAAGTACTGCCCAACTATACTTTGGTACCAGTATATCCTGCATATCAAGAGGGTTATCACTTTTGTATAAGAACTCCTCAAGCATATTTTCCATATCTGGTCTTGCTGCCATGGCACTTACACGCTGTGCTGTAAGTTTTGTAGGACTAACAACTGTATCTGCCCCTAGCTTTTTCAACTTATCTACATCACTCATCGACTCAGCAGAAGAGATAATATAGTAAGGACGCGGTAAAAAGTGCTCTTTTTCAAAGAGTCGTACAGATGCTATCAATGCAATATTATCGGCAATAGAACTTGAAAGTGCTATAAGACCTTTTGCAGATGAAAGATGTGCTTTAAGCATTGAGAGTTCCGCATGAGGTTGTGCTTCTAAATAATGAGGATATTTATACTCCTTTGCCCATTCATGAATTTCAGGACGAGGATCTATTACAATAAATGGAATATGATTTTTACGCAGCTGATCTGTTACTTCTATTGTGTAATCATTATGGTAGCAGACAACAAAATGTTTATTGAGTCGTGCAATTTTATATAACATTCTTCTCTCCTTAAGTATAGCACCTATTTTTCCCTTATTTAACTCACTAACTAAAATACCAAGTGCACTAGAAAAAACTGCAAAACCTGCAATTATAAGGTTGATTGTAAATATTTTTCCTGCGGCAGATAGAGGATGAATCTCACCAAAACCTACGGTTGTAAATGTTATGGCGGTCTGATAAACTGCATCTAAAATTGGAAAATCATCAATAAGAACATAACCAAGTGTTCCAATGAGCATCACAAAAACAGTAAGTAAAAGAGGTAAACGAAAAGCTTTTAAATGGGAATAAACTTCAGGAAGAAGCTTAGGGTCAGGTTTGGGAGCAATCTCCCAATTTAAAAATTTACGAATCCTTTGTAAAAGATTCATAAGATTTCCTACTACTTACGAATTTTTCTTAAGTGTACGAAGCTCTCTTGCAGAGATCTTGATTTTTTTAGTTGTACCATCTTCTAAAGTGATACGTACTGTTCTTAAGTTTAATAAAAAACGACGCTTTGTTCTGTTTTTCGCGTGAGAAACGTTGTTTCCACTCATAGGGCCTTTGCCGCTAATAGCACATTTTCTTGCCATAATGGTATCCTTGCAATGTATTTAAAGTTGCGAATTGTATCAAACTAAAGCAAAACTCCAACTTAAGCCACTACTATTTTTCAAACTTCTCTCTTTTTATATTGCTTTTAGAGTTTTAAAGTTAAAATGATGTATATCTTAAATTATAAAGTATACTATGTTGATAACAAAAGAAAAAATAAACCATTATATAGAAAAGATTCCACCGGCACCAGAGGCTTTAAAAGCTACTCTTATGCATTTAAACTCTGGAGATCTTACAAAAGCAGCAAATGCAGCAAAAGAAGATAAAGCACTAAGTCTTTACTTAAAAGTTCTTGTAAACAAGCCTATATATGGATTTAGAAATGAGGTAAGTGATGTTTCTCAAATATTTGGTATATTAGGAGTAAATCGTGCAAAGCAAACAGTTTATAACTATATGCTTTCTCTTCTCTCTCCTGCAAAATGGTCTCTTTTTAAACTCAATCGTGTACTTTTTTATAATCTTCAAGCAGACCTCTCTGTGCAGTGGAAAAAAATACTCGATTATTTAAATATTCAGGATGAAGATACACTCAGTGCTATCACCCTACTGCCAGCAAGTATCATAGTAAGTGAAGCACTCTTTAGTGAAAAAAAATCTGATGTGGATCTATTAAGATCAGTGCATGAAATAGATTTAAATACTATACTCAAAAGGTTATGCGACTATGATCTTTTTGATATTTCCCAAGAAATAGCAAGAAAATGGGAGATGCCAGAGTCCATTGGTCTTATTATAAAAAGTGCTTCAGGTCTTGTTTTTTCTGAAGATGAGCATATAAATAAGCTTGGGAAGTGGATGCATTTACTTCTCTTTTATATTCTCTCTCAACCGAAATACATTGAGGCAGGGTTAAATGACTTTATAGATTTTCAAATTGAATATGTTGCAGATATTTATGAAGAGTTTGCAGTAGTGATGGAGATTCAATGAGAGCAATTTTAAAAAATGGAGTAGGTGTCTTCACCCCACAGGGCTTCTTAGATGGATCTTCTAGTAATGCTATTGTTAGTATAGATGATATAAATGCTACTGTTTCACAAAATGCAGGAATGGTTCTAGTCTCTCTTAAAAAAGTAATTTTTTTTAATAGAAATGGACTTGACTCTTTTGTAAAGATGTTCCAAAAAGTTCGTTCAGAAAATCACACAACAGTAGGATTTTGTGACTACGATACAAAAAAATATAATGCTATCACAAAATTTTATAAAAATGACTTATCATTTTCTCTCTTTCGTACACAGGAGGTAGCAACACTTTTCTCTTCAAACTATAAAAATAAAAATAAAAATGTCCTCCTATATAGTAGCGATAAGTCGCAACGTGCTGCCATGGCTATAGAACTTCACGATAATGGTCATAACCCTATTATTGCACAGACAGAAAAAGAGTTTAATGAAAAAGCTAGTGTCGAAAATGCTTATGATGTTGTTATTTTAGAGACTTATCTTGGGCAAATGGGGCAAAAAGTAGCAACACGTGTTACTGGAAATGCAATTATCTATACTGTTTCATCATTCTTAGATACAGAAATAACAAATACTTTTAATATTGAATATCACAACAACTCTCTAAATGTTGGCTTTAGACTCTTTATATTTGATGCCTATAAAGTTGTTAGTATGAATATACATGCCCTTAACTTCTTTTCTAAACTCTCCTCTGCTGGAGCAGAGTACAATGCTACCATATGTTTTGTTGGACTTAGTTTTGACAAAACACCACAAAATTTTAGAGAGACACTTGAAGACTCAGGTATTATGTTTTTTGAGCATATGGATGATATTCTTCAAAATAAAAAACTTCTTGAAGAGCTAGGAGCGAGTAGTGCTGCAAATATTAAGGATAAACGAGTTTTAAATAAACTTATAGTGACAGAATTACCAAACTTTATAGATGCTACAGTTGGTACCATAGAGATGATGACAAACTCTAAGGCACTCAAGGAAGCTGCAAATATAAATAAAATAACTATAGATACAGTAGAAGGAAAAATAGCAAGCTCTATAGGTTTTTATGGAGATATGGATGGAATGGTTATTTTAGTATTTCCAATAGGCATTGCCAAAAAAGCATGTGAACTTCTCATAGGGGAAGAGACAAATGATAATGAGCTTATATTAGATACACTTGCAGAGCTTGTAAATATTGTTGGGGGTAAGCTTAAAACACTACTAGCTGATGAGCATATAAGTGTAGATATTACTCTCCCTCGTACCTATCCAGATATTAGTTCTCTTATAGAAATAGTTCAAGAGAAAAAAGGTGTTCAAGTAGATCTTGCCTTTAATGATGATAAGTTTCTCTTTTTCTTAACAAGATAAAAGCTAGATTTACTTATACTTTCAAAAATAGAGCTTTAAGGTAGATAAATGATACAAGTAGCCCCAAGTATACTCTCCGCTGATTTTGGAAATTTGCAACGAGATGTTGAAGAGATTTGTAATGCAGGATGTGATTTAGTCCATGTTGATGTAATGGATGGTCACTTTGTACCAAACCTTACAATAGGTCCCGTTGTAGTCTCAGCAGTTGCTGCTTGTGCTACAAAACCATTAGATATTCACCTAATGGTTGAGAATAACACATTTTTTGTTGATCTCTTTGCACCACTCAAACCTGAATATATCTCTTTTCATATTGAAGAGGAGAAACACCCACATAGACTTATCCAAAAAATTCGTTCACTTGGGATTAAACCGGCTATTGTTCTCAACCCTCATACAGCACCTGAGTCAGTAGAGTTTCTACTTCAAGATTTAGATATGGTACTCCTTATGAGTGTTAATCCAGGATTTGGAGGACAGAGTTTTATAGAAACAGTAATAGAAAAAGCATCCCGCTTAAATGTTATGCGTAATCGTCTTAATCCTCAATGTCTTATAGAAGTCGATGGTGGTGTAAGTGATAAGAACATTCATCTTCTTAAAGAAGCAGGTGTAGATGTTGTAGTAGCAGGAAGCTATGTCTTTAAACATGAAAACCGTAAAACAGCTATTGAGAGTCTTCAGATATAATGCGCACCAAAATTTGTGGTATTACTTCCTATGAGGATGCAATGATAGCTATAGAAGCAGGTGCAGATGCCCTCGGTTTTGTTTTTTATGAAAAATCTCCTCGTTATCTAACAAAAGAACAAGCAAAGCAGATTATCTCTAAACTCCCTCCTTTTGTAGAGAAAGTAGCTCTATTTGTAAATGAAGATGCAAGTTCTATAGACTCCACTTGTCAAGCAGTTGGGGCAACACTTGCACAACTACACTTTGAAGCATCAGAGAGTCTCTGTAATGAGCTCAAAACACCTTATATTAAAGTAATCCGTGCAAAATCTGCTCAAGATATCTTAAATTATAAAGATGAGTATAGATTAGTTGATGCATACTGTCAAGCATATGGAGGTATGGGTAAACGCATTAATATTGAGTGGTTTAAAGATATTGACTGCTCAAAAATTATCTTAGCAGGTGGTTTAAATCCTCAAAATGTATCTTCACTTAAAGAGTATAATTTTTTTGGGGTGGATGTAAGTAGTGGTGTAGAGAAGAGCCATGGAATCAAAGAAAAAACAAAAGTACAAGAGTTTGTAACAAATGCTCAATAAAGAGTTTCCACTTGATACAAAAAGTATCTCGCGTTTAGCAACAAGAGGTCTTCCTTTGGAAGTCTTAAAATCTCAAATAAATAAAAGCATTGATATATTTCTTGAAATCTCACGAGCCCAAGGTATTAACATTATCAAAAAACGTGGTTATTTCTTTTTCGATACAAAATATATTAAAATAAAAGATGCAGAATTTTGTATTGTAGATATAGAGACTAATGGCTCCCATATAGATAGACATCAGATTATAGAGATTGCTGCGGTTAAAGTAAAAGATGGAAAGATTACAGATCGATTTGAGACACTTGTAAAAACAGATCTTATCAATCCTATCATTACAGAGATTACAGGTATAAAAGCTGAAGATACTCGAAATGCTCCTAATCTCTCCTATGCTATGCATAAATTTAAGCTCTTTTTAGGAGATGCTGTTTTTGTTGCACATGATGTAAAATTTGACTATAACTTTATCTCTTTGAGTATGAAAAAAGTAGGTTTAGAAGCTCTCTTAAACAGAACACTCTGCTCCTTAGCACTTTCACAAAGAAGTATAGTCTCTTATAAGTATGGTCTCTCTTATTTAAATGACACTTTTAATCTAAATCCAAACCCTTCACACCATCGTGCAATGAGTGATGTTATAACAACCTATGGACTTTTTTTGCTTTCATTAGAATCATGTAAAGAGAGTTTAAATAATATAGAAGATTTAATAAAATTTTCAAAAGAAGCACCAAGGTTAAAAAGACCTAAGTTTGATCCCCTTCTCAAAAAAGAGAAAAAGGAAATAGTAGTAAAATAGAGACTATTCGCTAAAAGCTCCATGACTTGTAAGTCTCTCATAACGAGCATCCATTCGCTCATCTTCACTCATAGCTTTTAATTTAGCAAGCTCTTTAAGAAAGTAACTTTTAATAGCTTCAGCGGCAGCTTCCTTCTCACGATGTGCACCAATAAGAGGCTCATCAATAATATCATCAATTAGGTCTAGTTCTTTAAGGTCTGCACTCGTAATTTTCATAGCATTTGTAGCATCTTCAGCTTTTTTAGGATCATTCCATAAAATAGCAGAACACCCTTCAGGAGATATTACAGAAAAAACCGAATAACGCATCATAGCAAATTTGTCAGCAACACCAATAGCTAGAGCACCTCCAGAACCACCCTCTCCAATAACAATGGAAATAGTTTGTGTTTTAATATCTGCAAGCTCTAAAAGATTTCTAGCAATTGCTTCTGATTGATTTCGCTCTTCAGCACCAATCCCTGGATATGCACCCGGTGTGTCCACAAGCATTAAAATAGGCATTCCAAATTTTTCTGCTAGTTTTGCAGCACGAAGTGCTTTTCTATAGCCCTCAGGATGAGGCATACCAAAGTTACGTTTTAGCTTATTTTTAGTCCCACGACCCTTTTGCTCACCAATAACCATCACTTTTTCATCACCAATATAGCCCATATAACAGACAATAGCAGCATCATCACGAAAGTGACGATCTCCATGAATTTCATATTTGTCTCGCATGATTATATTAATATAATCAAGTGAATATGGACGATCAAGGTGACGAGCTAACTGTAGCTTTTGAAAGTCAGAAAGGTTTTTATACACCTTTGCCACTTCTCTTTCTAAAGTCTCTTTATGCTCTTCGACCGCAGTATAGTCATGTCGAACCTGTGCAGATATAATATCTTCTTGAATAAATTTTATTTTACTCTCAAAATCTAAGTAAGTAGCCAAATTAAATCCTTCTTGTTAGATTTTTTTAAAGATTAGAACACCATTTGTTCCACCAAAACCAAAAGAGTTACTCATAGCAATATTTACCTCAGCAGCTCTCGCACCCTCTGTAACATAATCTAAGTCACAGTTTTCATCTTTTGTCGTATAGTTAATAGTTGGAGGTAAAATACCATCACGCATTGCCATAAGACATACCACAGCTTCTATACCACCAGCGGCACCAAGACAGTGACCTATTTGACCTTTTATAGAAGACATTGGAGGAGTAGCATCACCTAATAGTTCTTTTACTGCTGCTGTCTCATTTTTATCGTTTACAGGAGTAGATGTTCCATGTGCATTTACGTAATCTATCTTCGGTTCACCTGCCATTTTATAAGCAGCACTCATAGCACGTGCAGGACCATCAAGAGATGGTGTTGTAATGTGATTTGCATCACCCGACTCACCAAAACCAATAATTTCACCATAAATTCTTGCACCACGAGCTACTGCTGACTCATACTCTTCAAGTACAAGCGAAGCAGCACCCTCACCCATAACAAATCCATCGCGGTCTGCATCAAATGGGCGAGAAGATGTTTTTGGATCGTCATTTCTTGTAGAGAGTGCTTTCATAGCAGCAAATCCACCAATTCCAACACCAGTAATAGCAGACTCAGCTGCTACAACAAGCATCTTCTCTGCACCATTACAGATAATAGTTTTACATGCTTCACTTATTGCATGTGTTCCTGCGGCACAGGCTGTTACACTTGAAAGGTTTGGACCTTTTGTCCCGTGTTGAATAGAAACAAAACCACCAAGCATATTTACCAGTGCCCCTGGAATAAAGAAAGGAGAGATACGACGAGGACCACGAGACTCTAATATAATAGAATTTCTCTCAATAGATGGAAGCCCACCAATACCAGACCCAGCACTAATACCAAATCTTTCATAGTCAGTATCTTCAGGAAGATTAGCATCAGCCATCGCTTCTTGTGCAGCTTTAAGACCAAGGTGAATAAATCTATCTGCTTTTTTTACCTCTTTTGGAGCCATTACAGTAGAAGGATCAAAATCCTTTACTTCTCCTGCAATTTTCACAGAGTAGTTTTCAGGATCAAAAATAGAAATAGTGTCAATTCCACACTCACCTTCACAGATAGCTTTAAAAGAGCTCTCTTTATCATTACCCACTGAGTTTATCATGCCTAAACCTGTTACTACTACTCTTCTCATCAAATACTCTCCAATATTAAGTTATAAAACACTTTTAAAAATCAACACTAACTCTTAAAGTTGACTACTAAAAACATTCAAAACTGAGGATAAACCTCAGTTAAAATAGTTTAAAAATTAAAACTATTTGCTCTCTACATATGCTACTACATCAGCAACAGTAGCAATTTTTTCTGCTTCATCATCAGGAATTTCGATGTCGAATTTTTCTTCTAAAGCCATTACTAATTCAACAACATCAAGGCTATCAGCACCTAAATCTTCTACGAATTTTGCATCGTCTTTAACTTCATCAGCGTTAACGCTTAATTGCTCAACTACTACTTCTTTAATATCATCTATAAGTGCCATTATAGCTCCTGTTTTTTTATTTAAATCGGGTAATTATAACATATCTAGCTTAAAAAAGCCATTATGCCATATTCATTCCACCATTTACTTTTAAAGTTTCTCCAGTTATGTAACTAGAGTGATCAGAGAGTAAAAATGCAGTAGCTTCAGCAACTTCTGATGCAGCACCCATTCTACTCATAGGAATTTTTGCATTTATACTCTCTTTTATCTCATCAGCGAGGACTTCTGTCATCTCAGTAGAGATAAAACCAGGAGTTAAAGAGTTAAATCTTATTCCACTTGTTGCAGATTCAAGTGCAAATGATTTAGTCATGGCAATCGTACCACCCTTAGATGCTGCATAGTTAGTTTGTCCTGCATTTCCAGTCTCACCAATGATAGAAGCAATATTTACAACACTTCCAAATTTTTTCTTTCTCGCAACTTTAAAAAATTCACGACACCCTATAAAAGTTGATGTTAAGTTCGCATTTATAACAGACATAAAATCATCTGTTTTCATACGAAGTGCTAGTTTGTCATTTGTGATTCCTGCATTATTTACAAGATATGAAAGTTCTCCATCACTATCTATAATAGTTTTTATTGCATCTTTAAATGCAGTTTCATCACTGACATCGAAACCAATAACAGCAGCACGACCACCCGCTGTTTCTATAGCTTCTTTAACCGCATCTGCTTCAACTGCACCACTTCTATAGTTTACCCATACCTTAAGACCAAAACCAGCTAAAGTTTTTGCTATCTCTGCACCTATACCACGACTTGAACCTGTAACTAAAACATTTTTTCCACTAAATTTCATTATCTTTTATTTCCTTATTTTAATATTTAAGAGCACTAAATGCAAGAGCTTTCTGCTAAGGAATTACTTCCTTTGGCATCTAAATCAATGAATGATCCATCTCTGATGGAATTTCAATACCCATAAGTTTTAAAATAGTTGGTGCTATATTATTAAGTCCACCTGTTTCTACTTTTGTAACACCCTCCGCATCAACAAAACACCATACTTTTCCAACGGTATGATTTGTAAGTACATTCCCTTCACTATCACGCATCTCTTCACAGTTTCCATGATCTGATGTAATGACAAGTGAATACTCTTGCTCTTTAGCTTTAGACACTATATAACCTAACTGCTCATCAACAGCAGACACCGCTTTTTTAGCAGCTTCTATATCTCCTGTATGTCCAACCATGTCGCCATTTGCAAAATTCACAACTATAAAATCGTAATTCTCATCCATTGCATCTAAAACAGCTTTTCCTACAGCCTCACAACTCATTTCAGGTTTCATATCGTATGTCTTAACATCAGGAGATGGAATAAGAACACGAGTCTCATTCTCATAAGGCTCATCAATACCCCCATTTAAAAAGAATGTAACATGTGCATACTTTTCAGTTTCGGCTGTATGAAGTTGACGAAGTCCCGCATTTGCAATAACCTCAGCTAAAGTATTTTTTGGTACATCTTTTTTAAAGAGTACAGGGTATGAAAAACTTTTATCATACTCTGTAATAGTCGCAAGATTAAGATTTAGTTCATTTCGCTCAAAGCCACTAAACTCATGCGAAGCTAAAGCTGTTACCATTTCTCTCATTCTATCACTACGAAAGTTAACAGTTAAAACTGCATCACCCTCTTGCATCCCATCATAAGCATTAAATGCTGTTGGTTCAACAAACTCATCCGTCTCACCTAATGAGTATGAGTGTCCTATATATGCAGCAGGCTCAAATCCACTTTTAGGTGTTGCATTTACTATTGCATCATATCCACGTTTCACTCTTTCCCAACGATTATCTCTGTCCATAGAGTAAAAACGACCAGAAATTGTAGCGATTGTTACATTTTCAGACAAGTGCTTCTCTACTGTTTTGAGATATTTTTGTGCAGAAGTCGGTGAAACATCTCGACCATCTGTTATAAGATGAAGAAAAACTGTTTTACCATTTTTAGCCGCGATATCGGAGAGTCCCATAAAATGATCTATATGAGAATGCACACCTCCATCACTCATAAGCCCAATCAAATGAATTCTATCCGAAGTGCTAAAAAGATTTTGTAAAACTTCATTTTTTTCCAAAGTGTTTTCAGAAAGAGCAAGTGAAATTTTCACTAAATCTTGATACAAAATACGACCAGATCCTATACTCATATGTCCCACTTCAGAATTCCCCATCTGACCTTCAGGAAGACCAACACTTAATCCAGATGTATCTATAAGTGAATGTGGTGTATCTTTAAAAAGTTTATCATAAGTCGGCTTTTTCGCATTATAGAATGCATTGTACTCAGTCTTTTCAGAATAACCTATTCCATCAGTAATGACTAAAATTGCTTTTTTACTCAATTTTATTCCTCAATAATTTAAATTTATTACACAAATTATACTCATATATTCATTTATACTCCATTAATGTAAATTTTGCACTGTAAATCAGGACTAAGCTAAGAAGAGATATTGCTTAAGTTTTATAAAAGATGAGATGAGAGTAAAAATGACACAATTATTAGATAAATTTAGAGAGCTACCAGACTACAGAAAATGCAAACAACTAAAGTTTAATGTCGGAGAAATTATGTTTATCTCTCTTACAAATATATGATGACCTATATCAAATTGATAAAGAGTGGCCAATGGTAAAACGATTTGCAAAAGTAACTGCAACTAAAATTCACTTCATTATGTTAAAGATGTAGCCTATCAAGAAGACTTTGATAGAACAAGAACAGAGCAAATGTTGCTATGGATATGTTATAGCCCCCTTTCTCACTCGGATATGCTATACTTTATAAACCTATTACTATCGCATAAACGTGGTTATAGCCCCCTTTCTCACTCGGATATGCTATACTCCATACTTCTAAGCCCCTTTAGCTAGTGGG
>CAZMBK010000027.1:0-15104 GCA_964564315.1 uncultured Sulfurimonas sp.
ATTCTTGGATTTGAAACAAAAGGGAAAAAAAGTATTCCAAGCAAAAAAGAGATGAAAAAAGCACCACAAAAAAAATCTATAGGAAATTTTGCCCTACAAATAGCTTCTTTCTCAAAAATAGATGGTGCACTCTCCACACAGGAGAAGTATGATCAAGTTGATGGATATGAGACAATAATTCAGGATGTTGAAGCTGGTGGAGGACGTCTATTTAAAGTGATTTTAAAAGGTTTTAAAAGTGAACAAGAGGCACGAGACTATAAAAACAATACCACTATTTTTAACAAAGCATTTATAATTAGATTAAAAGAGGGTCAAGAATGATAACAAAAATACGAACAACGAAAGAGACAGATATAACAATTAGTTTAAATATTCATGGAAAAGGCAAAAGTAGTATAGCTACGGGTGTTGGTTTTTTAGATCATATGCTAGAGAGTTTTTCTAAGCACTCTCTTATAGATTTAGACATAGCATGTAAGGGTGACACACATATAGATGATCATCATAGTGTAGAAGATATAGGAATAGTTCTTGGATCCCTCTTGGCTGAAGCAATTTACCCTGTAAAAAATATGGAACGTTTTGGAAGTGCACGTATTGTTATGGATGAGGCTTTAGTATCGTGTGATCTTGATTTAAGTAATCGTCCTTTCTTAGTTTTTGAGCTTTCTCCGATAGGTCAAGTCGGCTCTTTTGATACTGAACTTGTTGAGGAGTTTTTTCGAGCATTTGTGTTAAATGCTAGAGTATCTGCACATATTGTTGAAGTACGTGGGAAAAATAAGCATCACATCATAGAAGCTGCATTTAAGTCTCTTGCTGTTGCTCTTCGTCGTGCTATAACAAAAAATGAACGTGTTGGTATCCCTAGTACTAAAAATGTATTATGATTAAATTATTAGTACTAGATGTAGATGGTTGTTTAAGTGATGGTAAACTTACTTATGATTCTAATGGTATTGAAAGTAAAAGTTTTAATGTTAAAGATGGTTTAGGCATTACAACTTGGATAAAAATGGGACATGAAGTTGCTATTATCACTGGGCGAAACTCGTCTATAGTTAAAAAACGTGCTGAAGAACTTGGGGTAAAGTATCTTTTTCAAGGTATACGAGATAAAGACAGAGTGCTTAAAGAGATTATAGGTACTATGAATATAGAGTTGGATCAGGTTGCTGCTATTGGTGATGATTTAAATGATTATGGAATGCTCTCTCTTGTAGGCAGAAGTTTTACACCAAAAAATGGTGTAAAAGATATTCAAAATCTTGTAAATACAACACTGAGTGTTCATGGCGGAGATGGTGCCGTAAGAGAAATGATAGAGATAATTATTGATGAGAATCAGCAAAGAGAAAATTTTTTATCTGTTTGGCTGTAAGGGGTAAGTTATAAATATAAATATTTTTTTTCTTATCATCTTTAGTGGTTTAATGATGATCCTTTTTCTTTTTAAGCCTCTAAATATTAAAGAGAAAGATTTCGAAGATGTTCCACTACTTGATATAGATACATTTGTCCTGTATGAACTTAATGTTAAAGGTCTTCAAACTTTAATGACTGGTGAAAAAGCACTTCGTTATTCTGACAGATATGTTGTTGATTTCATAGATTTTACTGATAATTCTAAAGAGTATATTTCAAATATGAAGGCAAATACTGGCTTATACAAAAACAGTATTGTAACACTTAATGGAGATATTACATATATTAGAGAAGATGGTTTAGCATTTGACACCCAAAAAATGATTTATAATATGAAAACAGCTATAGTTACGACAGATGTAGATTTTATTGCCTATAGAGAGAAAAATAGTATGCAAGGAACTTCTATGGTCTATAATAGTAAACTTGATAAGATAAAAATTAAAAATGTTATAGCAAAATACCAAGATATAAGAGAATAAAATGAAAAATATTTTAATAATAACACTACTATTAGGTGTAACTTTGCAAGCTCAAGAGCTACGTATAAAAGCAAATACTTTCAGTGCAGATGAAGGTAAAGGGATCTCTTTTTTTGAAGGTGATGTAAATGTCATCAAAAAAAATGATGAACTCAATGCATCAAAAGTAACTATTTATACAGACAAGGATAACCAGCCAACGAAGTTTATTGCTGTTGGTAATGTCTCTTTTAAAATAGAAACAAAACAGCATGCTAAGTATGAGGGAAGTGCAGGAAAAGTCATCTATATACCAAAAGAAAAAGAGTATAGATTTTATAAGGATGTTCATCTTAAGCAGATCGATGATAAAAAAGAGATACAGGGCGATGAAGTTATTTTAAATACTACTAGCGGAAAAGCATATGCAAAGGGTCTTAAAAAAGAGCCTATAATAATGATATTTGATATTAAAGAGGAAAAATAAAAAATGGTAGAAATAGTAGAATCAAAGTTTATAACATCTGCACCGAATGTAAATGAAGCACCAGAATCAGAGGAACAGAATGAAGTTGTTTTTATGGCACGAAGTAATGTTGGTAAAAGTTCTCTTTTAAATGCCTTAACAAATCACAAAGGATTAGCAAAGGTATCTTCCACCCCAGGAAAAACGAGACTTATTAATTATTTTGATGTAACTTTTATTGATAGGGATAATGAAAATAAAAAACTTTTCGCAAAATTTGTTGACCTCCCTGGTTTTGGTTATGCTAAAGTTGCAAAATCTATAAAACATGATTGGGAAAGAAATCTGACTGACTATATTGCACAGCGTGAACAGATAAAACTTTTTATTCATCTTATAGATTGTAGACATCCTCATTTAGATATAGATACTTCAGTAAGTGATTTTCTTTTTGAAAATGTAAGAGAAGACCAAGTGATACTTCAAATTTTTACTAAAATTGATAAACTTAACCAAAAAGAGCAAAATGCATTGAGACGAGAGTTCCCAAATGCAATGACTGTTTCAAGTTCTAAAAAAAAGGGAACACATAAAGTAAATAAAGTGATCTATGATATTTTAGCATCTCAAGAGCAAGAAGAGTAAAGTATGAAAATCGAGTATATAAAAGCAAAACTTTCACATATTCATAAGATGAGAATGCTTATTCTTCCGGAAGTAGAATCAGGTGTTATCTTAGATAGAAGTGAAGATGAAATTGCCACAAATATAAGATCTTATATACTCGCCTTTCATCAAGGAGTTCTTGTTGGCTTTACAGCACTGCATATACATACAACGGAGTTAGCAGAAATACGTTCATTGATAGTCATTGATAAACTTCGTGGTCAAAAAATAGGAGAAAACTTAGTAAAAAAAGCAGTAAGTGAAGCCAAAGAACTAGGTATAAAAAGAGTTCTAAGTTTAACTTATAAACAGTCATTTTTTGAGCGTTTAGGCTTTGTAGAAATTCCAAAAGAGTCCCTTCCAGAACATAAAATCTGGGCTGATTGTATTAAATGTAAACACTTTCCCATATGCAACGAAGTATCACTTATCAAAAGCCTTTAAATCTTCTCTTCTATATAGTACTTTTTGTACTCTATAGTAGTTTAGCTAGTATATATCCTTTCTTGCCACCCATGTTTGCTGTTTTGTTGATGTTCTTTATGCAGGCATTAGATACAAAAGATCCTCTTTATATTGCTCTTGTTTCATTTTGCTTAGTAATTTTTGAAGCGAACAATGGGTATACTCTTTTTAGTTCCATATTGTACTTCTATCTGATATATAAGTTTTTTCTACCAAAAATATCACAAAATTTTTCTTGCCCTATATGTTTAAAAATTTCCTATTTAATTCTCGCTTATTTAGGATATTTTCTCTTTTTATTGCTTTGGTCTAGTATATTTTTATTACCAACACCAGAGATAAGTTACTATATAGTTTACTATATAGTAATAGAATTCTTTTTTGTGAGCCTATTATGAAAATAAAATTTATTATTTTTATCTTTTTGTCTATATGGTTGGCACTCCTTGTAAGAGTCTTTTCTTTAAGTGTAAAATCAAATTTACACTACAGTAGACTCTCCGAAAAAAACACTATTCGGTATGAAAAAATAGCTCCTGTACGAGGAGAAATAGTAGATAGAAATAACAAACCAATAGCAATAAACAAACTTGGATTTAAAATTCAGTTAGCCCCTCATTTAACATACAAAAAAAATGTCTCTCAATTTGAAGAGGAGATACAAGTTTTAAAAAAACTTTTACCCTCTCTCAATATAAAAAAAATTATAAAAAATTATAAAAAGAGAGAATCTTACTATAACCATAACTTTATTGACATTGTCCATTTTATTCCCTATGAGGAGATAATGCCTGTTTATTCAACTCTTAATTTAAGAGAAAATATTAAAATTCTTCCTGCACCTAAACGTTACTATCCTTATAAAAACATTGCTGCACATATGATAGGGTATGTTTCACGTGCAAATAAAAAAGATATTACTAATGATGCATCTTTAGAGCTTATCGGTTATGCAGGAAAAACAGGTATTGAAAAATATTATAATAGTTATCTTCAAGGGACAGCGGGTAAACGTAAAATTCAAGTTAATGCGAACAATCAAGAGATAAGACAACTTATGTATAAAGAGGCTGATGAAGATAGAAAATTAACACTTACAATAGATATGCAACTTCAATCTTACATATCAAAACTTTTTGGAGATAAGGTTGGGGCAATTATTGTAATGAATGTAAATGGGGAAGTTCTTGCTGCTGGAAGTTTTCCAAACTATGATTTAAATATTTTTGTTTCAGGAATGAGCTATAAAATGTATAATAAACTTGCTCGAAGTTTAGATCATCCATTTACAAATAAATTAACACATGGACTTTATCCTCCTGGATCAACAATAAAACCAATGTTGGGATTACTCTATATGTCTACAGATTTATCTCCAAGTTGGACAGTTAATTGTACAGCATCTCTTCCTTTAGGTGGTCGTATATTTCGCTGCTGGAAACATAAAGGACATAAAAAAACAAACATTACAAAAGCAATTAGAGAGAGTTGTGATGATTATTTTTATAAGGGAAGTCTTATACTGGGAAATAAAAAGATGAGTGATGGACTGAAGCGATATGGATTAGCTCATAAAACAGGTATTGATTTGCCAAATGAGTTTATAGGTGTTGTACCATCTCGTGAGTGGAAAAGAAAAAAATATAATAGAACATGGAATAAAGGTGAAACACTTAATATGTCTATAGGGCAGGGGGATTTTTTAACAACACCACTTCAAATCGCACAGCAAACAGCACTTATTGCCACCGGAAAATTGCCTACCCCCCATTTAGCAAAAATTATAGGTAATCAAAAAATTAGAGCTAATTTTAAGACACCTCTTAATAAGCAAGAACTTTCAAAACTTCCTTATATAAGAGAAGCAATGTACCAAGTATGTAATAAACCTCATGGAACAGCAACCCACTATGTTCATTCTAAAATTACAATTGCTGGTAAAACAGGAACGGCACAGGTTATTGCTATTAAGCAAGATATTAAAAAAAGAAAGTTAGAGCATGAACTCTCTTACTATAATCGTTCACATGCTTGGTTTACATCGTATGGACCTTACAAAAATCCTCAGTATGTTGTAATGGCAATGGTAGAACATGGGGGTCATGGTGGTGGGGCAGCAGGAGAAATGGTTTCTAATATATATGACAAGCTCTTAGAACTTGGATATATAAAGAAATAATTAGAAGCTGTTTTGAATAAAGAGAGCTAAAATAGCAAGTAAAAAAATAGCACCTGCTTTGTTGTAAAGTCTATTTGCCAAAATAAAGAGTAGTGCTAAAGATGCTGCTACCATTATAAAGATATCAAAACTGTTTTTTTCAATATTTACTAAAAGTGGATTAATAAGAGAAGAACCCCCTATAACCATAGAAAAGTTTGCAACATTAGAACCAATAATATTTCCAATACTCATATCTGCATTTCCTTTTTTTATAGCTACAAGTGAAACTACAAGCTCAGGAAGTGATGTACCAAGAGAGATGAGAAACAGACCTATAATCCACTCACTCACTTCTAAACTTCTTGCAATATTGGTTCCACTATCTATAACAAAGTTTGCACCACCAATAGTAAAAATGAAACCTATAGATAAAAGAAGTATAGTTTTTCCCCAGTTAAATTTTTCAGTTAAACTCTCATCTATATCACCTTCAAGATCTTCTTTGGAACTTGTAAACAAAAATATAAGATAGGAGACCATAATAAGAAGAAAAATCATACCATCAACTCTTCCAATGACACCATCTTGAATCATTATAAGGAAAATTACTACAGGCATAACTACCCAAGCACTATCTTTTGCAAAAAGATCACGTTCTGGTTTCATCGACTTTGCTATAAAAAAGACTAAACCTAAAACTAAAGTAATATTAAATATAACAGAGCCTAAAACATTTGCAACGGCCATATCACTTTTTCCTTGTCCTGCTGCCATCATAGAAGCCGCCATCTCAGGTAAACTTGTGCCAAATGCTACTAAAGTAGCACCAATCACAAAGTGTGAAATATTAAAATGCAAAGCTATACGCTCAGACTCTTTAATAATAAAATCTGCCCCATAAATAAGTGCTGCCATTGCTACTAAAAATATTGTGTAATCCATCTCTATCCTTCTGTTCTTACTATTAAACTATCTGGTAATTTAAATGCTTCTATAATCGACTTTTCTTTTTCTCGCATTTCTCCATGATCAACTTCATGATCATATCCTAGAAGATGCAAAATTCCATGAATAAAGAGTAGTGTAAGTTCATTCTCTTTAGTATGTCCTAATTCCAAAGCTTTTTGCTCTACAAATTCTTGAGAAATAACTATACTTCCAAGAGGGGTCATGGGCATAGTATCATATGGAAAGCTTAATACATCGGTTGGTTTATCAATATCTCTATGCATTGCATTTATCTTTTGCATTTCACTATTGTTTGTAATTATAAGTTCTATCTCTTTATCTGTAAGAGTAGATGCTATGGTATTTAGGAGTTTCTCATCAAGAGTAAGCGAGGTTCTGTTATCTAGTTCAATCATAAGTGGAATTATATCAAAGAAGACTTAGCTTTTGGAAAATTTTAGGTATAACCGGAGTTTATCCAGTTATATTTAGGCTATTACCCATGCCTGTTTTTTGAGCTGTCACCTGTTGTGTCTGCTGCTGTGTTTGTTGGTTTGCACCTTCAAGCAGTTTTGTTAACTGTTGCGTTTGTACATCTTGTGCTTTTTTTTGTGCATCAACTGACATTGTTGAAGCATTGCTTGCAGATGAAGCACTTGTTGAAGAAGATACCATAATAAATCCTTTTATATTGTATATATTTGTATTATAGTAGCTATTTCTTTTACTTAAGATTAAAAAAATATGTTAAAATACTCAGATGAAGAATAAACTTATAAATAAAAAAGCTGTATGTATTATGAGTGGTGGTATGGATTCCACCTTAAGTGCTTACATTATGAAAGATGCTGGATATGAAATAATTGCTGTTCACTTTAACTATGATCAACGAACTGAAAAAAAAGAGTTAGAGTGTTTTAATGCGATATGCAGTGATCTTAAAATTAAAAAGAAATATATACTTGATTTAGATTTTTTTAAGCAGCTTGGGGCCTCAGCTCTTACAGATAAAAATATAGAGATTCCAACCTCTGGTCTCGAAGAGGGGGTTCCTATCACTTATGTTCCTTTTAGAAATGGTATTTTTTTAAGTATGGCAGCGGCCATTGCTGAAAAAGAGAGAGCTGAAATTATAAGCATAGGAGTTGTTCAAGAAGACAGTAGTGGCTATCCTGATTGTAGAGAGTCATATATTAAGTCTATGCAAAATGCGATTAACATGGGAACAAAAGATGAAACAGACATAAAAATAGATATGCCTCTAGTTCATTTAATGAAATCTGAAATAGTTCAAGAGTCATTAAAACTCTCTGTTCCTTTAGAGTTAACATGGTCTTGCTACAAAAATGAGGAGAAGGCTTGTGGCGTATGTGACAGCTGTCGATTACGTTTAAATGGCTTTGAAAAGGTAGGAGTAAAAGATCCCATAGAATATGAATGATACTATACAATATGATAACTTTGTCGTAGAGATTAGAATAGATAAAAAATTAAAACATAGTTATATTACCATTTCAAATGATAAAAAAATTACACTTAAAACAGCAAACCGCTCAAAGTTATTTGTAAGAGATTTATTAGAAGAAAAAAGTAGTTGGATTCAAAAGCAGTTAAAAAAAGTTACGGAGTATAGAGAGTTACCAAAAGTAAGACTCTATAAAGATGAATTTTTAAAAGAGCGTTTAGATTTTTTCGCACAAGAAATGGGACTAAAGTATACAAAGCTTACACTTAAAAAGATGAAAAGTAGATGGGGAAGCTGTAACACAAGAAGAGAAATAACTCTCAATAATGAGCTTTTGAAGTTACCACAAAACCTTATAGAATATGTAGTTGTCCATGAATTAGCACACATTACACATATGAACCATTCAAAAGCATTTCATGCACTCGTACAAAGCTATCTTCCTAATGCAAAAGAGTATAGAAAAGAGCTTAAATTAATACGACTTACTTAGTCAAATACTCAAAATGGTACTTGCTAGAAGGGGACCATAACATCCAACCATTTGTTTCTAACTCTTCTGTCGCTCGTATTTGCTCTTGTACTTCAAATCTTTTATAGGGTCTACGTTTAGCAGTATAATCCTTAAAGTACTGTAACCAAGGGCGAACACGCCTTATATCTATACGGTCTTGAATATTTTTAATGCTTCTATATATAACAGCATGAGGATTATCTGCTGGATATTTAAAATGAAAAGAACCTCTTGCAAATCCAGAAGGGTAGAGCATAGGGGCGATATAATCAGCATGAAGTGCTAATGATTCTATAATTTGACCAATAGAGTTATCATCCCCATCTCTACTCCATAAAATATTTCCATATGTATCTACAGAGATAAATACACCATACTCTTGTAGTCGTTTTTGTGCTTTTTTCAAAAACTCTGATAATGCGGCTACTCTATTTTCTATACTATTTTCTTTTGAATAACGAAGCCCTTTTTTCGCTGGAAAACGGATATAGTCAAAATTTATTTCATCATATCCAACCTTTGCAGCCTCCTCCGCCATACGAATAGCATACTCTTGTGAACGAGAGTCATAAGGATCCACCCATGCCATATTGTCGTGATTTCTCCAGATACTTCCATTATCATCACGTTTAATTGCATACTCAGGGTTGTTAGATGCTTGAAGCTCATCTTTAAATGTAACAATCCTAGCAATAGTGTAGATATGCTTCTCTTTCATTAGGTTAATAAATTTTTTAATATTTCTATTTGTTCTATGTTTATGTGCTCCATAGCTATTAGCCTGTTTAAATGAAGTAAAAAATGAAGTTGACCCGTACTCATTTTTGACATCTACAATAACAGCATTCGCTTCGGTTTTTTCGATTAGATTGACTATCCGCTTAAGTGTTTTTGAGTTGTTACTTGCACCCCAAAATGTCAGATAGAGTGCTTTTACTTTAATTGCCTCAAGAGGTATGATATTTTGAGTACTGTTTGTTTCTATGGTAAGTGGTCGATATCCATATTGTTTAATATGGACTTTTTCTTCTTTAGTATCTATACTAAAAGAACCATTTTCATCTGTTTTAATGCTTAGAATAGAATCATTCACTTGAGTGTTTTTTATAGGTAAAAATGTTTTAGAATCAATTATCGTAGCATTAAATGATGCCAAAGCAAAAGAGCTAAGTGTTAAAAGTGTAGGTAGTATTTTATTCAAAGAGCTACCTCTCATTTAAAAAATTTCCAAGACTTATATTACTCCACTCTTTAGAGAGTTTAAGATGTTTCTCTATAGATGTATAAACTTTTTTAAAATCACTGTTGTTTTGACTTAGTTCTATTATGACTTCTTGAAGTGCTTTTTTACCAGCACTATTTACGTCTTCTGGAAATTTACTGAGTGTAACACCGAGCTCTTTTAATTTATCAAGAGCATAAATATTTTCATAATGAAACTCTGTAGTCATACGGTTGTTCATCTCATTTGCACATACTTCTACAATAGACTGATGCTCAAAAGCAAGTTTAGACCATGTTTGTTTATTAAAAGTTAATTCTAAAATAGAACCTGGCTCATGCCAACCAGAGTAGTAGTAGGGTGCAACTTTATAAAATCCCATTTTTATATCGAGTGCGGGTCCGACCCATTCAGTTGCATCAATAACACCACGTTCAAGTGAAGTGTATATCTCTCCTGCAGGCAATAGTATGGGATTTACTCCCATCTTTGAGAAGACTTCGCCTCCTAGGCCAGGTATACGCATTTTTAAACCTTGCATATCTTTAAGCGAATTTATAGGTTTTCTAAACCATCCTCCCATCTGAATATTTGTATTACCCCCTAAAAATGGGTGTAAATTGTACTTTGCATACTGTTCTCTCCAGAGTTCAAGCCCTCCGCCAAAAAACATCCAAGAGTTTATCTCTTCTGCAGTAAAGCCAAAAGGGATACCACTATAAAGAGAAAAAGCAGAATTTTTCCCTTTCCAGTAGTAAGGTCCTGAGTGAAAAGCATCTATCTGTCCACTAGAGCATGCATCAAAAACAGCTAATGCAGGGACAAGTACATTTTTAGGGTAAATTTTTATCTCTAAAGAACCACCACTTACATCTTTTACTCTTTGAGCAAACTTTTCAACCCCTGTTCCCATTATAGGAAAATGGGCTGGCCATGAAGTTGCTAATTTTATAACTGTTTTTTTATTACGGTTAATATTTATATGTTTCTCTTTATTACTTTTTTTTGGATGTTTAGAGTAATCAATCGCTTGATGGTTTCCTTCGTTACATCCATTTAAGGCTAAAGTTGCAGAAGCAGTTGTTGCTGCTGTAGTTAAAAAAGTTCTTCTATTCATATATGCTCTTTTGTTAATAGTTTATTCAAAATCAAATAATGACAGTTGTGTTTGAGTTACGGAAGTTTTTTCTAATATCTCTTTAGTAACTCCAATTATAAGTGCAAAATTAAATTTTCTCTCTCTTAAAAGATTGAGAATATCGTTTTTATTTTCATACAAGATAAGAGACTTTTTATCTTCTATCTTTTTGGCTAAAGAAATGTCTGAGTATGGAAGAATATATATTATTTTTGCCCAAGTTGCTTCAGACTTTAAAAAAAGAAGTTCAGATTCTAAAAGTGAACTTTCTTTCTCAAAGATAAGTACTTTATCAGTTGTCCCAAACTCTTTTATTTCAAAATTTTTATTTGTAAAAATAGGTTCAAAATGATCAATAGGAGTGAATTTTTTTAGTCTATACTCAATTTTTAAATTTTGAAAAAGATAGAGAAGAGTTTCTAAATAGGGAATAAAAAAAGGAGAGATAAGTTGTCTTTCATAAAAAATATTTTTATAAATAAAAGAAGTTTCAAAAAGAGTTTGTTCTATAATATTTATACTCTTTACATTGGTATTTGATAATGTAATAATATTTGTAAATAGACTTTTATCTGACAGAGTAGGGCAAAAAAGAATTGTTGCACCCACTTCAATGGCTCTTAACTGTTCTGCAATACTTAAGATATCACCATGAATAGCTATAAAATTTTGAGTCGTGAAGACCTGGAGTGCAAGTTTCAGTACGATTTCATTCGTTTCATATACAGTAACATTTTTATCTATAAGCTGAAAACGAAGTAGCCTTAGGAGTGCATTTTCTAAATTAGAAACTTTTATCCAAGCTATTTCACTATCACTTATCTGTGTAGGTTTTGAAAAAAGTATACCATATGCACCATTTAAAATGGCATCCTCTATGGACTCTTCATCAAAAGCCATAAAAAGATCACCACGTTTGACAGCTTTTGCTTCATAAACAACATTAGTAAAAAGTTTTACAAAAGGCTCATTTACTAAAGAGCCATGTGTAAGTGCAAGGACATTTTCAAGTCTCATCCAATAGATGTACCTGCTTTTTTAGGCTTTTCTGGTCTGATTAAACATAATCCCTCTTCATCTTTAGCAGCAAGAAGCATTCCCTCAGACATCATTCCCATTAGTTTTGCAGGTTTAAGGTTAGCAACAACACACACTTGTGTCCCAACAAGAGACTCTGCAGAGTAAAATTCTTTGATTCCTGCTACAATTTGGCGTGTATCGTTCTCACCAAGAGATACTTTTAGTTTTAGAAGCTTTTTACTTTTTGGAACTTCCTCTGCTTCTAGTACTGTACCAACCTTAAGTGATGTCTCAAAAAATTGTCCTATTTCAATAAGATTATCATCAAAAGTTGCTTCTGAATCAAACTTCTCTTTTTTCTTAGAAGGTTTTTTTTCTTGCTTAGGTGGGTTAGGCTCTGCTTTTGGTGCTTCTTCCATTAAAGGCTCTTCAACACGAGGAAAAAGAGGAGGCACTTTTTTAATATTAAATAGTTTTAATAATTTTTTATCTATTACTAAATCATTATAACTATCATTGTTTATCTTAAAGTTTAAAGCATCAGCGATAGTAGCAGTAGTTTTAGGCATAACAGGAGAAAGCATAATAGCTGCTTTTGCTAAGATATTTGCGACAAGTGCAACAGTAGCTAAGGCTTGATCTTTCTCATCATTTTTTATCTTTACCCATGGTTCATGCTCTGTAATAGCAGTGTTTCCTATAGAAAAGAGTCTCCATAGTTCTTCAAGGTATCTATGTGTTTGCATCTCTTTCATATAACCATCAAGTGAATCAAGCACTTTATTCATAGCATCAAGCTCTTTCGTATGGTACTTAACAACATCTACACTATCTATCTCAAATTCAGAGTACTTTCCACTCATACCTATAATACGGTTAAGAAGATTTCCAAGGTCATTTGAGAGTTCAGAGTTAATTCTATCTATAAATGCACGTTGCGAAAAGTCACCATCTTGACCAAAAGGTACTTCACGAAGCATAAAGTAACGTAGGTTTTCAACACCATAAGCATCTGATACTTCTTTAGGAGAAACAACATTTCCTTTAGACTTGGACATCTTCTCGCCATCACGAGTCCACCAACCATGAGCACCAATAGTTTTTGGAAGAGGAAGATCTAAACTCATTAAGAATGCAGGCCAGTAGATAGCATGAAAACGGAGAATATCTTTCCCTACAAAGTGAGTTGATGCAGGCCAAAAGTTCATATTCGCATCATCTTTTCCATAACCAAGTGCTGTAACATAGTTAAGTAGGGCATCTAGCCATACATACATAACATGTTTATCATCATTCAAAGACTCAGGCATTTTTACACCCCAAGTAAACGAAGTACGAGTTACAGAGAGATCACGAAGTCCGCCTTTAACAAAGTTTTTTACTTCATTTGCACGTGAACGAGGCATTATGAAGTCAGGATTATCTTCATAATGTTTTAAAAGTTTATCTTCATACTCAGAGAGTTTAAAGAAGTAGCTCTCCTCTTTTACAATGCTTGTACTGCGACCACAGTCAGGACAAAATTCTCCATCTACAAGTTGTGTTTCAGGGAAAAATGTCTCACAACTTACACAGTAGTGACCTTCATAAAAATCTTTATAAATATCACCCTTATTAAACATATGTAAAAATGCTTTTTGAACACCTTTCATATGATCCGCATCAGTTGTCCGAATAAATTTATTGTAAGATATCTCAAACTCATCCCAAAGATTTTTAAAAGTAGCACTAATTTCATCTGCAAACTCTTGAGTAGGTTTACCGTTCTTTTGTGCAGACTCTTCAATCTTTTGACCATGTTCATCAGTCCCTGTCAAAAAGTAAGTCTCATTACCTTTAAGTCTTTCATATCTAGCTGTTGTGTCAGCAATAAAAGTAGTGTAAGCATGCCCAATATGAGCCTCTCCATTTACATAATAGATTGGTGTTGTTATATATTTATTACTCAAATATTTATCCTTAGTTTAAAAAAGTTATTAAAATTCAAATCCACCAGTATCGCCCTTAGACATACTGTTATACACGGCTTTTACATACTCATCTCTGAGTTGACAGCCAAAGTAAAACTCACAAGCACTACAGCTTTTATGACCCTTACTCTCTTGACAATCTTGAAGTTTTTTTATCATTTCATCAAGAAAAATTTCAAACTTGTCTTTTTGCTCATTATGCATTTTTACTATAAATCTCTTTTACTCGTGTTGTTTCATACTTAGAACCAAAAAAGCAGATAGCAGTATCATGAACATGTGCACAACCAAGCTCTAATAGTCTCTGTGTCCCATCAATAGCTTCACCACCTGATTTTTCATAAATATATGCAAAAGGAAATACTTCAAATAATCGACGAAGTTTTCCTTCTGGTTTATCACTTGTTCCAGGATATGAAAAGAGACCACCACCTTTGAGTAAAATTTGGTGTAAATCTGGAACCATACCACCAGAATAACGAAGACGGTAACCCTCGGCAAAGAAACCATCAATCATCTCTTTATGGTACGGAGCCCAGTTTTGTTGCGTTCCACCAGGAGCCATAAGTTTACCTTTCTCTGTAAGTCGGATCTCTTTTACAAACTCAAACTCTCCAGCTTGTAAAAGATAAAGTTTCGTTTTATTTTCAGCAAAAACCATCTCTACTCGAGGACCGTAAACCACATAACAAGATGCTACCATCTTATCAGCTCCAAATCCACCCCTATAGATTCCAAAAATAGAACCAACACTTAAGTTTACATCGACTAAAGAGGAACCATCAAGAGGATCATAAGCAATATAAAATTCACCATCTTCGTGCATCAACTCTTCATGAGTCTTCTCTTCACTTGCAATAGTATGAATAGAAGCAACTCTTGAGAACTCTTCTTCAATAATCATATCACACTTAATATCAAGCTCAAGCTGTGTTTCACCAGAACTATTTTCCTGTTGTGAATAACCAATGTCTTTAATATCTATAGCCGTTTTAATTCTTTTTGCACTTGCTTGAATTGCATCAAATATATCTCTCATTTTTTTCCTTTTTAAACTTTTTTTGCATTTTTCAATATCCAAGATATTATTTGCTCAGTATCATTTAAATCTAACTGATCAATATTATCTGGAATATCATAATTTTGTGTATTTATACTATAGTCTGTAGCTAAAGCATTC
>CAZMBK010000028.1:0-14231 GCA_964564315.1 uncultured Sulfurimonas sp.
TCTTGTCTTTTTTTTATTCTTATCAAAATCTCTTTAGCTTTTTTTTTGGTTTTATTCACTTATTTATATATATTTTTTTAACCTTTTTTCTTAATTAGATAACTAATAATAAGATATAATTCACTTTATAAATTCAAAGATTATATATAAATAAAAATTTAGGAAACAATTTGCTCTATTGGTTACATAGCTATTTTAATATTAATATTTTAAGTTATATCAGCATTCGTGCAGGTATCTCATTTTTTTTAGCACTTTTTTTTACACTTTACTTAATGCCAAAATTTATACGTTGGGCACAAAAGAGTTCTAGTGTTCAGCCTATTAATGATTGGGCACCAGATCGTCATAAAGAGAAAGCATTTACTCCTACAATGGGTGGTATTGTATTTATAGGTGCAACATTAGTATCATCTCTTTTGAGTATTAAATTTTCAAATCTTTATGCAGTTGGTGGTTTATTAACTATTGCTCTTTTTGGATTTATTGGATTTCAAGATGATTATGCCAAAATAAAAAAAAGTGAGAACCTTGCTGGTTTAAAAGCGAGAACAAAATTACTTTTACAGTTAGTTTTCGCACTTATTGTTGCTTTGTATCTTTGTGTTTTTACAGGGTTTAATACTGATTTATATATACCATTTATGAAAACACCGCTATTAGATTTAAATTATTATGCAATGATATTATGGGTTTTGGTAATTGTAGCTACTTCTAATGCAGTAAATTTGACTGATGGTTTGGATGGATTAGCAACAGTTCCATCAATAGTCGCTTTGACAACTTTTAGTATTATTATTTATATTACAGGACATGTGAAAATAAGTGCTTATCTTTTAATGCCTAATTTTAATATTGGGGAAGTTGCAATAATTGCAAGTGCTCTTATGGGAGCATTAACAGGCTTCTTATGGCATAACTGTCATCCAGCCGAAGTATTTATGGGTGATAGTGGATCTCTCTCTATAGGAGCATTTTTAGGCTATCTAGCAATTATAAGTAAAAGTGAATTATTACTTCTTCTTATTGGTTCTATTTTTGTTATTGAAACTCTTTCTGTTATTTTGCAGGTTGGTAGTTATAAATTAAGGAAAAAAAGAGTTTTTTTAATGGCACCTATTCATCACCACTTTGAGATGAAAAATTGGGCTGAAAACAAGATAATTGTTAGGTTTTGGATTATTGCTATTTTGTCTAATATTTTAGCATTAATAAGTTTAAAAATCAGATAATAGTTAAATAGAAGCAAACTTTCAGCTATACAAAGATATAATTTCATCCATAACATATGGCCAATTAGCTCAGTCGGTAGAGCAACTGACTGAAAATCAGTGTGTCCTTGGTTCGATTCCGAGATTGGCCACCACCTCATTAAAAATAATCAATAATTTATATTTATTAATCTGAATTTTGATTCTTTCTTCTCTTCTCTTTTTTCTTTATTAACACTCTTTTTTTTAGTATTATTTTCTTTTAAAAATTGTTTTTTCTCTAGTTGCTCTACATCATGAAACAGAGAGGTAGCTATAAAAAAAAGAATCATAATTAAGACTATACTTGCATAAAATAGTAAATAATTTTTTATTTGACCATTTGTAAAGGGATTTTTTAAAAGTGTACTCAATGGGTATTCCTTGTTTTTATGGATTTTATCAAATTTTGGTATATATTTTGCTTTATATTGGAAAATAATTTTAAAGGTCTAGATGTGCAGGTACTTTTAGCAGTTGAGCATACTATTTTTAAAATAGATGATACTGTAGATAATTACAAAAATTTTATAAATTTTATTATTAAAAATTGTAACTTGAAAAACATTAAAGAAAATCAATTTTTTATTCCAAGAAGTTTAGTACACACTGAAAGTAGAAAGGAACTTATGAAAAGGTTATACACTTTCTACAAAAAAAATTCAAAAAATTTTAATGAAAATTTAAAATTTGAACTCCTTAAACGAATAGATAAACCTATTCATATCCATTTTTTATCTAAAGTGAACATCAAGATAAGCATATCTGCTACATTTTATGAAGATAATATTTGTCAGATTCTTATTGATAGTAAACAAATATATTTAAAAGAGTATATTTTAGAATACTTTGGAAACACTATAACTCATAAAAATTCAATATATTATCTTTATGAATTAAAACTCTTGACTATTGAGGACAAGTATAGACTCAAAGCATTCCTTCAAAAAAATGAAATAGCTGGTGAGTGTGTCTCTATGATTTTTAACATACGAGCTTTAAACTCTTTTCTTTTATCAAATAATTCCATTCCTTTACAAATGGATTTAGAGAATGCTTGCTATCTCTTACAAGTAAGTAAATCAGATCCTTTAGAAAAGGTAAAAAAACATTATAAAAAACTAGCTAAAGTTTATCATCCAGATTTATCTTCTTTAGAAGATAATTTAAGTACCGAAAAATTTCAAAGTTTGTCTAATGCTTTTGATATAATAAAAAAGTATAAAACAGCTGCATAAAACCTCCTTTTATCTCTAACTTAAGAACAGTTAGTATAGAATACACTATATTTAAAATAGAGTAGGTTGAAATGGGAAAAAAGATACTCATTGTGGATGATGCAAGCTTAATCAGAAATATAACAGCAAAAGTTATTATTGAAGCTGGATTTGAAGCTATTGTCGCGAATAATGGAGAAGAAGGGCTTGCTAAAGTTCGTGAAGGTGGGATCGATTTTATATTTTCAGATATCAATATGCCTATAATGTCTGGTCTTGAGATGGTACAAAAAATTAGAGAAATTGATTCTTGCAGGTTTTTACCTATTGTTATGCTTACTACTGAAAGAAAAGAAGAATTACAAGCAGAAGCTAAAAAATTAGGTGTTAAAGCTTGGTTAGTGAAGCCATTTAACAAAGAGAAGTTTTTATTAGTACTTCATAAGCTTCTTGGATAAATAAAAAAAATGTTACAAAATTATAAAGAGATTACAATTTATGAAGTAGAAAAACTTCGAATTCTTTTTTTGGAAGCATTGGAAAATAGTGACACTTTAGTTGTTGATTTAGTGAGTATAAAAAAAATTGACATGGTGGGGATTCAATTACTTCTTTCTTTAGTTAAAACTGCACATTTAAAAAATAAAAAAATTATTATTACTAATGCAGCAAATAATGTTTTAAGTATGATAAAGCAAACACACTGTGAAAGTATTTTAGGACTTGAGGGATGAATGAAGAGTTAGAAATATTTTTAGAAGATTGTGATGATCAGCTTCAAATGATGGAAAATGCTTTAGTTGAAATGCAGAGTGCTGAAGCTACAGAAGAGAACATAGGGGCTATATTTAGAGCAGTGCATACTATAAAAGGCAGTGCTGGAATGTTTGGCTTTGAAGATATTGTTACTTTTACTCATACATGTGAAAATCTTTTTGATGTTATTCGTCAAGGGGAATTAAAAATAAACTCTGAAATGGTTTCCCTCTTTTTACTCTGTAAAGATTATATTGAAAAATTAATTGATTCTGCTGTTAATGATGAAGAGCTTTCCGAAGAGGAGAATCAACTTGGTAAAGAGTTGATTGAAGCACTCTTATCTTTTATTCCATCTGAAGAGATACCTAAAAAAAAGAGTATTCTTTTAAAAGATGAAGAGGAAAAGTCTTTAAAAAATCGATGGCATATCTCAATTCGATTTAATAAAGACTTTTTTACTACTGGGATGAGTATACACTCTATTTTTAATTTTTTAAATAGTATGGGAACGGTACTTATAAATGCACCCATCATATATAAAATTCCGCTGCTTGAAGATTTAAATCCTATCTTTCCCTATATTGGTTTTGAAATTTTATATGAAGGAACACAATCTCAAGAGGCACTAGAAGATGTTTTTGAATTTATTCAGGAGGATGTATCTTTAGTTATATTTGAAGCTAAAAATTTAGAGGAGTATGATTTACTTTTACAAATTCGTGATGAAGAGTTACTTCAAGAAGAGTTACTTCGCTACTCTTTTATTACTCCAAAAGTGACACAAGTAGATACTCCAGAGCCTTTGAAAATTCAAGAAAAAGAAAATACTATACGCAATAAAGAGTTAAAGAGTGATGTTTCTAAACAATCTAGCAAAAAGAGCAGTGCTTCTTTACGGGTGGATTCTCAAAAAATAGATATACTTATAAATTATATGAGTGAGATTGTTATTGCTAACTCTAAAATACTTGCTCTTGTATCTAGTGATGATGAGGAAGAGGAAGAAGAGTCTGAGCTTCAAGAAGCAGCACAAAATATGAAGCAATTATTAGAGTATGTTCGTGATGGAATTATGGATATTAGAATGGTTCAGGTAGGAGATTCATTTAATAAGTTTCGTAGAATTGTTAATGATACTTCTAAAAAAATTGGAAAAGATGTAGAGTTTGTTATAAGTGGTGAAGAGACAGAGTTAGATAAAACAGTAATAGAGAGAGTTTCTGATCCTTTACTTCATATGCTAAGAAATTCGATTGACCATGGGATTGAACTTCCAAAAGAGAGAGAAAAAAATGGAAAGTCTCCTAGGGGAAGAGTAGACTTAAGGGCATATCCTGATGCAGGTAGTATAGTTATAGAGATAGAGGATGATGGAAAAGGGCTAGATAAAGAGAAAATTTTAAGTAAAGCAGTCTCAAATGGACTTGTGAGTGAGAATGCTAATTTAAGTGATGAGGAGATTTATAAACTTATTTTTGCCGCAGGACTCTCTACTGCTGATAAAGTTTCTGATATCTCTGGTCGCGGTGTTGGTATGGATGTTGTAAAAAGAAATATAGAAGATTTAAGAGGAAGTATTGATATTGAATCTGTTTTAGGACAAGGGAGTAAAATTACTATTAGATTACCACTTACTTTAGCTATTATAGATGGATTTTTAGTGCAGGTAGGTACTACGAAGTATATTATTCCACTTGAAAATATTAAAGAGTGTATCGAGCTTACCGAGACTCAAGAGTTGGAGATGGGTGAAAATGAATTTATAAATCTTCGTGGTGAAATGTTACCTCTTTTAGATATTCGCGAGTTATTGCAAGAGGATGGAAGCCTCACTAGTCGTAAAAATATTGTTATAGTTTACTTTGGCAATAGAAGTGTTGGACTTTTAGTAGATGAGTTACTTGATGAGTACCAAACTGTAATAAAATCACTTGGCTCAGTATTTCATAATCTTTCTGGAATAAGTGGTGGTTCTATTTTGGGGAGTGGTGAAATTGCCCTTATCTTTGATATTCCTCGATTAATAGAGATGGAAAAACTCAAGGGGAGTGTAATGGATGATTAGTGATATAGATGAATTTGACTTTGACTTTGACTTTGATGAAGATGATTCACTTTTTGTTATAGGTGATGCACAGCAGTATCTTTTTTTTCAATCTGGAGTGAATACTTATGCACTAGATGTGAGTCATGTCTCTGAGATGATAGAGTATCAGGCAGTTACTAAAGTTCCCATGATGCTCCCTTATGTTAAAGGGGTTACAAACATAAGGGGAACCATTGTAACCGTTATCGATCTTTTAGAACGTTTTGGTCATGGTAGTACAGTTATTGGTCCTAAGACATCGTTAGTGATTGTAAATGGCATAGCTTTAATTATTGATGAAGTACATGATGTATGTAGCATTATAGAAGAGAATATTAAAGAGCCTTTAGATTTTGGTTTTAAACTAGAACCTCGATTTATTAAAAACATGGCAAAATACCAAGAGTCTCACATTGCTATTTTAAACTGCTCTGAGATTTTAAATATTTCAGAAATAGCACAACTTAAAGGGAAATAATGCACACATTTAGCTTTGATGAAGAGTTTTTTTATGAAGATAATGAAGATGATGAACTAGACCTTTTTAAGCTTGTCTCAACCGATTCAAATGATATGAATCAGTATCTTCTTTTTAAAGGTTCTTCTTCTGAGTGGTATGCTATGAATGTATCAAAAATAGAAGAGGTTATTATTTTTGACAAGAGTATACAAATTTCCCGCAATAATGATAGTGAAAATATGATTATTGGTACAGCTGATATTAGAGATAGTATGATACCTCTTATCTATTTTGATGCATGGTATGGAAATGAAGTTTTATTAGATGAGGAGTATAATCTTGTTATTTTAGCAAACTATGGGGGGCACAAATTTGGAATAATTGTGCAAGAAGTTTCTTCTATTAGCATTATAGAAGCTGACTCAATGACAGACAACTCTCAAAATAGTCTTAAATCTACATTTATATCTAAAATAATGATTGAATCAAAAAGTGAAATGTGCACCATCTATGATGGAGATAAAATGCTTTTAGATATTTTTGACTCTGTAGAACAACATACAAACTATAATTTCAGTGAAGAGGTGAGAGTTTCTCTTAAAGATAAAATAATATTTTTTGCAGATGATAGTCACTTTGTTCGTTCACTGGTAGAAGGACTTTTTAAACATCTTGGGTGTAACTATAAAATTTTTAATGATGGTTTGAATGTATCCAATTATTTAGATTCTCATCCAAAAGAGAAAGTTGACTTATTTATAACGGACTTAGAGATGCCTAATATGGGTGGAAGAGAGTTGATTAGTAATATACAAGGTCGAGAAGAGTATAAAAATATAGCAATATTGGTTCATACAAATATGTCTAATAGTGCGATGCAAACAGAGCTTGTAGAAGCTGGGGTTACAGATATTATTGCTAAAATAAATATGAAAGAACTTGGAAATTCAATAGTCTCTATTTTAAGTAAATCATTATGATAAAAATAACAAAACACGAATATAAAAAGTTTATTGCTCTTATTTTTGATGAGATTGGAATCTCTTTTAGTGAGAATAAAGAGTCACTTTTAGAGTCTCGTTTTTATACAAGAATTTTACATTATAATTTTCACTCTTTTTTAGAGTATTATAATTTATGTTTAGAAGATTATAGTGAACGAGTTGAGATGTTAAATCTTATAACAACAAATGAAACATATTTCTTTCGAGAGTTTGAACATTTTGAGTTTTTAAAGGAATTTTTACTCTCTTATAGCAGTCCAAAAAAGCTTAAAATTTGGAGTGCTGCTGCTTCTGTTGGAGCAGAAGCATACTCTGTTGCTATGTTATGTGATAGTATTTTACCTACAAATAGATGGGAAATCTTTGGTAGTGATATTAATAGTCATGTTATTAAAAAAGCTCGTATGAGACTCTATCCCCTAAGGTGGGTAGATAAAATTCCTTCAGGTTTAAGGCAAAAGTACTGTTTGAAGGGAAAAGGTAGATATGAAGGAATGTTCTTAATAAATAGAGAATTAGCAAAAAATGTAAAATTCCAAACGAATAATCTCTTAGAAGCAAATAGTGATGTAGGTGTTTTTGATATAGTTTTTTTACGGAATGTTCTTATTTACTTTAATAATACAATAAGAGAGCAAGTGATAGAGAATATTTTGAAAAATATGAGAGTTGGAAGTTTACTTATTATTAGTCAGACTGAAAATCTAAATGGTATTAATATAAAATCTTTAGAACAAGTTCATGGATCTGTTTTTAAAGTTGTTGCGTAAAGAAGGAGTAAAGAATGTCAGAAGTATTTGTAACAGAAGAGTTTTTAGATACCTATGAGGGTGAGGTTATGTTCTTATCTCAGGATTTAGAGGAGTTAGAAAAGAAGATACGTACACATCACTTTGAGCAAGAGGATATAGAGTTGTTATCGCAGAGTGTAGGGGATGTGCATGATGTATTTCTCTCATCGACTTATACACAGCATATAGCACCAATTTTTAAAGATTTTGCAGAGTTTATTCTTTCAATGAAAATTCAAAAGATACTTTCACATAAAAATTCTTTGACATATCTTTGTGCAATTATTGTAGATATCGATACATATATAAATCAATATTTCGTAGATAGACTCTTTAGTGATGTTTATCTTTTTCAGGATTCTTTGAAAAATTCTATTCATTTTCTACAAAAAAGTTATGAGTGTGAAGAGGGAAGTTGTGAAGATCAAGATGGAAGTGAGCTCTTGTTTCTATGACAAAAGTTTTTGTAATAGATGACTCTTTAACTGTACGTAATGGTTTTAGAACTTTATTAGCGCAGATGGATGATATTGAACTCATCGGAGATGCTCAAAATCCTATAGATGCATTAAAAGTATTTAGTAGGGTTGGACTTCCTGATCTATTTATACTTGATATAGAGATGCCTAAGATGGATGGTTTGACTTTTTTAAAAAAGATAAATGAACAGAGGCCTACACCTGTTATAATTTGCTCAACACTTGTTTCTCATGGCTCTAGTGCACTTATAGATGCTTTGCGTTTAGGTGCTTCAGATGTTATTGAAAAGCCAAAAACAGAATTAAATGAACTTTTCTTATCCTATAAGGAAGAGCTTCAGGCTAAAATTTATGCAGTTGCCCATGCAAAAATAAATTATAGAGATAACCTTGATCTCGATGAGCCTAGTATTACAAAAAAAACAATAGATGATGTAGCAAGTGCTAAGATAGTTGCTATAGGCTCTTCTACAGGGGGAGTACAAGTGTTAGAAGAAATTTTCACCCACTTGCAACCTCCTCATAGTGCAATAGTAGTAGTGCAGCATATACCAAAGGGATTTTCAGCTTCATTGGCAAAACGCCTCAATGATATTTGTCCAAACTCAAGGGTTAAAGAAGCAGTTGAAGGTGATTTACTTTGTGATAATTCTATATATATTGCACAGGGTGGTATGCACCTTGAAGTTGAAAAAAGAGCTTTAAAATATTATTTACGATTAAAAGATTTTCCAAAAGTAAATTCTCATAAGCCAAGTGTTAATGTTCTTTTTAACTCTGTTGCAAAAGTAGCAAAGGCGAATTCTATTGGATTTATCCTTACTGGTATGGGGGATGATGGTGCATTGGGATTAAAAAATATGCAAGATGCTGGTGCAAATACATATGTTCAAAATAAAAAAACAGCTACTGTCTATGGTATGCCAAAAGTTGCATGGGAGTTGGGAGCTGCAAAAAAAGAGCTCTCCATTTATGAGATTATAAAAACAATAAACAAAAGTTTAAAGTTTTAGATAGAGTTTAAGTGTGCCTTGTGTTGTTGTAAAGTTGAAACTAAAGTACTCTTTTAGTTGAAAATCTTCACTTTTAATAATTGCAGGTGGTGTGAGATCTACTTTTACACTATTTGCACTTAATTTTACTGCAATATTTCCGAGAATAACATTAACAAATTCACTAATAATATCAAGAACCATCTCATCTACACTCTCAAAGTCCATTTTTAAAAATTTTTGAGAAATAGCTAATGCTACAGGGTCCTCAGGTTGAAGAGCAAAGTCCAAATGTATATCACCGCGCATTTTTTGGACAACTATAATACCATTGTTCTCACTCTCTTTTTCTACACTCACAAGTTTTATGTAGTCATGTACTATTCTTGGATAGAGTTTTTGTAAAACACCAATAGTCTCTTTTATAATGTTGTCTTTATCTAAAGCTTCTATCTTTTCATCAAGTGCTACAACCTCAATCTGCTGTAGTTCTTCAAAAAGTGCAAGCTGCTTTTCTAATTCTTGTTCACTTATAAACTCTTTAAATATAAGTACTTCACCGAAAAATACTTTCTCTTTTTTTTGTGTGACTAAAAGATACTCAATTTGCTCTTGTGTTAAAAGTCCAAGTAAAATAGATACTTCTCCAAATCGTTTATCTAAAATCCTCTGTTTATTGTTAATTGTTTCAGCATCTTTGAGGGTTAGAAGATTCTCACGAACTGCAATCTCTCCAAGAGAAAGATTTTTTTCTGACTGGTACTCAACAGCTTCTGTAAGCTGTTGTGCAGTGATAATCTCCTCGTCAAGTAAATAGTGTCCAAAAAATTTAATAGCCATGGTCTAACTCCTTAGATAGAATTCTGAACATGATTTGCTAACTCATCTTCATCAAAAGGCTTTTGTATAAATGCATTTGCACCAAGTTTTATAGCCTCACTTACTTTATCTTCAGTTCCTAATGAACTCACCATAATAACATTAGTACTTGGAGATTTCTCTTTTATCTCTTTAAGTGCAGCAATTCCATCTTTTTCAGGCATAACAACATCTAAAAGAACTAAATCAGGTTTGAATGTATCTATAAGGTCTACAGCCTCTTGACCATTATATGCATCTGCATATGTTATATCTGTAATCTCTTTTGCTGTTAATATTTTTTTTATTAGAAAATGTATTAGTTTCGCATCATCCACAATAAGTAGTTTCATCTTTTTCCTTTATTTTTTAATCAAATATATCAAATTCACGAAGATCAATAGAATCTTCTGCATTTGTTAACTGTTTTGGTAGTGTTGGGAGTATCTTCTCTGTTGTGTTTACAGATTGAAGTCTCTGTGAAGAGGCAGATTCTGGAAGTATAAAGAAACTCATCTGATCACTCTGATGGGTTGCTTGTAGACTTAGCTGCTCTGATGCACTTAGTAACTCCTGAGAAGAGAGTGCATTAATTTGGGTGACTTTATCAAGTTCATTCATTGCTTGAGTAATCTGCCCTATACCAATATCTTGCTCTTTTGCAGCTGTTGCTATCTGTTTAATTAATTTTGCGGTCTCTTCGATTTTTGGAACAACACTCTTTATCATCTCTCCTGCTTCAACAGAAACAATAACACTCTCTTTTGTAATTCTACTTATCTGTGTAGCTGCTACTTGTGAGCGTTTTGCTAGTTTTCTTACTTCAGCAGCAACTACTGCAAATCCTTTTCCATGTTGTCCTGCTCGAGCCGCCTCTATCGCAGCATTAAGGGCAAGTAGGTTTGTTTGATAAGCGATATCTTCAATAACCTCAATTCTTGTTGCAATAGTATGCATAGCATCCACTGTTTTGGCAACTGCTTCTGCTCCTTTGAGTGACAATTCTGCTGAGGATTCCGCTATAGAGTTTGTGAGTGTTGCATTTTTCGATGTCTCACTCACAGCACCACTCATCTCTTCTATGGCCGCTGTTGTCTCCTCTAGTGAAGATGCTTGTTGGATAGCACCTTGTGAGATAGATTGGCTAGAACTATTTACCTCTGATGCTGAGAGTTGCATCTGTGTTGAGCCTATATTTATGTCATCAATAATGTTAGAAAGCTTGTCAACTAAATCATTAATGGACGATTTTACAATACTGAAATCACCAAGGTAGTTCCCTGTAATTCGTGTGCTTAAATCACCTTGACTAATAGCATTCAGGGCTTCTCCTGACTCAACAAAAAGTTTTTCTATAGTGTGCGCAATATTATTAGTAGATTCCTTTAGCTCCAAGAAAAGACCATCATACTCATTCTCTATTCTTGCTTTGAGGTTTCCTTTTGAAATCTCTTCAAGAACTTTTGTTATGTCTTTTCCAATTTGTTCTTCAAATTTATCCATTAAATTGTTAATAGAGACAATAAGTGTTTTGATCTGAGGATTTTCTGTTGTTGTTTCAACTCGTGTATTCATAAAACCAGCTTCAGCTTTTGCTAAAACATCTACAGCTTCACCTGTACAGAGCATATCATGTTCTAATTCCGCTTTTATACTTATAAGATTATCATTTACCATTTTTGCTAAAAGACCAAACTCATCTTTTGCATCAATAGCAATAGGATTGGATTTATCTGTCTCTCTACGAATAAATTCAAAAAATGATTTTAGACCAACTTGAAAGTTATTTAATGATTTTAGAATATCACGAGATACGAAAAAGGCAATAATAAGAGTAAATAGAACAACTAGAATATTAATTATAAGATAAGTGTAATATTTATCATTTGCTAGATTCATCTTTTTTGTAGCCTGTGTTGATAGGTAGTGTACGAGATGATCATCTATCTCTTTAAGTGTATTGATCTTCGCTTGTAGTATATCGAATGCAGAGTCACTATCTATACCAAATTTTTTAGATTTTTTTGTTGCTAAAAGATAAAGATCATTCGCTTTGTTAATACTTTGAGAGTTTATTTTTTGCTCATAAAATGCTATATTTGACTCATCAGTCCTTTTTATAAAAGAGTTCATGTATCTATCTTCTTGTGCTTTAAGGGCAATAACCTTATCTTTTATTCCACTTGGATATATGTTTTTAATAAAAACATAGTTAAGTGTAGCTTCTTGTGCAGCAGCTTTCTCTTTCGCAAGTGAATATGCACTATACCCATTGAGTTCCATGGAAATTTTTGCATCAGTTGACATTTTTGCTATTTCAGCGATAGAACTTAAAAATGCACCATTTACATTCATAAAGTACTCTAGCATATCATTAAGAGAGATTGTAGCATTGTCGACTTCTTTGCGAACGGCATCAAGCTGTGTAAGTTGATTAAGAGTTTTTTCTATTTTAAGGCGAAATTTACTTGAGTATTTGCTCATATCTAAAGTACTTACAAGTGTTTGAAAAGTAGAGAGTTCTTTATCAACATTTTTTCTGTTTATACTGAGTTCCCTTGAAAATTTCTTACCATTAGATGCTAAGTAACCAGCACTTACACTTCTTTCACTCTGTAGAGAGTGTACAAGTGAGCTCATGCTTGTTGTAAAAAGAACAATTTTTTTTATGCTTTGCATATTGTGGTTTTCATCATAACTTTGCTGAATTAAAGCGGTTGAAAAATAAAGGAGCCCGAGGAGAGGAACAAGAGCAAGTATGGCCATTTTTATTTTAATTGAGATATCTTTAAAGTGTATCATTTATCTATTCCTTGACTTAGTTGTAGTTTAAAACCACTTAGCTATTTACACATTAGTGTGAACAACTAAACGGTTTCTTCCGTGTTCTTTTGCTTCATAGAGTGCTTCATCTGAAAGGGTGATCATATGCTCTAAGGAGTCAGCCTTGCCATAAAAAATTCCGCTTGACACAGTGTAAGAAAAGCTAGCCTGCTCTGTTTTAATAATGTTTGATTCAAAATAGCATCGAATTGCTTCAAATTTTTCGCTGAGATTATCGAGTGAAATATCTTCCATTAAAATACAAAATTCTTCACCACCAAAACGAGATATAAGATCACTGCTTCGCAAAAACTTATGTAAAACAACTGCTATCTCTTTTATGGCTAAATCACCAACATCATGGCCATATGTATCATTTATTTTTTTAAAAAAATCAATATCTAGCATAGCAACGGCAAGATTTTTCTTTTTTCTTTTCGCTTTTTCAACTATAGGTATACCACTTTCAAAGAAAAACCGTCTATTATAAAGTCCTGTTAAAAAATCTTTACTGGCAGTTTCACGACCTTGTCTAAAAAGGTCAATAAGTTCAAGGTTAACATTTATTCGTACAGCAAACTCTTCAGCTGTATAGCTTTTTTTAATGAAATCATTAGCACCGTGACGTAAAAATTCTGTAGCTATTTTACTGTTTTCATTCCCACTAAGAGCGATGATTGCTAATTTATCTTTTGGATATCTTTGGCGTAGTGCCATTGTTAATTCCATTCCATTCATATCGGGCATTTCATAATCAGTTACAACAAGTGGAATATGATGTTTTGACTCTTGAAGTATATGGATAGCTTCTTTTGCACTTTTAGTTTCAATGACATTAATATGAAGTGTTTCAAGCTGTTTTCGTGTATGTGAGCGCATTGATTTTGAATCGTCAACTACTAAAACATAAGAGTCATAGTTATGCAAAACTCGTTTTACACTTGTTACAATATAGTTAAGACTTTGTGGATTACTTTTCGTAATATACTCTACAATATCTTTTTCTAAAATAATATTTTTACTTGCTTGGTTAATGCCTCCAGTTAAAACGACTACAGGAACATTTTGAGCAATTAGAAGATCAATAACCTCTCCATTAGGAGCATCAGGAAGGGTAACATCTAAAACAGCGACATGAAAGTTATGTTTGAGGATAATTTTTTGTGTCTCGTTATAGGTTTCTGCTATAAGAATTTCAGCATCAATCTCAGTACAAGTTGCAATAGCACGCTTAACCATACTACGAATAAGACGACTATCATCAACAACTAAAATCTTTTTTTGAGTATCTTGCATCAGCTTGCTACATCCTAATATCACATTATAGTAATTAATTATAACTGTTAAATTTTAAAATGTCAATTATATGAAATATTTTTTGCTATTTTAGTTTTTGAGTAGAGTAGATTAAGGAGTTTTCTAAAGTTTAAAAAACCTTAGAAAAAATCCTTTATGGATTACATCATCCCTGGCATACCCATTTGAGGAGGCATTCCCGCACCTGCATCCATT
>CAZMBK010000029.1:0-14190 GCA_964564315.1 uncultured Sulfurimonas sp.
GCAAATTCAAATTTAACCGATATTTCTAAGATTTTTTATGATACTGAGATAAACAGTCCTGAAATTATAGAGATAATGAGAGAAGCATCCCATACAAAAAATCTTAAAAAGCAAGCGATATTAAGAGAGAGATTATTATCTCGACTCTCTGAGACTTACGAGCATATGAAAAAGTATCATGTTCGTCAACTCCATTTTCACCTTCCTCAAGCTATTAGTTTTTTAAGATTTCATAGACCTAGTAAGTTCGGGGACTCTTTGGTAGGTATTCGAGAGACTTTAGAGTATGTGAATAAAAATAAAACTCCAATAAATGCTTTTGAAGAGGGACGTATTTTTAATGGCTTTAGAAATGTTTTTCCACTCTATAAGGGGGATGAGTTTGTTGGAACTGTTGAGATATCTTTTGCTTTTGATGGAATGCAGGAGTTACTCTCCTCTGTAGACTCAACATCCTATCTTTTTATGATACAAAATAAGGTAGTAGATAAAAAAGTTTTTGTTGATGAAAAAAACAACTATGAAAGCAGTGAGTTCTCAGGTTATGATTATGATAAAGTGACCCTCAAAGATACGATGCAAATGGGGCTTAGTGAAATGCATATTATAAATAAAAAAATAGCATCAAGAGTAAAAAATCAGCTTCAAAAAGGAGAACTTTTTTCTATTGAGTTCTCAGATAGTGTGATTTATGATAATCATACTATAGTTATCTCTTTTGCTCCTGTTTTAAACTTAGATAGTAAGGTTGTGGCATATATAATTCATTATGAATTTGGAGATTTTATAGATATTATTTTGAGAAATATTAAAATAATATTTCTTGTACTTACATTTTCAGCTTTACTTTTAAGTGCAATTCTTACAGCTATTTTAGTGAATGAAAGAAAAAAACAAAAATTCATATATGACTTGGCTGTTCACGATGCTTTGACTGGTATTTATAATAGACATGGTATTAATGAGATAATTAATCAGAAGATAGAAGAGTTTAAAAGAGTGAAGAGTAAGTTAAGTGTAATTTTCTTTGATATTGACTTCTTTAAAAGAGTAAACGATACTTATGGACATGATATAGGAGACTATGTTTTAAAAAATATAGCTAAATTAGTAAGTTCAGAAATAAGATCGAGTGATATTTTTGCAAGATGGGGAGGGGAAGAGTTTATTCTCTTCTTGCCAAACACAAGTTTGGAAGAAGCGCTCAAGGTTGCAGAAAAACTAAGAAAATCCATAGAAGAGTATGCTTTTAATGACATAGATACAATTACTTGTAGTTTTGGTGTAACAGAGCTTCAAGAAGATGATACGAAAGAGAGCTTTTTGAAACGTGTTGATAATCTTTTGTATGAAGCAAAAGAGTCAGGTCGTAACTGTGTTGTAAGTGATATTGAACCTTAATTAAAACTTAACCAAAAGTACTTCTCTTATAAATAAGAGTAATATTATCCGATTTAAAATATACTTCTCTCAACAAAACGCATAGACGTTAAAATTAAACACAAGGAGCCACAATGGCAACTACAAAATTTAAAGGTACAGACGTAGAATTATTAGGAAATGAAGTAAATGTTGGAGACAAAGCACCAGCAGTTACTGTTGTAAACTCAGACGGTTTAGGTGATGTAACAGTTGGTGGAGCTTCAGGTAAAAAACAACTTATTATTGTTGTTCCTTCTTTAGACACAGGTGTATGTGCTACTGAAACTCGTAACTTCAACGCTAAAGCTGCTGATCTTAAAGATGTAACTGCAACTATCGTTTCTCTTGACCTTCCATTTGCTGCTGGACGTTTCTGTCAAGCTGAGGGAATCAATGACTTAACTGTTACTTCTGACTTCCGTAACAAAGATTTCGCAAATGCTTATGGTGTTTTACTTGGTGGATCAGTTTTAGCTGGTGTTACTTGTAGAGCAATCTTCGCAGTAAACGAAGAAGGAATTGTAACTTACAAAGAGATCGTTCCAGAAATCACTGAAGAGCCTAACTACGACGCTGCAATCGCTGCAGTAAGCTAGACCTTTTTTAAAGAAGATGAGTCCTTATGACTCGGATTCTTTATCCCTTTTTTTACCTCAAAACTTCCCAAACACTTAAGAATTCAAACAAACTACTCTGATATAATACTACCATTATAAATATGGAGCTTATTATGAAAAAAATATTAACAAGTTTAGCCGTAGTAGCAACACTTTCTACCGCACTTAGTGCCGATTTTGCAAGAGTTGAAATGGGAGCTGGTGTATGGAGTCAAACGCCAAGTGGCTATGCAGAAAGAACAGATGGTGATGGTACCTTGAACCTTAATGGTAAATATACAAGTGCAGAAGAATCCTCTTCTGAAATTTATGCTTGGTTGCTGATTAAACATCCAATTCCTATTTTACCAAATATAAGATTAGAGTATGTAACTTTAACTGATGAGGGTACCACAAAAGGTTCCATTGATGGAGTTCCTCTTCCTTTGGGCGGAGCACCCACTTCATTTGATGTGACACAATTTGATATTGTGCCTTATTACAATATTTTAGATAATACATTCTGGACTACTATTGATTTAGGTTTAGACATTAAAGTGATTCAAACAGATACTGCTGTTGGTGCAGTTTCTTCTTTCGGTGTAACTTTATATGATGGTTACACTTCTTCAGATACAACTGTAGTACCTCTCTTGTATGTAAGAACTCGTGTAGAAATTCCTGTAACAAACATTGGGTTTGAAGCTGATGTAAAAGCTATCTCGGATGGAACAAATACTATGTACGATATAAGAGCAAAAGTTGATTATACACTTGATTTTATTCCTGTGGTTCAACCTGCACTAGAAGTTGGTTATAGAGTACAACAACTTACTGTTGATGATGGTGATACACAAGTAGATCTTAATTACTCTGGTATTTATGCAGGATTAATGCTTAGATTTTAAAAAATAGGCAAATTCTTTGATAGAGATTTTTTTATAAATGATTATAACATCTCTCTTCTAATAAAGCCTTAATGGTAAATGTCCTACAATAATGTCAATGAAGAATAAAAAGAAATTTGAATTAGCATGGGCAAATCAGCTCATTGATAATGTCCATATTGGTATTTTAGTTGTTGACAAAAATCGAAATAACTTGTTTATAAATAGCCGTATGGTTGATATGTTTGGGTATTCTCAACATGAACTATTAGAAGAGAATGCAAAAGTTTTTCATGTAAATGAGAAAAGTTACCTTCACTTTGGAGAAGTAGCATTTAATCCTGTTTTAGAAGGCAAACCTGTAAATATAGACTACGAGTTTAAGAAAAAAGATGGCTCACTCTTTTGGGTGCATGTATCTGGAGATTTAGTTACAAATCAGGAAGAAGTACTATGGACAATGGTAGATATTACACAGAGAAAGCTTTTAGAGACTGAAAAATATCAACAAAACCAGTTAATAGAACAGATACAAGATGGTATAGTCATTACAGACTTAAGTGCAATTATTACTGACTGGAATTCTGGTGCAAAAAATATGCTAGGCTATGATAAAGAGGAAGTACTAGGACTCTCAACAGAAGAGATGTATCTTGAAGAAGATTATGCGATTCGAAACAAGCATATGAAAGAGCTTTTAGAAAAGGGTGTTTTTCGAGCAGAGAGAAAGCTGATGTCTAAATGTGGAGATATTATAGAGGTTGATTTAACTGCTTCTATACTTAAAGATGTGGATGGAAATCCTATGGGTATGCTTGGATATTTCAAAGATATCACAAACCGTAAAAAAGTACAAGAGAAGATGGAGTATCTTGCAAGTCATGACACTTTAACTGGTCTACCAAATCGTATGCTATTTCACGATAGACTTAAACAGGGTATAAAAAGTGCAGAGAGAAAAAAAACTACACTTGCATTACTTTTTATAGATTTAGATCATTTTAAAGAGATCAATGATGCTTTAGGACATGAGGTTGGAGATACTGTTTTAAAAGAGGTTGCCTCGCGTTTACAAGGCTTACTTAGAAAAGAGGATACTGTCTCACGACTGGGCGGAGATGAATTCACTGTAATTTTGCAAGAGATTTCAGAGGTAGAAGATACAAAATATTTGGCAAAAAAAATTTTAAAAGCTTTAGAGGCTCCTATTGTTATAGATGAAAAAAGTTTGTTTGTCTCAAGTAGTATAGGTATTTCGATTTATCCAAATGACTCTTTAGAGAGTGACAACCTTTTAAAATGTGCAGATATGGCTATGTATAAGGCAAAGAGTGAAGGACGTAATAACTACCAACTTTATATCTATTAAATATAAGGTATTTTAGTTATATATTAAAATGTGTAAAATTTTTTACAATACTTTTTTTTAATGTATGGATAGGTACTAATTCAAAGTATATTTTTGCTTTTCCACTACCTATAGAAAAAATTTCTAAAAAAGTATGACAATTTGCCATATTTCTTATATACTTCCATAAATTAACATATAATTCTTTAAAATTAAAAAATAAGTGAGCCCAAGATGGATGCAAACAAACAAAAATCATTAGACTTAGCGATGAAGCAGATAGATAAAGCTTTTGGAAAAGGTGCATTAATGCGTCTTGGCGATAAAAATATAGAACCAATCCAATCAATTAGTACAGGCTCATTAGGTCTTGATTTAGCATTAGGAATTGGTGGTGTACCTCAGGGTCGTGTAGTAGAGATATATGGTCCAGAGTCTTCAGGTAAAACAACTTTAGCCCTTCAGATAACAGCTCAGTGTCAAAAGGCTGATGGTGTTTGTGCATTTATAGATGCTGAGCATGCTCTTGATGTTTTGTATGCTAAAAACCTTGGTGTTGATGTAGACAATTTACTTGTATCTCAACCAGATTATGGTGAGCAAGCTTTAGATATAGTTGAAACACTTGCTAGAAGTGGTGCAATTGATCTAATAGTTATAGATTCTGTTGCTGCACTTACTCCAAAAGTAGAGTTAGAGGGTGAAATGACAGATCAGCAGGTGGGTGTTCAAGCTCGTTTGATGTCTAAAGCACTTCGTAAACTTACAGGGGTTCTTTCAAAAATGAACTGTACCGTTATCTTTATTAATCAGCTTCGTATGAAGATTGGAATGATGGGATATGGTTCTCCTGAAACAACTACAGGTGGAAATGCTCTGAAATTTTATGCTTCTGTTCGTATTGATGTACGCCGTATTGCCTCACTTAAACAGGGTGAAGCTCAGATTGGTAACCGAGTAAAAGCAAAAGTGATTAAAAATAAAGTAGCACCTCCTTTCCGTCTTGCAGAATTTGATATTATGTTTGGAGAGGGTATATCAAAAGAGGGTGAGTTAGTGGATTACGGTGTGAAACTTGACATTATAGATAAAGCCGGTGCATGGTTCGCTTATGGTGACTCTAAACTTGGTCAAGGTCGTGAAAATGTTAAGCAGAAGTTTAAAGATGAACCAGAATTAGCAGCAGAAATAGAAGAAAAAATTAAAGTTGCTATGGGTATTAGTGATGTTATGGTTATGGATACTTCTGACATAGAAGATACTGATGTATAAATAGATATTAAATTGCTAGATTAGAGACTCTCTCTAGTTTAGCAATTTAATAGCCTTGAAAGTAGTTGCAATCAACTCCTTTAGCTTCACTAATAAGTAAAATACTCTTTTTTGCAAGCTCTCTACAAGCCTCTTCAATAATCCACTTCTTTCCGCAATTTACAACTTTTATTTTTTAAATTTTTAAAAATTGCACTTCAGATTTAAATTTTTGGAGTTTAAAAAAAGCTACATTTAATTTATAAACATTAAACAATTATTTAGATAAAATAGCATAAATAATAAAAAACTATAAAAGGCAAATAAATGTTTATAGATAGCGTAAGTGCAATAGAAGTAATGGATTCTCGTGGTAACCCAACAGTAAAAACGACAGTTGAGTTGAGTGATGGAACAGTTGAATCTGCGATTGTACCAAGTGGTGCAAGTACTGGTAAGCGTGAAGCACTAGAACTTCGTGATGGAGATGAGCGTTACATGGGTAAGGGTGTCTTAAAAGCGATTGCACATGTAAATAATGATATCAATGATGTACTTGTTGGTATGAGTCCATTTAATCAAGCAGTTATTGATGCAACAATGAAAGAGCTTGATGGAACAGAAAACTACGGTAAACTTGGAGCAAATGCTGTTCTTGGTGTTTCTATGGCAGTAGCTCGTGCTGCAGCTAAGTCCTTAGGTATGCCTCTCTACCGTTACCTTGGTGGTGCTAATGCACTTACTATTCCTACTCCAATGTTAAACATTATCAATGGTGGTTCTCATGCAGATAACTCAGTAGATTTTCAAGAGTATATGATTGTTCCCGTAGGTTTTGAAGATTTTGCAGAGGGTCTTCGTGCATCTTCTGAAGTGTATCACAATTTAAAAGCTATTTTAAAAGCTAAAAAACACAATACTGCTTTAGGTGATGAGGGTGGTTTTGCACCAGATTTATCTTCAAATGAAGAACCTATTCAAATCATTATGGAAGCTATTGAAAAAGCTGGATATAAAGCTGGTGAGCAGATTGCTATTGCTTTAGATGTTGCTGCTTCTGAAATTTTAGCTGAGGGTGGTGGATACAGACTTGAGTCTGAAAACCGTACGGTTACTTCTGCTGAGTTAGTAGACTACTATGTTGATCTTTGTGCTAAATATCCAATTGTTTCTATTGAAGATGGTCTGAATGAAGATGACTGGGATGGTTTCAAACTTATGACTGAGAAACTTGGTGATAAAATTCAAATTGTTGGTGATGACCTTTTTGTTACAAATGCTAATATCTTAGCAAGAGGTATTCGTGAGGGTATTGCGAACTCTATTCTTATTAAACCAAATCAAATTGGTTCAGTAAGTGAGACTATGCTAACTGTTCGTTTAGCACAACGTAATGGGTACACTTGTGTTATGAGCCATCGTTCAGGTGAGAGTGAAGATGCATTTATTGCAGACTTTGCAGTTGCGCTTAATTGTGGTCAAATCAAAACAGGTTCGACAGCACGTGGAGAGAGAACTGCCAAATATAACCGTCTTTTAGAGATAGAAAATGAAGTTGTATATGGTGAGTACTTAGGTTCTGCACTTTTTAACTAAGCGTAGAAGTTTATAAACTATGCGAAATGAAGAGCTTTTTGAGGAGATTGATACGAGTGAGAGTTTTACTCAAAAGTATTTAGGTCTCTCTCTTAAAAAGTTTTTTCTCTTCTTCTTCATTGTAGTGTTTTTAGGTGTTTACCTAGGGGTACTGCTGTATGGAACTAACTCCTTAGAGATCTTATTTGGCTTACAGGAGTATGAAATTTATCTTCAAGATGAGGTAACTCATCTGAAATTAGAAAATGCTGAACTCCAGCGTGAGTATTTTGAACTTCGAGAGATTAGTGCACAATAAATCTAAGTTATTTGCTATAATAGTGTCATAAAATCATTGGGGTTTATAGATGTTAAAAACATTTGCTTTTCTTCTCTTTATTAATTTACTATTAGATGCTCGTGAAAATCCTTTTTTTCCTGCTTCTGGTGAGTTAGATATACCCATGACTACAAATCAAGTAATTTCTATTCCCCCACTTAAACGTGCAACTATTAGCTTCCCTTCAACTGCTAGAACTATTGAGAGTATTACTGTAAAGTATAAGAACTTAGATGGCTCTTTAGTAGATAAAACAGTGAAATTAGGCAATAGTATAGATTGGCATCTTCCTCTTTTTTTATCTCAAAATATTGCAATAAATGAAGAAAGTTTTTCCTATAAGAACTCTAAAAAAGAGAAGTTTAAAAAAATAGCAGGGCTCTCTTTTATCTCTCTGTATGAGAGTAAGCATAAACTAAAGATTATTACAAAAGATAAGATGCTTCGTAATTTTTTACTTACAAAACCACATAGAATAGTATGTGATTTTAAACGTAATATTGAGATTCGAAGTTACGATGTCGATACTGCAAAGAAAAATAGTGTCGTAACAAAGGTGAGACTTGGAAACCACAATGGATATTATAGAGTGGTTATTGAGTTAGATGGTTATTACAGTTATAAAGTTAAAAATATCAAGGGTGGGTATCTTTTAAAGTTTTTATGATTTAAAAATTCCTGTCATTATTCTATGAATGGCAGACTCTCTTTTATTTTCTTTCTCTTTGATCTCTTTAGTTTTTACTGCAACTGCTTTTAATTTCTCATCAAGATATGCTGAAGCTATCTTTATATACTTCGCTTCAAAATTATTCATAGTCGAGGATTCTCTCTATTTCATGCATGGCATCATCATTCTTAAGTCTAAATTTTATCTCAATCCGACGAGAGTTGTATTTATCTTCTTTCCCATTCTTATAGTAGATAGGATCAAGATAGGAGCGTCCACTCGCAACAAGAAGAGGTTTTATCTTATTTTTCTTCGTAAAATCAAGTGTTAAAAGGTAGTTCATAACTGCATATGCCCTTTGCTGTGAGAGGTTTAGGTTGAGAAGGTAGCCTCCATCACTGTCTGTATGCCCCTCAATAACTATTCGGTCTAAGTGATCTCTAATATTACGATTGGATGTGAGTGCTCCTATGTAGTTTATAAAGACTTTTTTGAGCTCTTTTTTTGCCCCCTCTTTGAGTAAAGCACTACCCTTGTCAAAAAGAATATTGGAGGACAAACGTAGACTTCCGCTACTTGCATCTATCTCTACATTATTTCCTAAGCTCTGTTTGAGTTCAGCGATCACTTTTATTTTTATGCCGGTTAAGCTCTTTATTTTTGCTTTTTGTGCCTGTAGTTTAGCTATAAGGGCATCATATTTTGTCTCTTTTGCTTCTATTGTCCGTAGTAGTGTGAGTAGTTCATTGTCTTTAAGTTTGAGAGCATCCTCTTTTGCAGTTAAGCTATTTGAGAGTATAAGAACTTTATTTTCATAATCTTGTATTTTTATATTCTGTTGGCTTAGTGTAGCATTTGATTCATCAAGTAAATTTTGCATAATAATGATTTTATCATTAAAGTCATCTATCTTCATATTTTGAGAGAGCAGGATATTGTTTAGGTTTACTAACTCATCTGTTTTAAGTTTGAGGGCATCTCTACTAATAAGGAGTTCATCTTTATTTGTCTTAAGTTCAGCTGTACGAAGTGCTAAAAGTTTTTTTAGTTTTTGTACCTCACTATCTCGAAGTAGAAGTAGTGAGAGTGAATTTTCTAAGGAGTTCTCTTTTGAGTCGAGACTATTTTTTAAAACGGTAGACTTAACAACAATAGCACCGATAAGAAGAATAAATACAAAGAGAAGCCCTGCCATAAGGTCGGCATAGGAGAGCCAAAAATTTGTATCTTCATTTTTATTGTTGTTGTAAAACATAAAGAGACACTATTTTATTTTTACATGGTTTGCAACCATGGCATGGTACTTAGAGATAGACTCTTGAACTTCACGACTCTCTAGGCTGACATGGGTCGCAAAATCTGCAAGTTTAATGACAATCTCTCCTATCTCTGTATCTATTTTATCAAAGGTTCTATTGAGTGAGTTGTTAAGCTGTGCACTAAATATTTTTGTAGTTTTTTCAAAAGAGCTAGTGGCTGTTGTAAAGTCTATAAGTGCTTGATTTATGCTTGTTTGTGCATCTATGGCACTTTTACCTCTATCCATCTCTTTAAGAGATTCTCTCAGTTCTCCTGAGACATCTTGTAGATTTCTTGCAAGTGAGTTAAAGTTTCTGTTTGTCTCTTGCATAATTGCTTCAAAACTTGAAATGTGGTTTGCATTGAGCTCTTTAATGAAGTCAAGATTAAATGTCTCCTTGAGTGCTCCTATAAATCTGTTCTCTTTGAGATCATACTGTGTATATTTATAAATAGTAAGTTCTTCTTTACTCCAGATGGCATTTTCAAAATCTTTTTCAATCGAAGAGAGGTATGTTTCTATTTTACTAAGACCTCGTTTTTCAAAATATGTCCAGATAAGAGAGAGTAATATACCATAAATAGAAGCGAAAAAAGCAGAGCCAACACCACTTAATAGAAGTGAAATTTCTCGATCAAGAGCTTCTGTATTGGTAACTGAAAAGTTAGGCATTGAGAGTGCTATAGCGACAAAAGTTCCCAAAATACCAAGCATTGGAAAAATAGAAGAGGCAACGGAGACAAAGTTGTCATTACGTACATTTGCATAGTAAGTACGAAAAAAAGATTTAATATCAAGCACGGATTTTGTTTGAGACTCTATGGTGAGGGCACTCTTATCGAGTTTCTCCTTAAGTTCATGCTCTAAGTGTGTACGTGAAGAGCGCATATTACATACAGAGTAGTTTGCATTATGTTTTATAAAGAGTAAAAATATAAAGAGAATAAAGCCTATAACTCCAAGAGAGTGAATAGGAACATGAAGTGGAATAAACCTCAGATATCCCAAAATCATAGCGATAAAAAAACCAATAGGGATAAGAGAGATAACGATGAAGTTTGCAGAACAGAGTGCACTGTTTTGTTTTTGTGGCATATTTATTCCTAGTAAATAATTAGTATCTATTTACCAGCAATAAGAGTACCATCCTCGTGAAAGAACTGTACCCCACCCATAATTTTATCATTTATATAGTGTGCTTTTGCAGATATTTTACCATTTGCATGCCACTCTTTAAAGAGACCAGATTTCTGTCCATTTTTATAAAAAGATTGAGATTTTAATTTTCCATTTGAATACCAAGTTTTAGACTCACCATCTTGCATGTCATTCTTATAGTAAGAAGAACTTTTCTTTTTACCATTTTCATACCAAGTTGCTACTTCTCCCTCTTGTTTCCCATTACGATAGTAAGCCACTATAGATTTTTTACCATTCGCATAACTACCAATGTACTCACCATCTTGTTTCCCTTTTCGAAAGTAAGCAATTGTTTTAACACTTCCATTTTCTCTCCATTCTGTTAAGCGACCATCTATTTGCCCTTTATAATATGGGACTACTTTTTTTGTTTTCCCATTTTTAAAAAAAGTGTAAGCATTCCCTGTAAAAGGCACTTGTTCCGATTTTTCATAGAAAATACCATTCTGTTTAACAAGCATATCTGCAGCAATATTTTTTGCATTTAGGCTAAGACTTAGAGTGAGAAGTAAGAGAGTGAAGAGTAGATTTTTTTTCATGTGAGAACCCCTTTGGTAATCATAAATATTATTTATGTATATAGAAGCATAACAGTTTATTTAGTAAGATAGACTTTAGAGAGCGATAAATAATATGATTTGCTTCTTGACTGTGTAGATTAGTAAAAGCTTCTTGGCTTCTCACCTTTTTTTTAAAAGAATAGGGTTGCTTTTATACTTTATCCTATAAAATAAACTAATAAGGGGTTTTAATGAAAACATTGGATGTAGTAAGTAAATTATCAGTTGTAATGATTGTATTTTTATTGGCAACGGGAGTAAATAGACTGCTCTCAATAGATAAGAAAGTGACAAATTTTTATACTTATAAAAATATTAAAATAAATTTAAATCAGGTGAAGAGTCTTAGGCTTAGAGTTGATTATATTATCACATATAAAGAGGATGATTCAAAAGATATTTTTCATAAATACTCTACAGCACTTAATGAGCAAGAGATTAAGAATATAAGTACCTTTTTAGAAGAGGCTAAAAATAGTGAATACTATAGTGTTGAAATCACTACATATATGCTTTTTGATACACAAAAAATAGAACTATTTCACTCTCCAAGATATTTAAAACTACCTAATAAATATAGTGTGAATACAAAGCTTCTTCGAGAACTTCAATCATATGGTATTGATAACTTTCAGTATCAAAACCTTCTAAAATTAAAAGATAAAATATATACAGATAGAGTAAAATTTTATGAAGATGTAATTAGTTTTGCAAAACTTAAAAATTCTCCTTGGGTCAAAAAAAATATTATTAATCTCGGAGTAGATGCTAATACCGCACTATTTATGGCTCATATAGAATCTAAAGATAGAGAAAATTTGATGAGCGAAGATGCATTTAAAGAGAGTGTTTCAGAATTGATGAGTGCTTATGAGGTTTATGAGGCTATTGAGTAATGGCTGATAACTCAAAACTTAAAATAAAAAATATTGCGGGTGTTCTCTCTCGAATGTTTCTCAACAATCCTCTTACTGCCATCATGGCAATCGCTATCCTCTCTCTTGGGTATATCTCTCTTGAAATGATGCCTCGGGAAGAGGATCCCCAGATTGCAGTAAGTGGTGGTTCCATTATAGTTCCAATGCCAGGAGCTTCTCCTGATGAGATAAATAATGCAGTTCTTAAACCACTTGAGCGTCGTATTAGTGAGATTAAAGGAGTAAAAGATATTTACTCAACTGCTATGAATAATGTAGGAATGCTGAATATTCAGTATAAAATAGGTGAAGATAGAGAGAGTTCTAATCTAAAACTTTACGATAAAGTTATGCAAAATATGGACTCTATCCCAGGTGGTGCGATGATGCCTATTGTAAAGCCTTTTGATATAGATATTGATGTCCCTATCGTTACCATTGCATTTTACAAGAAAAAAGAGTTGGGGATAGACCATATAGAACTTTATAAGCAGATAAAAGATATTCAACAAGATATAAATGCTATTCAAGATATTTCAAAGACAACACTCAAAGGGGCAAAACGACCACAATTTAATGTTCTTTTAGATTTAGATAAACTTTCAGCCTATCATATCTCTATAGGACAAGTTGTAAAATCTATTCAAGCTATTGCAAAGAATGCTCCTGAGATAGATCTCCCCACAAAGGATAATAGGCTTATTGTTTTTGGTGTAAAAAATGCAATCAACTCTATAGATGATTTACAGAACCTCATAGTGGCAAAGTATATGGGTTCACTTATTTATCTTAAAGATCTAGCAAGTGTTGAGTACTTTTATGATATTCAAAATTACCAAGAAGCTCTTATCTCTTATAAGGCAGATGGTGAACCTTTCCATACTACAGAAGATCAAGTAACAATGAGTGTTTCTAAGTTAAAAGGAACAAATGCTGTTTATTTAGCAGAACAAGTTTTAGAGACTTTAGAAGAGAACTCAGAGGCATTAGAAGCAAATGGTTTAGGTTATATAATTACTCGTAACTATGGTGAACGTGCAGATGAAGCAGTAAATGAACTTGTACATCACTTAGTCTTAACCATCGCTATTATTTCACTAATTCTTATTCCTTTTCTTGGATGGAGAGAGTCCTTGGTTGTTACCATCGCTGTCCCTATGATTTTAGCAGCAACACTTTTTATTGCATTTATGACTGATCAGACCATTAATCGTATTACTCTTTTTGCCTTCTTGCTCTCATTGGGACTTATTGTTGATGATGCTATTATTGTTATAGAGAATATTCACCGAAGAATGCATCTCAAAGAGACTGAAAATCAATCCTTTGATCAAATAATTATTGAGGCGACCGATGAGATAGGTCCCTCAACAAATATTGCTACTATAGCTATTATGCTTACTATGATACCTATGGCATTTGTGGGTGGAATGATGGGGCAGTTTATGCTGCCTATTCCACTTAATGTTCCTGTCGCACTTGGAGTTTCTCTCTTTGTAGCCTATGTTTTTGCTCCTTATCTAGCAAGAAAACTGATTAAACGTTCAAAAGGGAGTCACTAACTATGGAAGAGAGGATATATAATATAGTTAGCTCTAAGGCAAAGCAGCGAAAAGTAGGTTTTATAGTTTTAGGATTTTTAATTTTTGCCATTGCCATGATACCTACAAAAATTGTTTTAGCAAAAATGCTTCCAGGAAAGAGTGCAAATACTTATAGTATTTATGTAGATACTGCTACAAACTCTACAATCTCACAAACAAAAGAGGTTTCAGAGTGTGTTTTAAGTGTTATGCGTAAAGAAGATGCTGTAAAAAATATGGAAGTATTTTTAGGGCAGGGTGCACCACTTGATTATGCTGGACTTGTTAAAGGGAGTGCGTTTAAGAGACTTAAAAGTCAAGCTGAAATAGTTATTAATTTAACAGATAAGCATGACAGAGAAGAACCATCTTATATGATGGTACATCGACTCCGCCCTATTATTCAAGATAAGTGTGAAAATCTTTATAAGGGTACAACTGTTCGCTTTGTTGAGATGCCTTCGGGTCCACCAACTTTTGCGACTATCGTTGTCAATCTTTATGGAAAAGATCCACTTTTAATGCGTTCTACATCAAAGAT
>CAZMBK010000030.1:0-14163 GCA_964564315.1 uncultured Sulfurimonas sp.
TTGAAGAGTCAAATCAAACAAATCAAGAACTATGGCAAAGAGTGAATCAAGCAGAGGCACAACTTGAAGAGTCAAATCAAACAAATCAAGAACTATGGCAAAGAGTGAATCAAGCAGAAGATGAACTTTTTAAAATTAACAATATGAATTTTATTGCATATATAAAAAGGTATTTTAAACAATGATAAAAGCATCTGTGATTATTCCAACAAAAAATGCTGGGGATATATATAAAAAAGTATTAAAGAAAGTATTAAAACAAGAGGTTGATTTCAATTTTGAAGTTATTGTGATAGATTCTGGTTCTTTAGATGAAACGGTTTCATATACAAAAAAAATAGCTAATGAACACAATAATATAATTTTAAAAGAAATAGACTCATCTGAATTCGGACATGGAAAAACTAGAAATTATGGAGCGAGTATAGCAAGTGGAGATTTTTTAGTTTTTATTACACAAGATGCTCTACCTTATGATACTCATTGGCTAGAAGAAATAATTAAACCTTTTAGTATTTCAAAAGAGATAGTGGGTGTCTTTTCTAAACATTTACCTTATGATGATTGCGATATATTTGAAAAGTATAATTTAGAAACACATTTTAATAACTTTGGTCAAGGAACTATTATTTATCAAATGGATGATAAACAAAGATATAAAGATGATGAGGGGTATAGACATTTACTCTGTTTTTATTCTGACAATTCATCCGCAATGAGAAAATCAGTATGGGAAAAAATTCCTTACGATGATGTTGACTTTGCAGAAGATCAACTATGGGCTAAAAAAATTATAGAGTTAGGCTATTCAAAAGCTTATACTTCTAGTGCAATTGTCTATCATTCACATAACTATAGCTTTAAAGAAATGATGAAAAGATCGTATGATGACCATAAAGGATTGTTTAAAATTTATCGATATATTCCAGTAAAAAGTTTTTTTATACTTCCTGCACATATTATAAAACATACATATAATGATTATAAATATCTTAGAACAATTACTATTCCAAGGCAAGAAAAGAAACAATGGCTAATCTTCTCTTTGAAAAAAAATATTTGTAAATATATAGGTGCATATTTTGGACCCAAAGGTAATAATAACTTCATTAATAAACTCTTTTCAAGAGAATTAATTTTAAGGAATAAGTAATGAAAAGAATAAAAAAAGGTGTCAAAATACTAAAAGATAGTGGTGTTTTAAATGGAAGTAAGATTATTTTAAAAAAATTATCGACTCTTGAAACCCCAGTTAATTCAAGTGCTGAAACAAAAGATTTAGTACAATTTTATGAGTACATTACTTATGAAAAAAAAGAAGCTAATTTTAAACCAGAAAATTTAAAAGACATTACTATCTTGTGGTTTATCCCTGACTTTGGTATAGGTTCAGGAGGACATCTTAATATATTTAGAATGATTTTTAATTTGTCAAAGTTAGGAATTAAATCAGACATAGCTATTTGTGGAGAATCTCAATGGGTAAATAATAAAATAGCTCAAGAGATGATAAACAAACATTTTTTTCCTTTAGAATCTAAAATATTTATAATAAAAGAAAAAAAGGAGATTAGTTCATTAAATAATTATCATATTGCGATGGCTACTTCTTGGCAAACAGCTTATTATGTTAATAATTTTGCTAAATGTTATAAGAAAACCTATTTTGTTCAAGATTATGAACCATATTTCTATGCACATGGTAGTAGTTATATGTTTGCAGAAAATACATATAGATTTGGTTTTAGTGGTATATCAGCAGGTTCTTGGCTCTCGAATAAACTGCAAAATGAGTATGGGATGGAGTGTGAAAGTTTTTCATTTTCTTATGATAAAGAACTGTACTTTAAACAGGCTAAAAATGAAAAAAGAAGAAGAGTGTTTTTTTATGCTAGGCCTCCTACTGAAAGAAGGGCTTTTGAAATGGGGCTTCTTTCACTCAAAAAAGTTTATGAGTTAAATCCTGACATTGAGATTGTCCTAGCAGGATGGGATACATCTGAGTATAAAATTCCATTTAAGCATTTTAATCCTGGAGTAGTGGCGATTAAAGAACTCTCCAACTTGTATGCACAATGTGATGTCGCACTAGTTCTCTCGTTTACAAACTTGTCACTTCTTCCTTTAGAAATTTTAGCATCTGGGTGTCCAGTTGTAAGTAATACTGGAGAAAACAATAGTTGGATTGACAAAGATAAAAAGTTATTCTTTTATGCAGAAAATGATATTGACAGTATAGTGACAAAAGTTGATGATATTTTAAACAAGCGAGAAACATTAGATATGAAATATATAGAAAATTTTCTCAATAAAACATCTTGGGAAGAAGAGTCAAATATAGTCTTTGATATTCTCAATAAAATAGTGGATAGATAAATATGATAATAGGCAATGGGCAACTCTCAAAAATTTTTCAGAGTACTCTACATAATGAGTGTGTTATCTTTGCTAGTGGGATTGCAAACTCTAAATGTGAAGACCCTCAAGAATTTAAAAGAGAAAGAGATTTGTTAACTGACACACTTGCAAAGTACAAAGATAAAAAAATTATTTATTTTAGTAGTTGTGCTTTATCTGCAAAAGATTATAAATTAAATGCATATTACAAGCATAAACATGCTATGGAAGAATTAATAAAAAAAGAGTCCAAAAATTATTATATTTTTAGACTTCCTCAATTATTTGGAGATTTAAAAGAACATCCAACACTAATAAATTTTTTATTTAATTCTATAAAAAATCAAGTGGAATTTACACTTTATAATGATGCATATAGATACCTTATAGATATTGATGATGTTAAAAAATTAGTTGAAGAGTATATAAATACTAAATCATGTATTACCATAGATTTAGCAAATAGTTATCGATATAGTTTATTTGAAATTGTCAGTATTTTTGAAGCATTACTGAAGAAAAAAGCAAAATATAAATTTCAAAGCCGAAGTGATAAGTATGAATTAAATTTAGAAGTTTTAATAGCATTTATTGATAAACATCAATTGGATATAAATTTTGGGAAAGATTATTTTATAAGTAAAATAAAAAATAAAATATCCTAATGGTGATACTGCTAGCTACATATAATGGTGAAAAATATTTAAAAGATCAGCTTAATTCTTTATTTTCTCAAAGAAATTGTAAAATCAAAATTATAGCAAGAGATGATGGAAGTACTGATACTACACTTGATATATTGAAGAGTTTTGATGTTTTACTTATGCCAAGTTATAAAAATATAGGAACAAAAGAGAGTTTTTCTTTGTTGCTAGAATATGCACTAGAGTGTACAGAGAGTGATTACTTTATGTTTTGCGATCAAGATGATGTTTGGAAAAGCGATAAAGTCGAAAAAACATTGAAGAGAATGCAAGAACTTGAGATACTTCATAAAGAAAGTCCTTTACTTGTTCATACTGACTTAGAGGTAGTAGATGAAAATATGAAAAGAATTAATAGCTCTTTTGTGCAGTACCAAAATCTTAATGCTAAAAAGAATAGCTTCACTCAGCTTCTTTTACAAAATACTATGACTGGGTGTACGATAATGATAAACCGTAGTTTAGCTTCACTTGCTCTTCCAATCGCCCAAGAAGCAATTATGCATGATTGGTGGATAGGTTTAGTAGCGAGTAAGTTTGGAAAAATTGGCTACATTGATACAACTACTATAAAATATAGACAGCATGTAAACAATAGTATAGGGGCAAAAGGATTTACATTATTTTATATAATAAAAAGATTACAAAATTCTGAGTCTATATCTCAAAATACTTTACAAACAAAAGCTTTTTTACAGAGATATAAAAATGATTTAGATGCCAAATCAGTTGCAATGCTAGAAGATTTTATATCTATCGAATCCCAATCATTCTGGAAAAAAAGAAAAATCCTCTTTAAGCATAAGCTTCTAAAACAAGGATTATTAAGAAATTTAGGATTAATGCTAAAAATATGACAATAACAGCATCAATAGTAATCTACAATGAAGATGAAAATACTTTAAAAAGAGTCATAGAAAACCTTGGCTCTTTGAAGTATGACATTGAGCTCACTATAGTAGATAACTCACCTGATAGTAAACTCAAAAGTTTATGTGAAGCATATACTTATGTACACTATATTTATAGTGACACTAACTTAGGCTTTGGAAAGGCACATAATCTTGCTTTTGCTCATCTTGCTTTGCCATCAGCTATTCACTTAGTTATAAATCCCGATATCTATTTTGAGACTCAAGAGATAGAAGGATTTATTGATTGGTTTACTCAAACAAATGATATTTCATTAGCACTTCCTAAAATCCTCAATGAAGATGCAACAGTACAAAATGTGGTGCGAAATATACCAACACCACTGAAACTACTAAAGAGAAAACTACAACTTGATACGGATGAACTCTCTATTCCCTCTAATTCCATCTCTGACATCCCTTTTGCTCATGGATGTTTTATGGCATTTAAAAGAGAGTGTTTTGAGAATATAGGTGGTTTTGATGATAATTTTTTTCTCTATATGGAAGATGTAGATATATTTATACGAGCAAAAGAGTGTGGTCGGACTGTCATAAATACAAACTATTCCATATATCATGAACATAGAAAAGGCTCTTCAAAAAGTTTTAGATTATTAATACTTCATTTAACTTCAGCTGTAAAGTTCTTTTTGAAGTATTCTAGGGTAAAAAATGCTAAAATAAACTTATGAAACATTTTTTTTTAAAGTCTATTTTTATTTTTATTGATATGTCATTTTTGGTGGTTATATTTTATATAACTTTATACATGAGAGATGCTATGGATAGTTTTTATATACCAGAGTTTAATACAATAGTCCTTCAGGATTTTTTATTTTTCATCCTAATTATTGTATCTCTTTTTCATCTTGAAAAATTGTATGCTATGAAGTATGATTTTTGGCAAGATAGTTTAAAGATTATTAAATCTTTTACTTTAAGTTATTTTATTGTTTTGGCTATGCTTACGATACTGCAAACAAATCTCGAATACTCTCGTCTTTTTATCTCTCTCTATTTTGTATTAGGTGTACTTCTTATGCCAATATTTCGTAGATATACAAAAAAATTTATTTACTCTTTTAATATATTTAAAACAAGAACATTAATAGTTGGAACGGATGAAGAGGTGGCTCTATTTAAAAAAGAGATTGAAGAAAACTGGTATCTTGGACAACGTTATGTAGAGAAAAATTATGAGAATGTTATTATAATTTCAAAGGGATTACCAACCAATAAGCTCAATAACTACATATCAACATATATACAAAAGACAAGTGAGCTTTTTGTTGTTCCCTATATTACAGATATAAATTTTGCACACTCAAATATTATAGAGTACTCAAACATTCGTTATAACACTATTCAAATACAAAACAAGTTACTCCTTCCTAAAAATATATGGATAAAAGAGAGTTTTGATTTCATAGTTGTTATTGGACTTTCACCAGCTTTTTTAATTTTACATATTATTCTTGCACTACTTATTAAGCTCGATTCAAAAGGAGCTGTTTTCTTTAAGCAACATAGATTAGGGCGAGATGATAACGACTTTATCTGTTACAAGTACAGAACAATGCATGAAGACTCAGAACATTTACTTCAAGAATATCTTAAAAATAATCCGTCAGAAATAGAGTACTATGAAAAATATCATAAATATCAAAATGATCCTAGAATCACAAAAATAGGTAAGTTTCTAAGGGCTTCTTCACTTGATGAGTTTGCACAGGTTATTAATATTTTTAAAGGGGAGATGTCCCTTGTAGGACCTCGTCCATATATGCTTCAAGAAGCATGTAAACTTGGTGGAAATCAAGAGTTTATACTAAAAGTAAAACCTGGTATTACAGGTCTTTGGCAAGTGAGTGGTAGAAATAATCTTACTTTTAAAGAGAGAAATGAACTTGAAGTATGGTACATAAAAAACTGGTCTCTTTGGGCAGATTCTATCATACTTATAAAGACGATCAAAGTTGTTTTAGGTAAAGTAGGTGCTAGGTAATAAGTAAAGAGAAGTCTTTACTTACAAGAAGAAGCTGAAATCATCTCAGCATAGTTTGGAGTATCTTTTTTTCCTATAAAAGTATATGTACCTATACTAAGTGTATAGTTTGTACTATTTACCTCTTTTTCATTACAAACAATAGTCTTACCCTGTTTGAATTTTAATACAGCACTAAGCATCTGTTCTCTTTGATTAGAGCTATAAGTGTTAAAAAGAATCGCACTCACAATAAGAGCTAATAAAATTATGCTAATTGTAATTTTCTGTTTTTTTGTTACTTCAGTAAAGTAGTGTAGGGCAAGAAAAAAAAGTGCCGTTATAATGAGTCCTGCAATGTAAGCCACTATGCAATACCTCTTATTTGATACGTAATATCTCCAGCACCAAAACCGATAATAAGACCCTTATCTAGGATTTGAATGTTTTGAGCATCTTTAACTACTGTAATATGATTATTTGCACGTGTAATAGTGTCAGCCATAGTGAGGTTGTATGCTTTAAACTCGTTTACAAAGTCTATTTCTCGAGGTGCTTCACTCGCTGCCCAAACAGGAAGGATAATAAGTTCATCCGCTCCATCAAAACACTCTCTAAATGCTTCTAAATTATCTATGGTACGAGAGTACTTATGCGGTTGCCAAATAGCAGTTATTTTTTTAAAACCTTTGAGTTTTGCATACTCTTTTACAGACTCAAAAGTTGCTTTTATCTCTGTAGGGTGATGTCCATAGTCATCGATAATAACAGTATCATCCTCAGCTCCAACAATATCAAAACGTTTTTTTATACCCTTAAAATTTAAAAGGTTTTTACGAATACTCTCAATATCCATAGACTCGTTTGCTGCTAGTATTGCTAGTGCTGCATCGAGTGCTATGTGCTTTCCAAAGCCCCATACTGCAAATGTTCCTAAGTTACGAAATTCAAATTGAGTATGTGGTTCATTATCTATAAGTGCATACTTAATGTTTAATATATCTTTACTTGGATAAAGCCAGTGAGCTTCTATTTCATCTTTAAGTGTAGCAAGAAAGGGGTCCTCGGCGTTTAAAACCTTACAAGGTGCAGATTTTATAAAAGTTTTGTAAGAGTCATAAAATCTATCATAGTTATAGTCGTAGTACTCCATATGTTCTGGCTCTGCATTTATAACTATGGCACAATGAGGGTTAGAGTTTATAAAACTTCCATCAGATTCATCTGCTTCAAAAAGCATAACATCTGTAGTCGCATCATAACGAACATTTGATCCAAAAGACTTGGCTTCTGCCCCTATAATCGCAGAACCATTCATAATAGCTGTGAGTATGGCAGTAGTAGTACTTTTTCCATGGGCACCAGCAATAGAGTAAACTTTTCTATCATCAAGAATTTTTAGGAGTGCTTCTCGCCGTGCTAAAACTTCTATACCTCTCTCTTTTGCTGCTATCACTTCTGGATTATCTGGGCGAATAATAGCAGAATGTACAAGTAAATCTTGAGTATTTATAGCCTCTTTTGAGTGAGGAACAGTAACTGAAATTCCCATTTTACGGAGTTTTTGAGTGATGATACTCTCTTTAATATCTGAACCACTTACAGTATGACCTTTATGGTGCATATACTGTGCAAGACCAGAGATACCTATACCACCGATTCCGATAAAATGAATTTTCATATTTATTTTCCCTCTTTCTCTTTAGCATTATCTAGCAAAATTTGTGCCTCTTTTGTGAAGCCTGAGATATAAAAAGTTCCATTTGATTGTGTTGTTTCAATATCTGCCATCTTCTCCATAAAATCTTCAAGGTTAATGCCCTCAGCAGCTGCAAGCCAGTGAAGTTTGAGTGACCATGCAAACTTATCATCTGTTGTCATACCACTGAGTACTTCAAAGAGTGCAGCTGCATCTTTTACTTGTCCTGCCGAGTAGTGCTCCATCGCATATTCATAAAGTGCACGAGTTGTTGCAAAATCTTGAACTTCACTGAGATCCATTTTTTTATGAGACTCTAAAGTATCTGTAAGTTTTTCAAGTGCAAGGTCAAGAATATTTGCATAGTATCCTTGAATTGTTGCTTCATCAAACAGTTCATGTGCCTGTGCTTCTAAAACATAAAGCCCTGCAATATCACTTTTACTTTGTGCTTCTAAAACTTTTGCTTTTAACTCTTCTATTTTATTACTCACTTAAACACTCCTTAATTCTGCTTAATGCACTTCTTGTTTTTACTTCATTTTCTACTAAGGCTATACGAATATAGCCAATTCCAGGATTATCACCTTTAGCATCATCTCGTGCTAAAAACTCTCCAGGCAGTACTTTAACATTGTATTTTTCATATAGTTTTACTGTAAAAGCTAATGCATCTTTCACTTTTATCCAGAGATAAAATGTTGCATTTGGTATGTTCGTACCTAAAATTTCTTGTGCAATTTTAAAGTTAGCTTTATAAACTTCTCTTGAAACTCTAACATGCTCTTCATCACTCCATGCAACTGCTGCAGCATTTTGAAGTGGAAGAGGGGAGGCACACCCTACATAAGTACGGTACTTCATATACTCTTTGAGTATCTCCTTATCTCCTGCTATAAATCCAGAGCGAAGTCCTGGTGCAGAACTGCGCTTTGAAATAGAGTTAATTACTAAAATATTTTTAAATGAAGTATTTCCCACATATGAAGCTGCTTCAAGAAGTGAAGGGCTTGGTTTGTCTGTATAAATTTCACTATAGCACTCATCATTGAGTAGAACAAAGTTATACTTAAGTGCTAAGAAAACCCATTCAGCAAGCTCTTCGAGTGATAGAGTGGCTGTAGTAGGATTGTTTGGAAAATTTAAAATTACCAAATCACAACTCTTTAGTTCTTCTTCATTTATTGTCGGTTTAAAGTTGTTCTCTTCATCTAAATTGAGATGAATAACTTTTGAGTGTGTTGCAAGTGCTGCACCCTCATAAATTTGATAAAAAGGATTTGTATATGCCATTACAGGGTTTTTTTTATCAAAAAGTAAAAACTGTGGAAAATTAAAAAGTACTTCTCTCGTTCCAAATGTAGGAATTATTTCTGCATCAGTCAGATTGGTATTAAATCGACGTTTTACAAAAGCTCTCATGGCTTCTCGTAGGTTGACTTCACCACCACTTTTTGGATACTTTTTTAGAAGATCTGTACTGTTTGCAAGGGCATTTTGTATAAATGCAGGTGTCTCAAACTGTGGCTCACCTATAGTTAAAACAGCAGTATCAAATGCCTGATTTGGGTGAATGTTTTTGAGTAGATTGTTTAGTTTTTCAAATGGATAAGGTTCAAAATTCATAGTTTTCACTTTTTTTAAATATAAGTGCGATTATAGCTAAAAAATACTTATTTTAGATAAGAGAGGAATTATTCTATACCCAACTCCATAAACACTCTCTAGTGATTCTTCAGGGATTTTTTTACGAATTTTAGAGACAAGTTTTCTAATATTTTGAGAGTCTATATTTTCATTCATTTGGGAAAAGTAGTTTACTATCTCCTCATTGGAAGAAATTTTCCCTATATTTTGAGTTAAAAAATTTAAAAAGAGAATTTCAAATTTTGTTAATGATATAGATAATCCATCTTTTAAAAGTAACATACTCTCTTTGTTAAAGCTTACATCGTTACCTAATTGTACAATATGAGTGGATTTTTGTAATTTATTTTCCTGTTTAATCTTTTTTGAAACGCGTAACAGAACTTTTAGTAACTCTTGGTAATCAATAGGTTTTTTTAGAAATTGCTCTATTCCTAAGTTTATAAGAGGAAGTAGATAGGAAGATTCATCATGTGCAGAGATAACAATGAGTAATTGATTTGGCTTTATTTCATATATTTTTTCTGTGAGTTCTACACCATTCATCTTAGGCATTCTTATATCAGTGAGTACTATATCGTAAGCATTGGCATTTTCAAGTTCACTTTTATAATACTGTAATGCTTTTTCTCCATTTTCAACACTATCAACTTTTTTAAAAAAGTTTTTTAGTATTTCAGCTGTATTTTCTCGTAATTCATCATGATCTTCCGCAAAGAGCAGTGTTAAATTTTTAGTATATTGTAGTAATTCTTTAGAGTTTATCATCATAGGTAGTTTAAAAATTCCTTTAAAATTCTTCTAGTATACAATGTATTGAATATTAATTCAATAAAAATTGCTATAATCTTGAAAAGAATATAAAATTTATACAAAAAGTGAGAATGAGGTTTGAAAATTATAGTTAATGGTAATGAAAAAGAGTTTAGAGAAGGAATATCACTGCAACTTTTACTTAAGGAGCTCTCTTTAGAGGGAAAGGTAATGGCAGCTGCTGTTAATATGGATATAGTTAAGCAGGATAGCTGGGATAGATATATCTTAAATGAAGGGGATAAACTAGAATTGCTTGACTTTGTTGGTGGTGGTTGAGCACTTAAGAGCTACAACACCAATGGCATACTCTCCATCGTGAGAGATAGATATACTTGTATCTATAATATGAAACTTCTCAACCAATAGAGTTGAGAGTGCAAGTTTTGGGGCACCTTTAGCTGTTTTATAGATTTTTATATCGTAGAAAGAACACTCTATACCTATTCCTGTTCCAATAGCCTTTGAAAATGCTTCTTTAATAGCCCAAAATCCAGCTGCTGTTTTATAAGATGTCGCAAGAGCCAACTCCTCTTTGGAGAGAAAACGCAGAAGAGCTTTCTCTCCAAAGCGTTTCATTAAACGCTCCATACGAGAAGTCTTTATAATATCTATTCCTATCATAAAAAAGTTATTGTATTACAAATTCAGTAAAGTAAAGACCTTTTATTTCACCATCTGATATCATCGAGTTAAGTGTGTTTACAATCTGTTCTGAAACTTTTTGTTTTCCCTTTTTAGATGAGATCTCTTCAAGTGTTTTTGATGTTAAGATTCTTATAATTCTATCTCTAAGAACTGCAGATTTCGCATCAAGTTCTAGGCTTAACTCTTCACCTTCAAGTTCTAATGAAAGTGTTACTTTAAGGTATCTTCGTCCTGCATCGCTCTTAAGGTTTACAGTAAAAGTATCGAGTGGGTATAAAATTCCAATCTCACTAAGTTGTCTTGAGTCATCATACTCCATATTGCTTTTTTTCTTTTTCTTTTTTACACTTTTTTCTTGTTTAGGAGAATCTTGCATATCTGCTTCATCATCACCCATCAACATAAATGCAACAATACCACCAATAATAATAATGAGAAATAATACAACAATGATGATTATCATCAACATATTGCTAGATTTCTTCTCCTTAGGTGCACTCTCTTCTTCTGTAGTTGTTTCTTCTTCAGCCATAAATTACCCTTTTGCTTAATGTTAGTTACAGATTTTAATATTTAAAATTTTAATTATATCTTCAAATAATTCACCTGTTTGACGATTACAATCGTCATGAAATTCAATAACTAAAACTTCTTTTCCATTTGAAACTTTTGTTGTATAAGATTCTGTTGGTGTCAGTTTATGCTTCGCAGTTGCTTTTTCTATACAATCGCATACGCATTTTTTCTCTTCTTCACCCTCATACGCGAGTGCGAGTCTTGAGAATCTCTCTTCACTTCTAACTTCAGCATCAATCATAATATATACCCTCTATTTTTAATTGTGCAATTATACAGTTTTTATTTGAAAAAGAAACTTTTATTTTACTGTTTTAATACCATTCTAAAAGTTTTGTTACTTCATCAACTATAAAAGTTTTTATAGGACTTTTCTCTAGTGGTTTTTTTGCAACTAAAGCTTTTGTAATGTTCTGCATTTTTGCCTCTTTGAGTCTTACATCAAGTGCATAGACTTCACGAACATCTCCTACAAGAGAGACTTCACCTATAAATATGGTCTCTTTTGAGATGGCACGATCTCTAAAGCTACTAATAATTGCAGCAAGTATGGCTAAATCAGCTGCTGTTTCAGTGATTTTTATACCACCTGTAATATTTATAAAAACATCATACCCTGATAAGGGAATTTCAAGTTTACGTTCAAGAAGTGCTAGGAGCATATTGAGTCTATTGTTATCAAATCCAGTTGCTTGGCGTTTAGAATTTGGAGTGTGTGACTCTGAAACAAGTGCTTGTACTTCTAAGATAATAGGGCGACTCCCTTCCATAATAACAGTGAGTGCTGAACCACTCTGCTTTGAATCACGGTTGAAAAAGCGAGAGGCTACATCTGTAGCCGAGACTAAACCCTCTGAACGCATCTCAAAAACTCCTATTTCACTGGTTGGTCCAAAGCGATTTTTAAATCCACGAAGAATTCTTAACTCTTGTGATGAGTCCCCCTCAAAGTATAAAACAGTGTCTACCATGTGCTCTAAAACACGAGGTCCAGCTATAGAACCCTCTTTTGTAATGTGTCCAATTATAAAGATTGCTATATCTTTTTCTTTTGCTATTCTCATCAATTCAAAAGTAATTTGGCGTACCTGTGTAACACTTCCTGGTGCAGAAGTAATCGCTTCAGAGTAAATAGTCTGAATAGAATCGACAATTAGAAAATCATAATGGCGATGCTCTAGCTCTACTAAAATTTGTTCAAGGCGTATTTCACTTAAAAGATAAAGTGAATCCTGATTTGATTTTAAACGGTTCGCTCGGAGTTTTATTTGTCCTGCTGACTCTTCCCCTGTTATATAAAGAACATTTTTACCACTACTCGCAATATTTGAGCCAACTTTTAGGAGTAGGGTAGACTTACCGACACCTGGGCTTCCCCCTATGAGAGTAAGACTTCCAGGGACAATACCTCCGCCTAAAACAGAGTCTAGTTCAGGATCAAGTGAGGAGTATCTATAGACTTCCTCCTCTATAATTTTATTTATACTAATTGCTTTAGTCGCTTTACTTGTTGTAGATTTTGTCTGTTTTACTACTTCTTGTTGGTGCTCATTTAGCTCTATAAAGCTATCCCAAGCCCCACAGTTAGTACATTTTCCCATCCATTTAGGGGTAGTAAGCCCACAGTGTTGACACTCAAATAGTATTTTTTTCTTAGCCATAATGTTTATCTTTTTGTTTATTTTTTAACCGCTAACTAACTCTCTAATAATAGAGTAAAATTTACAAATATCTAAAAAATATGGCAAAATGCAATATAATTACTTTTACCACTCCTCTTCCTCTTCGTTTATTTCTGAATCATCATAAGGGTCCATATGAATTAAAATATGTGTTTTCTTATCTTCAAAGTGCTCTTTTATTTTTGCTTCTATCTTGTCCGCTATAAGGTGTGCATCGTAAAGTGAAATGCTAACATTAAAAACAGCATGAACCGATATGAAAATATGTGAGCCTGATTCTCTAGTTTGTAAATAATGGTATGTTTGTATAACAGGTTCAGACTCTAAGATCTTTTTAATCGCTGTAACATCTTCTACTGGGAGTGCGGCATCAAGAAGCATTAAAACTCCTTCTTTAATAAGAGGTATAGAAGAGTAAATCATATAAAAAGCGATAGCAACTCCGAGGATAGGGTCTATAAGTTGCTCCCCTGTGAAGTGAATAGCGGCAAGTGCAAAGAGGACAGCCCCATTTGAGAATAGATCAGTTTGATAGTGAAGGGCATCTGCACGAATGACCATATTTTTTGTTTTTTTTGCAACAGATTTTAAAAATATAACCAAGAAAGCTGTAATTATAAAAGAGATAATCATAACTCCAATACTTTCATTCATAAAACCCATATCTTCTGGATGTACCATCTTTAAAAGAGCATTATAAAGAATGAAAAGTGCAGATAAAGAGATGACAGTTCCTTCTATTACAGCAGCAAGGGGTTCTATTTTACTACGTCCAAAGTGAAACTGATCATCTGGATTTTTTTCTGCATTGGAAAGTGCAAAGTAGTTAAAAAGTGATACGATAAGATCGAGCATAGAGTCTATAGCAGAGGCTAAAACAGCAATACTACCACTCATAATTCCAATACTCATTTTTATAAGAACTAGTAGACCTGCAACACTTGTTGAAACAACAGTTGCCTTTTTTTCTAAACGCATAGGGATAATCCTTTTAATATTTAGATATAATTATAGTAAAATAAATATACTATAGTGATTAAAATGAGTGATTAAAATGGATTTAAAACTTTTAAGAAAAGAGCGTGAGAAGTGGATGGGG
>CAZMBK010000031.1:0-13214 GCA_964564315.1 uncultured Sulfurimonas sp.
TAAAATAGAAGACAGAATTATCTTTTTCATAAGGTATCCTTAATTTTTATATAAGTGATTATATACTTTCTCTGTTAAGTGAATGTTAAGACCTAGGATTCTTTACCATTTATCATAGTTGAAATCAAACCTGATTCATCACTATTCTCTGCAATAATTACACCTGTAATATGTAAGGGCACGAAAAATAATAAATAATTATACACGAATTTATGAATCTCTTTTATATCATGTGCTATATCATTACTAAGAGATTGAGTACTCCAAGTACAACAAAGGCATTGAGCCAATGCCAAATTCTTTAATAAGTTTATCTGATGATAACACTTAAATGTTAAGGAGTTGTTAAGAGAGTTTTTTTATAGCCTCTTTGAAAATATTTCCACGCTCAGCATAAGAGCTAAATTCGTCAAGTGATGATGCCGCTGGTGAGAGTAAAGCAGTCTCATCTTTTAGTAGGTTTTGATCAATTTTTACAATGGCATCTTGAAGATTTTTACATTGTGTTACGGTAATTGCATACTCATTTGCAAGTTGTGTAAGTTTAAACTTATTCGAACCTGTCGTATAAATATGTAATTTTTTATCTTTTAAAAAATCAAAAAGTTCATGTAAATCAACACCCTTATCATCTCCACCCAAAATAAGATGTATACAATGCTCATCATAGCGTTTAACAGCAGCAATAGTAGCATCAAGGTTTGTAGCCTTTGTGTCATTCACCCAAAGTCTATTTTTAGTATCTCTACACTCCTCTTGTCTATGTGGATCTAGTTTAAAACTATTTATTTTCTTATAAGAGACTCTATCAAACAAAACTTTATCAACAACCATTGCTAAAAGAGCATCAAGAAGAAATGCTCCTTTAAATAAGACTCGTGAAACATCAATATCAAATATTTTTGCTAAATCTGCTTCATCTTTGTAAGTAATTATTTTTGCACGAGTAGAAGTATTCTTATAGACTTCAGGAATAATGGCAGTATCAACACTTCGCATCATACTTAAAGGTTTAAGCTTATCTGCAACATAGCTTTCCATACTCCCATGCCAACTTAAGTGATCAGGACTTAGAGGGAGTAAAACATAAATATTTGGTGCAGTTTTTCTTGTATAATGCATAGTAAAAGAGCTTGTTTCAAGGATCCAAATAGGTGCTTTTTGATCTAATTCTGCTAGGGGTGTACCAATATTTCCTCCAGCTAAACTTCCCTTATCTTTTAAAATATGCTGCATCATCTGTGTTGTTGTTGTTTTACCATTTGTTCCACTAATCCAGATTTTAAGATTTCTCACATTTGCAAAATAATCATACTCACTTATAAGGTTTTGTGCCTTTTTGATGAGAGGATTAAAAGGTGGTATCCCAGGACTTGTTATCTCTAAGTCTGAATGTTTTGGATCAAACTCAGAAGATGGTCGGACAAAAGAACCATCAATACCACCATATGGTTCACGGCACTTATCATCATAAAAAACAGCATTTTTAATATGCTTCGCAAGTGGTTTTGTAGTAATTCCATATCCGAAAATAGATACTCTTTTAGACATTAAGCCACTCCTGTGCAGTTTTACGAAGAGCTTCTGGGTTTTCTGATGCAAAGAAACTAAGTTTTGGGTCATCATATTTTTTTTGAAACTCAAATCTCTCTTCTAAGAGTTCTACAATAGCATCTCCAGAGTGAATAAGTTTTGTATCTTTGCCAAAGTAAGCTGCAATAGTTTTTGATATGAGAGGGAAATGTGTACATCCTAAGATAACAGCATTTGGTCTTGGAAGTATTTGAAAATAGTGTTTGAGTGTTGCATTAAGAATTTCACCACTAAAAAGAGCTTCTTCAACAAGTGGTACAAAAAGAGGGGTTGCTTTTACTTGAAGATTTGTAAATGCCATCTCCTCTAGTTTTTTCTCGTAAGCCTTAGAGTTAATTGTTGCATTTGTTCCTATAATGAGGATATTAGCCTCTTTATTTTCAATAGCATTTTTTGTGGCTAAAACACCTGCTTCTACAACACCAATAACAGGTAATTCAGCTGCCTCTTGCATCTCACTCAGAGCATAAGCACTTACCGTATTACAAGCAACTATAATAAGATCAAGTTCAAAGTTTTTAAAAAATTCTACAGCTTCTATGCCATAACGAATAATGGTATTTCTATCTTTACTGCCATACGGTACACGAGCAGTATCACCAAAATAGATAATTTCTTCAAAGAGTTGATGTTCTAAAAGAGACTTAACAACTGTTAAACCACCTATTCCACTATCAAAAACACCAACTTTCATCTATTTACCCCTTATCATTTAAAGAATAAGATTATATCTAGTATGCTATGAGAAGTATATTAAAGAGTTTATAGATCAAGTTTTTTAAACTTTAAAATATCATATTTTTACTTATCTGTATTCATACTCTCAAGAAACTCTTGATTTGTCGCTTTTTTACCCATAGTAGTATAAACAAATTTAAGTGCTTCTATCTCATTGTCCTGTTTATGAATCATCTGACGAAGAATAAATACTTTTTGTAAATCAGCTTTACCAATAAGTAACTCATCTTTACGAGTACCAGATTTAAGGATATCGATAGCAGGGAAAATTCTTCTATCTGCCACTTTACGGTCAAGAATAACTTCCATATTACCAGTTCCTTTAAACTCTTCAAAGATAACTTCATCCATACGGCTTCCTGTATCTACAAGTGCTGTTGCGATAATAGTGAGGCTTCCACCATTTTCAATATTACGAGCCGCTCCAAAGAAACGTTTTGGTTTGTGGAGTGCATTTGCATCAACACCACCAGAAAGTACCTTACCACTTGAAGGTGTTACCGTATTGTAAGCACGAGCTAAACGAGTGATTGAGTCAAGAAGGATAACTACATCACGACCCATTTCAACACGACGTTTCGCTTTTTCTATAACCATCTCAGCTACTTTTACATGGTTTTTTGCAGGCATATCAAATGTAGAAGAGTAAACTTCACCCTTTACACTTCTTTCCATATCTGTAACTTCTTCAGGACGCTCATCCACAAGAAGAACAAGAAGATCAATCTCTGCATGATTTGCACTAATACCATGTGCTATCTCTTTAAGAAGTTCTGTTTTACCTGAACGAGGAGGGGCTACAATAAGACCACGTTGCCCCTTCCCAATAGGAGAAAAAAGATCAAGCATACGCCCAGTTAAACCTTTTTCACGATACTCAAGTTTAATACGCTCTTCAGGGTAAAGCGGTACAAGATTTTCAAAAAGTGGACGTTTTTTAGACTCCTCAGGAGGCAGACCATTGACTGCTTCTATTTTTATAAGTGCATAGTAACGCTCTTGGTCTTTTGGAGGGCGAACTTGACCTGTGACAACATCACCATTTCTAAGTGCAAAACGCTTAATTTGTGTATTTGAAACATATGCATCATTTATAGACTCATTAAAAGATTTATCTATAGAACGGATAAAACCATAGCCATCTTGCATAATTTCTAAAATACCAGCAAAGAGAATAAATCCACCCTGCTCAGTCTGTGCCTTTAAAATTTCAAAGATAACATCTTGGCGTTTAAGTTCTTGAGGATGCTCAACTTTTAGCTCATCAGCAATAGCAATTAACTCTTCAATACTTTTAGTACGAAGCTCATCAACACTTGAACCTTTCGCAGGAGAATGTGTACGTTTAGAGTTATTATTACGATTATTATTTTTAGATTTTTGGTTGTTGTTACGAGATTGTTGTGAAGAAGTTTCACTCATATAGATGTCTACCTTAATTTTGTGGATTTATCATTGAGGGGAGATAAGATTATAAGATACCTTGCATATCCTATTTTGTTAATGTCATTTTACAATAACTCAACTCATAATGTCAAGTTTTCATCGCTTTAAATTACTTATACTTTCAACAACAGCTGATATGTCGACTTTTGCTGCGGATAAACTCTTCTGTGTACTCTCAGCAAGCTTACGTATTTCATCAGCTACAACAGCAAATCCTCGACCATGCTCACCTGCACGAGCAGCTTCAATAGCTGCATTTAAAGCAAGTAAATTTGTCTGTTGCGCAATGCTTTCTATAGCATCTAAGACTCCAAACACCTCTTGACTCTGTTGTTTCAAAGTAAAAAGTTGTTCTTCAAAGTCAATATTTTTCACATCAGTCAAGCTCTTATTATTTGATAGTTCATTCTTTAAACTCTCTATGGACTTATTAAGTTGTTCTAATTCAATCTCTTTAGTTTGAAGTAATTCCTTATGCTCTATCTCCACTCTTCGCAAATTTGAAAAGAGTTCATTTTTATACTTTTCTACTTCATTATATTTCTTATGTAATGCATTATTTTCATATTTCAAATTTTTAGAAGATGTTTTTAATTCATGAAAAGTAGTCAAATCCTCTTGAAATTTTACTATTTCACGCTTCAAATAGTTATTTTCTTCTTCTAGGTTAGCTTTTAAAAGTGATAAATCTAGTTCTTTTGACTTCTTATTTTTTATTAAAAAGTATCCTAAAAACAAGCCAAGAATAAAAGAAGTTACAATAGAGATAAAAAGAAGAAAAAGAGGTGTTTTCTCTATAATTTTATCTTTATAAATTACTTTACCTTTATAAACATACTCTTTTTCTTTTATATCTAACTTTTTAGAATCAAAAGAATTACAGAGCCTAAGATAGAGTTTACGAATATTTTCTATCTCTTCAACACTTAAAACATCGTTCTTCTCATGTAAAGAGGAGAGTGTACTTAACATCTCGTCTTTCAAGTTCTCAAACGATAAAGAGGCACCCATTTTTTCTTTTGTAGCAAGGGTAAGATAATAAAGTCTTAGTTTATCTTCTGCTTCTAATTTTACAGAAATTGTATCAATCTCACTATTTAGAAGGATGAAGTCGCTCTCAATATCTGATGCAGATAGACTAAAAACAAGAAGTAATATAGTTAAAATAATTTTCATACCTATATTCTATCAGCTTTTTCTTGAGTGTTATAACAAAAGTGAGTTTTATGCATAAGTTACTTTATTAAATGCATCAAATTCTTTAAGTGTTTTTTCTAAGAGATTTTGAGTATCTTCTAATATTTTTTTGATCATCTCCTCTGTAGTCATAGCTTGAGGTGGTTCAAAATTTGCAATAGAATTATCAAACATTTTTACTATGTTTGCTTTAACTCCATCTTTTGCATCACTACTTCGTTCCCTATTTGGATCAAAAAGTCCAGCAATATCATGTGCTAATTTAGTAACAGGGGATTTGGGTGCATCTTCACTTAACTCTTTTAAAAAATCATCTATATAAGGCTGTGCCATCTCCATAAATTTATCAATCTCTTTTTGATCTTGTTGACTTATACCATTACTCTCAATGGAAAATTCAAACGACTGCATAGAACTAAAACTCATCGAAGTCGAAGAGCCATTTTCATCTTTTAAAGATTGCATTGAAGCTGATTGTCTGTTTGCAAAATCAAACTTTATTACATCACCACTTGATGTCCTCATAGCAATATTTAAATCATGTGAACGATACATATCTAATCCATAAGTTGTATTCATAATGTTTTCCTCAAAGTATTACTAAGAATATCGGCAAAAAAAGTAAATAGATGAGAGGTAAACCTCTTTACGAAATTTTAAAATTCTCCATTTACTAAAATATTACTTAAGCTAACAGTACCACTTGCATTAGAATCTGTAATGTTTATATCAACATAAGCAACACCTCCATTAATACAAGAATCAATCCCATTAGCCATTGAGGTTCCCTCTACTTTAAATGTTAATTTTTCACCGCCACCTGTAACAAGTGGAGAATAAGAAAAATTAGCATTTTGATAATATGTGCCTGTCTGAGGAACAGAGATTAGGACTCTAATTACCCCCTTAAAACCTGAACTAAATGGATACTCCTCCGCATGTAATGTCTCAATACCTCGTAATGTTAAGGCCCTTCCAATACCCACTTTAACAGATGTATTATTATGCTCTCCTACTAAGTTTGACCATAGTACTACTTTTTTACCTACAAGATAATAGTCATACTCCACTTGAAGAACAAGGCTTCCTGTTGCATCTAAAATATTTTTATTATCTTTAGCATACACATTAGCAAGGGCAGAATCTCCTGTACATGTTTCATTACGGAAGTTATGCCCTACAGCATATCCTAAATCTGTACCATTTGTTCCATTGTAGTCATCAAGTAGTGTTAAAATATTATTTGATTTATCATCAATATCCCACTTTCCATAGCTGTTAAATCTATACTCGTTCTGATCAATATAATCTTTATTTGCAAAGGTTACAAGTTTATCATTTACAAGGTCTATATTAACAAATGTTTCTCCTGTAGCATTAAATTCATTTGGTGTTAATGTACCTCCATTTGAAGAGTATAAGTGACCTGTATTAGCTGAATTTTCAGCATACCCTGTTAACATACCCATAGATATTGCAGGAGTAGTATTTACAAGATTACTATATTTATCTGTTGCAGTTAAAACCCAATTCTCAACAAATTTAGCTTTACTATCTTCATTATTTGTTCCAGCATAAGAGAGACTGAGTGCAGTGGGTGGACCTGAAAATATTACTACATTAAAAACCTCTATTATAGGAGTAGCAACGGCATTATTAAGATCTCTGAAGTTAGCAGTAACTCGAATAGGTACAATACCCGAAAGAGTATTTGTATTAATATTTAAACTTGCCTGATTTTTTGTTAAAGTTTTTATATCTGCTGAACTATTTGTATCTTCAAGATCAGCTAAAGAGGTATTTAAAAGTTCTACAACAATTGAAGTTATATTTGAGTCTTCAATAAGTGTTGTATTATTATTTTCATCTACTGCATTTAAAGAAAAAGTTATTGACTTTGTGCTTTTAAGGTTCATTTCAATAGTTCTACTTGGGAAGTTCGTTGTTAATGTATAATCACTTAAAATTTTCTGACCTGCTACTGGGTCGAGAGTAATTGTATATACTTTTGCTGAAGAGATAGCACTATCATGATAAAAACTAAATACAATATCAGATCTATTTGCATCTAAGTTTTTTGGTGCAGTGTAAACAAAATTAGCCATACCATTTACAAGTGTAACTTCAGAAGACTCAAAACTACCAATATCTCGCCCTGCAGAAACATCAAGAGTAGGATAAATGATTTTTACTTTTCCTGTAGAAAAAGGGCTACTCGTTGCATCAATAACATTTACAGCAATTGAAATTGATTCACTATTTAAAGTAATTTCCTTTGTTATAACAGGCAAGAGAACCGTTGCAATCTCTGGAGTATACTGAATATTTAAACTAGTAGATACTCTTTGATCCTCTTTATATTTAAAAATAAAAGTTTGGTTTGCAATTACTGCTAAGGGTGTAGGTCCTGTAAAGCTAAATGTAGCTTTTCCATTTACTATTGTCGCTTCACTCTGAGAAAATATACCACCCGATACTGTTCCATTTGTAATGTCATTTGGATATTCAACAAGTATTGTCCCTGTTTTAAATGCTTGGTTATTACCATCAAATGCTAAAATTGTTACTGTCTCAACTTGTTTATCTTGTGTTAAAATAATTGTTGGACTCTCTACTCTTAAGGTTGGTGTGTCTGGGGTGAAATTGACTGTTAATACAGCTGTTATCCCTGGGTTTTCTTCATCATAAAATGTAAAAGTTGTTGCATTAATTTTATTTTTAGTCAATTCTAAATTTGACGGAGCAGTATAAATAAACTTCACTATTCCATCTTTTATTGCTAATGTCGCAGGAAGATGTCCTGCATCAATGCCATTGTTAATAATTACATCATCTACTTGTTGCAATGTTTCAAGGGAGATATTCATTGTATTTCTATCAGTGTATGCGAAGAGAGTGAGCTCTTTTGTCTCTTTGGAAAGAGTAACCGTTATATTTGATTCAGAAAGAATTAGTTTACTTAATTTTGCAGGTTCTGAGCTAATATTACTAGTTGGAATATAATCTATACGTACTGAAACTTGTACACTTGCATCTCTTGCACTATAAAATACAAAAGTAGTATTTAAATCCCCTGCTGAAACTCTTGCTTGTAAATCACTTGGGGCTTTATACTCAAATGTAGCTATACCATTAATAATTTCTGCGGTACTTGGAGTAAATATACCAACATCAATACCATTATTTATATTTTTATCTGGATACTGTACTATTATATCTCCCAATGTATCTAAAGAACCATTACTACTAAAAGCCCTAACTTTAATAGTTTGTACTTCTCCACTACTAATTACACTTATACTTGATCCGTTTAGGGAAGTAAGATTTACGGGATCCTTAGAAGCATTTATATCTAACGATGAAGTATCTATCTCATCTCTTGGTAATTCAACCTGATCATTTAAAGTTCCAACAGAATCTGTCTCATCACATCCTGTTAAAAGAAGAGAGTAACTCAGTAGTATTCCTAGTAGTAATAGCTTAACAATTTGCATAATTTTCCTTGGGTTTTATCGTTATTTTGCGATGATTATAACTCAGCTTCCATTAAAGTATTATTAAAATAAATTATACACTACTAATTATCATCTTAATTAGGCTAAGAACATTTCTTCCCTTTACTATCTATAATTTTGCTTCACTTACATTTGAAGTTATTATATATCTATCTCTTGCTCTCTCTTTTTCTTCATAAAGTATTTCATCTGCATGTGCTTCTGTAAATTGTATATGACTCCTTAAATCTTGCTAATCTGAAGTATTATTTGTGCCACCCGAAACTATTTTATGATAAAATTCCTTTTAAATTTAAAACTTGGTGATTTACCAATAAAAAGAGATACAAAGATGGAAGCAAAAGCAATACAAACAAGTAAGTACTTAGAAGTACAAGAGATAGAAGAGCATCTAAAAAATGTAGAGTATATCATTATGGCGACATCAGCACCTGAAAAATTTCAAGAAACACCTATACATTTTACTATATTTTTAAATACACAGGAGAGATTTCCTCAGGATATTCAAGATGCAATTTTAGATAAGTTTTTAGATGATAATAAAATTAAAAATCCTCAAGAACTTATGAGTCAGTTAATGCCTGTCGGATTTGGAGTAAACACAGGGCAAGATACAGCTATGCCTATGCTTCTTATAAAACAAGATGATATGCGAAGTATCCCACATGTTCCAATGTTTGTTATGGATTTTTTAGCTGATTCTGACAATTTTTATGAGGCAAAAGTACACAAACTCACAGGATGGACATACTCATATAACTAAGAAAGAGCGATAGCCTCTATTTCATCTATCTCTTTAGTAATCTCACTAGAGAGATTTTCATACCCATCAGAAGTCACTAAAATATCATCCTCAATTCTAATCCCAATTCCACGATACTTCTTAGAAACACTTGTATCATTTTTATCTATGTAAATACCAGGTTCTATTGTCAGTACCATCCCCTCAATAAGAGGAATCTCTTTCCCCTTTTTATCTTTATAAGGGCAAACATCGTGAACATCTAGTCCCATCCAGTGCCCTATACCATGAGGATAATACTTCTTATGCTTTTTATTTTTTAAAAGCTTTTTTATATTACCATTGAGAATTCCAAGATCGACTAAACCCTTGCAGAGAAGCTCCTCTGATTTTGTTTGTAATGTAGATCGTAAAATATTAGGTCGTACCATACTAATAATTTTTTTTTCTACTTCTAAAACAAGAGTGTATAACTCTTTTTGTGCTGATGAAAAGTGAGCAGACACAGGAAATGTTCGAGTTATATCGCTTGCATAGTATTCATACTCACATCCCGCATCCATTAAAATTAGTGCCCCATTCACTAGCTTTTTATCGTTACTAATATAGTGTAGAGTATTGGCACTATTAGCACAAGCAACTATAGTTGTATATGCATCACTATAGGCGCCATTTTTTTTAAAAATGTATTCAACACCTGCTTGAATTTCTCTCTCATTAGCAGATTTTTTTGCCTGTTGCATAGCATAATGATGTGCTTCTTTTGTAATGCTCAATGCTTTTTTTATAAGTTTTATTTCAGCAGGAGATTTTATAAGGCGTTGCATGCCTAAAAGTAAGGCAAGGTTTTCACGAGAAGCGTACTGCTTTGTTCTAGAGAGTAAAAACTCTACTCTTTTGTCACTCACATCAAAATCATAGTATATATTTTTACTTACTTTTAAAAAGTCACTTATCTTTGACTCAAAATCATCTACTGCAAAAACAGCATCAAAAGAGAAGATTTTTTTAGCTCGTTTTACCCCTACTCTTTTTCCTGTCCATAACTCTAAAAGTTTATCTTTTTTCTGTATAAACAGTGTAGTTTCAACACTCTTTTTTCCTTTTCTTACAACAAGAACAGCATTGTCCTCTTTAAATCCAGTAAGGTAATAAAAGTTACTATTTTGTCTATAAGGAAATTCTGTATCATTAGAACGAACTTGTATCTGTGCGCTTAGAACAACTGCAATAGAGTTTGTTTTAAGTGAGTTTGCAAATGCTACTCTTCGAGAGAGGTACTCTTTTTCTTTTATCATTTACAAGCTTCACTTAACCAAAGATTTGTTTCTACTAGTACTTCGCTCAGTGCAAAATTTAAAGCTTTCACACCACCCTCGGCATTTAAAGTATCAACACTTAACTCTTTTTCTATGACAATAGAATCGAGTGCCTTTACATCTTTAACCCGTACTAAAGCAAAAGAGAAAACTACTTTTACATATGAACTATTATTATCACCTGTATAGTACTGCATAAAACTATCTACATGCGTTTCTAAAAGTAGATCATTTCGTGCACGTGAACGGTAACTATTTACACTTTTAAATATCTCAGCATCCCTCACTGATTTCAAAAGAGCAATACTAATGGACTTGCTAGGTGCATTCGCCCACTCAGACTCTGTATAAGAGTACTCCTTATAACCACTCAATCCATAACGCATCTGATTTGTCATCAAGCTATTACTTGTAAAAACTTGTCCAATGGTGATTGTTTTATCCTTACATAGATTTGATGTTACTTTATTTTTTTTAATCATTGGATCTATTCTATACTCCGTAAGTGCTGGTACACTTACACTACATCCCATCAAAAAAAAGAACAAGCCTATTAATATTATATTTTTCATTTTACTCTTCTCCTGGAGCTTTTTTACTCTCTCTACTTTTAAACAAAACATCAGATGGACTATCTTTATAACCCTCAAGAACTTCATCAAGTTTTATCATAAGATCTTGAATCTCAAGGAGTGTGGTATTCATAGTTGGAATTAAGTCACTTTTTAACTCTCTAAAATCTTTTTCTCCTTTATGAAAAGCATCTTGAATTTTATCCATAGAAGTATCAAGTCCTAAATAGCTTTCCATAATAGAGTCAAAGGACTTAGAAGTACTCTCTTCCCAATGCTTAGTATCTACTAAAATTTTATTAATGTCAGGCATTAGTAGATTTAACTTTCTAGTAAAATCATCTACATTTCGTGTAGCAGATTGAAAGTGACTAATGGTCTCATCATTTAATGCTCTATCAAGTTTTTCCATAATACTAGCACTTCTTTTTAAAAGTAAGGCTACCTCTCTTTGATTATTTTCACCTAAAAGTTCTTCTGTTCCTACGAGGGTAGAGGTAAGATGTGTCGAGACATCACCAAAAGAGCTTTCAAGATTTTTTAAGAATGATGGAATTGTATGAATTACAGGATACTTTTCTCCCTCTTTTGCTTTTAAACACTCTGCATCGTGAGAACCTAAACTAAGGTTAATATAGGAGAGACCTGTTATACCCTGTGAAGTAAGTTTTGCTACGGTATCTGCTTTGATAGGTGTTGTTTTTAGTATGGTAATCGTAATCTCTACTTGCTCTGTATTTTCTGGATTTATAATCATATCTGTTACTTTTCCTACATTAATCCCCCTATACTTTACAGGAGCATCAACATTAAGTCCTAAAACAGACTCATCAAAAAAAATGGTATATTTTTTTATATTTTCATCAACTGCAGGCTTTAACATCCAGTAAGATAAAGCTATAACCAGTGAAATACCTACTAAAACTATAAAACCAACAAAAGTATAATTTACCTTATTATTCATATCTATTTATATTCTCCACTATTTAAAAAAAGTCTGAACAAATTCGCTTTTTGAACTTGTAACATTTTGAATTGAGCCCTCATAAGCTATCTTTTGATTATCTATAATTGCCACTCTGTCTAATGTATCATGTATAGACTGTAAATCATGAGAAACCATAACAATGGTTAAGTCAAGCATAGAACGTAATTCTAATATAAGAGAGTCAAACTCTCTTGCAGATATAGGATCAAGTCCACTCGTTGGTTCATCCAAAAAAAGCAACTTTGGATCCATGGCTAATGCTCTAGCTAAACCTGCTTTTTTCCTCATACCTCCACTTATTTGTGAAGGAAAAAGCTCTGCATCACTCTGCTTTAATCCTACTAAATCTATCTTAAATTTTACAATTTCATTTATCATTTTTTGAGATAAATCTGTAAACTCAATAAGAGGCAGAGAGATATTCTCTTTTATACTTAAAGAAGAAAAAAGTGCTCCAAACTGAAAAAGTACACCCCATTGACGCCTCAAACTTTGTGCATCAGACATAGTTATGCTTTCCACTTTTTTACCCAGTATCTCTATACTGCCAGAGCTCAACTCTTGAAGCATAACCATCTCACGTAAAAGTGTCGTTTTTCCACAACCACTTGGACCTAATAAACCATAAATTTCACCCTCTTGTACAGTTAAGTTTAAACCATTATGGACTACTTTTCCATCAAAAATCGTTTTTACATTTTTTACACTTATAATACTCATATTATATTCCTAAGTTTGTAAATGTTATGGAGAAGAGTGCATCACAAATAATCACTGCAAAAATAGATTCTACCACACTCTTCGTTGTGTTAAGCCCTATACTCTGTGTATCATCTCTAACTATTAAACCTCTATATATACCAATACTTGCAATTAAAAATGCAAAAAATGGACCTTTTAAAATTCCTATGAAAAAATGTTTTGCATCTACAACTTCATGAAATCTATCAAGGAAAAGATCAGTCGTAATACCTAAATCAAGATTAGAGACTATCATACCACCAAAAATACCCATAACATCCGATATAAAAATCAAAAGAGGTAGTGCTATCATAAGTGCAATAATTCTTGGCATAACTAAAAAGACAAAAGGATCAAATCCCA
>CAZMBK010000032.1:0-13147 GCA_964564315.1 uncultured Sulfurimonas sp.
TTTTTTCATTAAATTGTCCTTAATATTATTACAACTACTTTCGGATAGCGTAACCCCATTTTACAATGAAGCAACCCACACATAAATGCTAGGATTTCCCTACTAGTGATTGATAAGCGAATTATACATAAAGTAAACTAAATATACTCTTATGCACGACCTAAAGATATCTTATTTCCTTTGAATTCTAAAATTTCTACTTTTATTTTATCACCTTCAGAAAATACATCACTTACTTTATCAACTCTTTGATCGGAGATTTTAGAGATATGTAAAAGACCATCTGTACCATCTGGAAGTTCAATAAATGCACCAAAATCAACAATACGTTTTACAGTACCATCATAAGTACCACCAACCTCATACTTAATTTTCTCTTTTTTAGGAGCATTAACAATTCCCTCTATATGCCCGCGAGCACCAGAAACACCTGTTTTATTTTTACCAGTGATTTTTACTTTTCCATCTTTTTTATCAATGTCAATAGCTACTTCAAACTTCTCAATCATCTCACGAATAGTTTTACCAGCTTGACCTATAACCTCACCTATGAAAGATGGATCTATATGAAAGAAATCAACAGAAGGTAGAACACCATCATTAAACTCTATCTCTTTTTCAGCTTCAATCATAATATCGATGATGTGTGAACGACCCTCTTTTGCTTGATACAATGCTTCTTTTAAAATATCTAAGCTTACTCCACCAAGTTTTATGTCCATCTGCATAGCAGTGATCCCATCTTTAGAACCAGTTACTTTAAAGTCCATATCGCCATCATGATCTTCAAGTCCCATAATGTCTGAGAGAATAGCATATTTATCACCTTCACTCACCATACCCATAGCGATTCCTGCTATAGTATCTGATGTCTCAATATCTGCTGCACGAAGAGCCATATAACCACCACATACAGTTGCCATTGAAGAAGAACCATTTGACTCTAATATCTCAGAGACTAAACGCACTGTTTGTCCATCAAGATTTATAGCTGGTGCTAAAGCACGCTTAGCTAAGTTACCGTGACCAAGTTCACGACGTTTAGTTCCCATAACAGGAGATGCTTCACCTACAGAAAACCCAGGGAAATTATAGTGAACCATAAAGTTCTCATTTTGTGTACCACTATCTGTCAAAGACTCAAACATCTGTGCATCTTTAGGTCCACCCATAGTAAGAACTACTAAGGCTTGTGTCTGTCCACGAGTGAAAAGACATGATGAGTGTGCATTTGGTAATACATTTGTATCTATAGTGATAGGTCTTACCTCTGTTAAAGCACGACCATCAGCACGAACTCTTTCATTAAGTATCTGTGAACGAACCTGCTCTTTTTTTACTTTATCAATAGCATCTTTAAGTTGTAATTCGGCTTCTACTTCAGCCCACTCTGTTTTTATAGCAATTATTTTTTTACGAAGTTGTCTCAGTGCAGTTGATCTCTCAGACTTTGCCATCTGATTCATAGCATTTGCGATATCTGACATATGAGTTTCTCTTACATAAGTCATCATCTCTTCATTTGATATGTGTGCTTTAAGATCAAGCGCTACTACTGATTTTTTACAAGATGCAAAAGCAGCTTCATACTTAGCATTTGCCGAAAAAAGTTCTGTTTGTGTTTTCTCAAAAACTGAGATAAGCTCATCTTCACTCATTGCATTTGAACTATGTGTCGCTATAACTGCTCCTGCCATCGTCGGATCAAGCATAGGATCAACAATCATATCACTTATTTCTACTTTCTCTCCACCAAATGCACGCATTTCTATCATAAGAAGATCATTTTTTGTCCCTGAAAGATAAAGATCTAGTGTTGAATTTTTAAGCTGTGAAAGTGTTGGGTTAAGCACTAACTCTCCATCAACCTTAGCAGCACGAACAGCAGAAACAGAAACATTAATGTCTATATCTGAAGTAAAAAGTGCAGCTGAAGCGGCATTAAGTGCTAGAACTTGAAGATCTGACTCTGCATCTGCTGAGAAAACCATAATAGTTACTTGCGTTGGGTGTCCAAAACCAGCTGGAAAAAGAGGGCGAAGTGAACGATCAACTATACGAGAAGTAAGTGTCTCAAAATCACTAGGTTTTGTCTCACGTTTAAAGAAACCACCTGGTATTTTTCCTGCTGCATATGTTTTTTCTATATACTGTACTGTAAGAGGTAAAAAATCATCTTTTACTATCTCTGTTTCATCTATAACAACGGTTGCAAGTATTACAGTGCTTCCAGATTTTATCCATGCACTTCCATTCGCTTGTTTTGCAACATCACCAAAAGAGTATGCCTCTTCTCTATTTTCTAACTCTAAACTTACATCATATTTCATATATTTTCCTCTATTAATTTTTCTATTGTCTCTTCATCTATTGTCTCTAATTTCTCATAATAGAGTGATGTTTCTACGTAATCATCTATATTATAAAGAAAAAAGATATCATCTACAAAAGTCTCTAACTGCTCTAAAACATCACTTGGTAAAACAGGAACAGCTATATATACTGCCTTTGGTTTTTGTGCAAGAACTGTTTTTAAAGCAGTCATAAACTTACTTCCTGTTTCACTTCCCTCATCTACTAAAAGTACCACTTTATTTTCCATAGAGGGGAAGGGTCTTCCTTTTCTATACTGGTAAATATTACTTAAAATATTCTCCTCGTGTTTACGATGAGCCTCACCATAAATGTAGTCATACTGAATTTCAAATGCAGAAACTAACTCTTCATTAATTACAATCTCTTCACTCTCACTTACCCGAGCTACTTCACACTCACTATTATTTGGAGCCATTATAGCTTCTAAAAAAAGAATCTCTAAGTTGTTTTTCACTCTTTTGTTTATATAAGTCCCTAAGGCTAAACCACCTCTAGAGACAGCAACTATATTCCACTCTTCATCTTTGAGTTTATGCATAGGAATAACATCTTGAAGTTTTTTAGCTGCATCTTCTCTATCTAAGATAATATTTTTATACTTTTGCATCTTCTCATTCCCCTTTAGTTGTCTTTAAATTTATAAGAGAGAAGTGATGCATCACTTGAGTCCATAATAGGTTTTAAAATAATTGTAAAATAGAGATATCTATCATATATGGAAGAAGTATCTATACCACTTGTTAAAATTGGCCTTTTATTTTCACTATATCTTATGCCAAAATCCCAACAACGCTGTTTATACATAAAACCAATCTCTTTACTTTTCGTTTCCTTTGCTTCCAAGTCATAGTTATAAAGAGCATTAAAAGAGTAGTGAACATTGTAATTATATCTTAGAGTTGATGTTAAATAGCTTGTATGTCTTGGTACTTTTTCTGTATCATCTAAAAAGTCATCCTTGTAAAGATGTGAAAGAAGAAAATTTACTCCATATTCTTTAAAAGAAATTTCATTAAATATCTTGGAAAATTTATTTTTCTCATAATTATAAAACATATTATTATAAAAGCTCAAATACGATGTTATCTTATAATCCAACTCATGTTCTATCTCTCCGTATCTATTTTCAAGACTAGAATATGATATTTTTTGTGTTAAACGCTGATAAAGAACTTGTTTTGCTTGATCATCGTAAATATATTGAATAAGGTCCAATTCTGCTTCATCTTGAATGGATGATATATTATAAAACTCACATCTTGTTTCGTTTCGATTAGCACTATCTCCACAATAATCTTGGTTATCCTCATAATAACCACTTTTAGACTCTGTACCAGTCCTGTTATAACTAACACTTGCACTTACTACATGAGAGAAACTTTCATACCCTTTCGTTAATTGTGTTGAAGCTGTTAATGTATGATAATTTCGTAAGATATATCCATCATTATATTCTGTCGTTGATGTAATATCTTTCTCATCACTCCCAAAACTTGAGTGTTGCATATAAACATTGGCCTTATATGATACATTCAAATACTCATCAAAAAGTGATGTTTGTAGAGATACAGGAAGATTTATATCTGTTTGAACTACAGTTTTACCCTCTGTGCGAGTAATGTTATTAGCTTGCACATCCAAATTATAAAGCATATGATCATTAAAGAGTGTGTCTAAATAGTAGTGATACTGTAATGTTGGTAAAACCTGTAGTGTCTCGCTATTGCTAGAAAGTGTTAAATCTTGATAATACTTAAAATAACTTCCAATATATTGATCATTGGTATTATAAAAAAGATTAATCCGAGAGAGCAACTGTGTAGCTGTTGTTGTATCTTGAGGGTTATTTGTTTCAAGATTTATGTAATCCACATCATTCATACTGCTTATATCCGCATAAAGAGCGGATTGGCCTTCTAAATGAGAACCAAACCATTGATTTAAAACATTACTATTATCATATAAGAAGTTAAAACCGTAATGTGATTCATTTTGTAAATCATTATGAACTACATATTTCTCTTTCTCTTTAAAATAACCTAAACGAAACTCACCATGAGAATAGGGTGAATCTACAAAACGAAATGTTTGATAAATTCCGTATCCTCTCTGCGATCTCGATTGTGGACGAAACTCTAAATCCCACCAATTTTGCTCAGCAATATATATAGGTTGCTCATAGTAAACTCCTTCGGCAGAAGAGTAACCAAGAGAAGGCATTAAAAGTCCTGTTCTTCTTGTTTTATCTAAAGAGTATCCAAAATAAGGAGTATAAAAAATGGCTAAGTCATCTAAATAAAGCCTAGCATTATAAATATTCATCCATTTAGAATCACTATTATAGTCTGAGGAAGAGAACTCTATTTTCCACAATGGATCAATAGGGTTACAGCCACTTAAAACACCAGAACTAATGTCAGTATCGTTGCGCTTTGTTTTTGCACTCTCTGCACTAATCCAAAGTTGTGTTTCTTTATCTGACATATAAAATGGTTCAAAATGTCGCTCTTTTTTCGCTATATTTAATTTAGCATATTTTCCTAAAACTTTATATGATTCTCCATAATTTAAGCGAATGTTATCAAAAAGTTCTAAAAAACCACTCGATCTATCATAAATTGCTCTATCTGCTGTAATGAGATAATCTTTATAAATAACACTCACACCACCTTTCGCTTCAACAATACTTCCTGTTGAATCCATAATAGAAGCAAAGATCTCTACTTTGTCGCTTGCATTTAGCTGCATACTCAGCAGAAGAATAAAAAAAAAATTACGCATTTACAACCAGTGTTTTAGCTGTAAGATCATGCCATGTTTGTCTACTTGGACTCATCATACCCCACAAAAAACCAAGATAAAAAAGCATCTCACTAATCACCCTAAAAATAGAACGATTCAGTGCGGTTAAAACATTTGGTGTATTCAATGTTTCTATTTCAATGACTCTAATTTTTAAGGCAATTTTACCTAAAGATGCACCATACTGCATGACAAAAAAAGCTTGATAAACTATTTTCATAAGCATATACTCAAGAACAAAACTATTTGTTAGCAAAATAATCTCTTCGGTTGTCCTAGCAGAAGAGAAAGAGTCCCAAAGAGCTATAATAAGAATAAATGAGAGAAGTGTTTCATCAATAAGAAGAGCAAATGCTCTCTTTTTTATATCTGCTAAAGTAATATCTTCACGATGAAGTCTCTCTTGTAACTCTTCATTCAAAATTTGTACCCTTAAAGTGCTTGATAAGCAATATCTGTACGGATTTTCTTTCCAACAAAATGAACTTGACCACAACGAAGATAGGCTCTATCTCTAGCTTCGCGAATAGTATCTCCTAAACCAACACAAACTAAAACACGACCACCATCTGCATAAAGAACACCATCTTCTTTACTCACACCAGCATAAGAGATATGTGTATACTTCTCTATATCTTCATGGAGTACTTCATCTTCTACTATTTCAGATGGTGTTGTACTCGAGTAGGGATAATTAGCAGATGCCATTACAACACCAACAGCATACTGCTTCGAAAATTCCACTTTTATCTCACCTAAACGATTAGTAGCGGCTTTGTGAAACATTTCACTTACACTTGAAGTCATAAGTGGCATAAGTATCTCACACTCAGGATCTCCAAAACGTACATTAAACTCTAATGTAATTGGTTCTCCATTTACAACCATAATTCCAATAAAAAGAACACCCTCAAAAGGAGCACCCTCTTTTTTCATACCATCTAATGTTGGACGAATTACTCTATCTTTTACTTTTTGATAAAGTTCTTCATTAACAAGTGGTGTTGGAGCATATGCACCCATACCACCAGTGTTTGGTCCAGTATCACCATCACCAACACGTTTATGATCTTGTGCAGCTTGTAGTAAAATATAATCATCCCCATCACAAATAGCGAACATGCTCAGTTCAAAACCATCAAGAAACTCTTCAACGATTACTTTTTTACCTGCATCACCAAAGCTTTTGCCACTAAGCATCTCACCAATAGCTTTTTTAGCTTCATCATGACTCATAGCTATAATAACACCTTTACCACCACAAAGGCCATCAGCTTTTACAACTATAGGAGTTGAAAGAGAGTCTGTAAACTTGTAAAGTTCTTCAATACTATCTGATTCAATATATGCAGCCGTTGGAATATTGTACTTTGCTAAAAAGTTTTTCATATAAACTTTTGAGCCTTCAAGCTGTGCAGCTTCAGCTGATGGACCAAAAATAGTAAGACCTTCTGCCTTAAAGATATCCACAACACCATCAACAAGTGGTGCTTCTGGACCTACAATAGTTAACTCAATTTCATTCTCTTTTGCAAAGTGTGCAAGTTCATTATAATCTTTAATATTCAGATTAGTACCTAAATTATCTGTAGCCCCGTTTCCAGGTTGAAAAAAAAGTTCATGTTGCTCCTCTTCGTTCTTTATCGCACGACCTATTGAGTACTCACGTCCACCAGCACCTAAAATTAAAATTTTCATATATTTTCTCCATAAAATAAAAAAAGTATTTACTTAAAAGAGGAAATCTTCTAAATAAATACTTCTGTATGTTTTTAATAAATCAGATAACCCAAATAGCCGTCTCGCGGTTGGTTCGGTTCTCAGAGCCGAATTTGGGTGAAGAGAGGACAGATAAAGGCAGTATATCCTCGATAAGTTTCCTTATCTCAAGTGGTTATACCGACACACACCATCACTACTTGTTCACAATTTGAATATGTAGAACCCTCAATAATACGATTATTCGAACCACTCAGATTATCTATTTATGATTATACAAAAATATAACTTGATTTAGTTTTATTTTTGTATAATACGAAATTAAAATTTAATGTATAAGGTATTTTATGGCATATATTCCATTAATTGCAAGGGTTAGCTCACTTCCACCCCTTCCGGAGTCAGTTTTAAAAATAGAGTCCCTCTATGCTTCTAATGATCCAGATATTGATGATGTTGTAAAAATCATAGAAGGGGATCCAGCACTTACTGCTGATATTTTAGTAAAGGTTAATGCCCCATTTTATGGTTTTTCTAAAAAAATAGTAAATATATTACAGGCTGTAACACTTTTCGGAGCAACACAGATTCGTTCAATTGTACTCTCATCAAGTATTAATCGTGCTTTTGATATTGACCTTTCACCTTATAATATTTCAACACTAGAATTTTCAAAAATTAGTATGATTCAGAGCGAGCTAGCTTTTCAATGGTATATGGGTATAAATATAGAAACGGCTAGAAAACTGACACCTATTGCTTTTCTTATGGAAACAGGGAAAATTTTTATTGCTAAAGAAATTATACAAGAGGATAAAACAGCACTCTTCTTAAGTGATAGCCTCAAGTATAAAGACATCTCTTATGTTGAAAATATTTATACTAGTATGACTACAGCACAAATAAATGCCATTATTTTTGAACACCTTAACCTCAATGAAACATTTTATGAAACAATGAAATATCTTGACATAGAAAAAGAGATACCCAAAAACATGCAAACTATAGAAGATATAATTATTGCTCTACGTGTTGTAAGAGCAGCTATAAATATACAAGATCAGCTTAATGACTACTCTTTAAAAAATGCTTTTAAAATTCTTGAAGCAAACTCACTTGATGTAGAAGCTTTCAAGCGAGTAGTAAAAAGAGTAAAAAGAAAACATTTTGAATAGAAATTAACTACTTTTGAAGATAAAAGTCAATCTCTTTAAAAAGTTTTACAAGTTGAATCTCATAAAAAGAGATAAACTCTTTCCAGTTACTACGTTCTCCTTTTTCAAACTCATACTCCATTGTAGCCGCACTTTCACAAAGATTATATGCACCTATATTTAAAGCTACATCTTTTATATCCATAGCTAACCGTCGTGCCTCTTTAAATTTTCCTACCTTACAGAGGGTTTCAAGATCACCATTTGAATTACCATATAAATTTTTAAACTCATCGAGGATAGAGTGATAAAACTCATCATCACCATGACATCGCCCTAAGCCAACAGAAATAGAGATTTCAGTCAATCCATCTTCCTCTTTTATCTCTTCAAAGTCAACACTGCTATTTGACATATTTTGCATACTGTCATTTAGCATATCATATATTTTTTTATAAAAAATATCTACTATTATTGGTTTGGATATATGCCCCTGCATGCCTGAAGCCATAACCTTAGAGACAGCATCATCCATAACATCTCCAGTGAGTGCTAAAATTGGTAGATCATTATACTTACTACTTTTTCGAATCTCTCTTGTTGCTTCATATCCATTCATGTTTGGCATATTAATATCCATAAGAATCAGATCAAAATGAATATTTTTATATACCAAATCAACTGCTTCTTTACCATCATCCACAAAAGTTAGTTCAATTCCTGTTTGAGCTAAAAGCCCTTGAATAACTTTTTGATTAATATCATTATCTTCAGCAAGTAATATTTTTTTATTAGACATTGTTTTTAACTTATCTTTAAGTGTTGTCTTTCTAGAACGTGTATCTAAATTCTTTGCAACATAAAGATCCACTATCATATTTAAAACACTCTGCTGAGAACATGGCACTTGCAAATAGCTATCAACTTGTAAATTTTCAAGTAAACTACTCTCAACAACACTATAAAGTTCACTTAAAATAACCAGTTTTGTCTTACACTGCTTCTGCATATTAGATATTATTTCAATGGCTGTTGTTGTAATATTATACTGATTTATAATAAGAATATCATACTGCTTATTTCCCTCTAAACTATAATGTTCACAAGAGGCTAGAGAGTCAGTTTCATAATTAAAATAACCTAAAGATTTAATCAAAGGTATTACATTTTTATTAGATGGGTCTATAATTAGAATTTTTTTGTTTAGCATTGATGATGATGGTAATCTATAATGACGTTGATTCTCTGGATCTTTGAGTTTTAAACTTGTAGTAAATGTAAAAGTAGTTCCTGCATCTTTCTGACTACTCACGGTAATCTCTCCATCCATCAGTTCAATAAGCTCTTTAGAAATAGCAAGTCCTAGACCTGTCCCCCCAAACTCTCGACTAGTGGAATCATTTGCTTGATAATAGGAGTTAAATATACTCTCCACCTGCTCCTCAGTCATACCAATCCCAGTATCTGAAATAGAAAATTCAAGTTTTATATCATCAGAAAACTTTGAATGTACTTTTAGGCTTAAATTTACCTCACCATTTTGAGTAAACTTTACTGCATTTCCTATAAGATTTATTAATATTTGTCCTAAACGTAAAGAGTCTCCTACAACTTTTGCAGGTACATCTTTTTCAACATTCATAGTAAGTAGAACACCTTTACGTTTTGCATTCATAGCATTTACACTTAAAACATAATCTAATATATTATTTATATTGAACTCTTTTTTTTCTATTTTTAATTCACCTGCTTGTATTTTAGAAACATCTAAAATATCATTTACAAGATTCAAAAGATGCTGTGATGAGTTCTCTATCTGTTCTATATAATCTTTTTGGAGCTTTGTAAGTTCACTCTCTAAGACTAAATGAGTAAGTCCCATAATAGCTGTCATAGGAGTTCTTAGTTCATGACTTACATGTGAGAGTAGTTCCCCCTTTGTATTTACATCTATACTACTCTGTTGTAACTTCTCCTCATATACCATCTCTCTATTTTTAAGCTGCTCATTCTTTTTTTTTAATGAAATTAAGTACTTTACTAAGAGCAAAATAGTTATAAAAGACAGGAGAAACAATATGTAAAGATAGGGAGGTATATTGTGCTTTACTACTTTTATTTGAGCTGTTACTGAGGGCACCACTTGAGACTCTACAAAATCCTCAACTACTGCAAGCTCTTCTTTAGGCTCTAGTTTCTCTACCTCTAGTTTTTCAATTTTGGGAACTATCTCTAGCACTTCTTTTTCAACTGCCTCTTTTATTTCCTCTTTTTTGATTTTTTTTGGCATATTTTTCAGCTTTGTAACATAAATATCTTCATACTCTAGGCGAAGTGTATCTAAGACCTCTTGAAGTGTTTTTTTCTCAGTAAATGGTTCAGCCACAAGAACAAAGTATTTACCAGATTTCCTTACTTTAAAGATAAAATCACTTCTTTCTGCAAGAAGTTTTATGTTTTCGTGAAGCTGAATAAAATTATCTATTTTACTTAAAGAGTTATTTGCAACAATTTTATTTGGATAAGTACCAATTCGAATACTTCGAATATACTCTGCATTTAAAGTGAGTGTAAAGAATATTATAAGTATAAATAGGTAAATAAATTTCAATAGTGTCCCCTTTCTAATTTATAAAATAGCATATTATAACAAAAAATAGTGTGCTTGGAGTGAGTTTATAAGTTTTTTGCTACTGCAACACATGAATCGATACTCATGCTTTTTGCAACCCTACATTGAATATGAGTTGGAAGTGCTTTTTTTGTACTCTCTCCTATAACAACAATAGTATGTGTTTGAAGAAAAGTATGTGCTTTAGAAAAACATTTAACACTTGAGGGTGATGTAAATATAAGAGTCGCTTCATCACTTAATGTAAAATCTACTATTGCTTTAGAACATCTACTCTCATAGACTATAGCTTCATCAATTAAAAATCCTTTTTCTTGACTCTCCTGAACAAAATTTGAAGCCACTTTCTCTGCTCTGAGATAGAGCCATTTTCTCTCTCTTGGATATTTTTCAATGATACGACCTAAATTATCTCCATATCCAGAACCTATCTCTAAAACTTCACATCCAATTGCCTCTATACTCTTGGCTGTAGCATTAGATATACATAAAACTTTTTTTGCTTTATACTCTTGTGTGTACTGTTTAAGGACCCTTGCAATTTGCTTAGATGTTGCAATAAGGTAATCATACTCTTCAAAATTTATTTTTGGATTTAAAAGTCTTATTTCTAAAGAGTTAATATTAATAGTATCGGGGTGTGTCGAAAGAGAAAAAAGATAGATTGGTTTAAGCATAAAATTTCCTAAATATTTAATATTAAAAAAAACTATATGATCATGAAAAATTTCAGGTCATAACATAAAAATATGTCAGTACCTAAATTATTTTAAAATAAATCAAATATTTTTAACTTACTCCCACTCTATTGTTGCTGGTGGTTTTGATGAAATGTCATAAACAACACGATTAATTCCATCTACTTCATTAATAATTCTACGAGAAATTCTCTCGAGTAAATCATGTGGAAGGTGTGCAAAAGTAGCTGTCATACCATCAACTGCCTCAACAACTCTTACACAAACAGTATTGTCATAAGTACGGTTATCACCCATTACACCAACTGATTTTACATTGAGTAAAACTGCAAATGCTTGCCAAGTTTTAGCATAGTACCCACTCGCTTTAAGCTCATCAAGTAAAATAACATCTGCCTCACGAAGAATAGTTAAGTCAGGAACATTCACATCACCCATGATTCGTATCGCAAGTCCAGGTCCAGGGAATGGATGACGGTTAATCATACCCTCTGGAAGTCCTAGCTCTAAACCGATTTTACGAACTTCATCTTTGAAAAGTTCACGTAAAGGCTCAATTAACTCAAAATCCATCCACTCTGGTAATCCTCCCACATTATGGTGAGACTTAATAACCTCAGATGGACCATTTACACTTATTGACTCAATAACATCAGGATAAAGCGTCCCTTGTGCTAAGAACTTAATACCATCATGTTTCTTAGCCTCTTTTTCAAACTCTTCAATGAATGTATGACCAATAATTTTACGCTTTTGCTCAGGATCAGAGATACCTTCTAGCTTTCCTAAAAAGTTATCTACTGCATCAACAGTAATAAGTGGTGTTTTTAAGTTGATTTTAAAAACTTCTTCAACTTGTTCACGTTCACCTTTTCTTAAAAGACCATTATCTACAAAAACAGGAATAAGCTGATCGCCTATCGCTTCATAGAGCATAGCTGCTACAACAGAGCTATCAACGCCACCACTTAAACCACAAAGAACTTTTCCATCACCAACTTTTTCACGAATCGATTCGATTTGTTGTTTTAAGAAGTGCTCCATCTTCCATTTTTCAGTAACACCACAGATGTTTTTTGCGAAGTTACGTAGCATTAAGTAACCCTCTTCTGAGTGCTGTACTTCTGGGTGAAATTGCATAGCATAAACACGTTTCTCTTCATTTGCAATCGCTGCATAAGGAGAGTTTGCTGAAGTAGCAATAGGAGCAAAACCTTCTGGAAGTACATCTACCTTATCTGAGTGAGACATCCAAACAATTCTATCATCATCACAATCAGCTAAAAGTGGAGACTTAGTTTCTAGTTTAAGTTCAGCTTTTCCATACTCATGATGATCTGAGCGAATAACACTCCCACCAAAATCAACTGCGATTCTTTGCATACCATAACAGATACCAAGAACAGGAATTCCCATAGAGTAAACACCTTGATCTACTTCATAAGCATCTTCATTATAAACAGAAGATGGACCACCACTTAAAATAACTCCCTTAGGACCTTTTGCTTTAATCTCTTCTACTGAAGTATGATAAGGAAGAATTTCACAGTAAATTTTGTCTTCACGAAGACGACGAGCGATAAGTTGTGTGTATTGAGAACCGAAATCTAAAACGATGATGCTAACATTTGTCATATAGATGCCTTTATAATAAGTATAGTAATTAAATATATGAAAGGATACTACAATAAAGATTAATCTTTGATTTACATAAAGTATCTAGTGTTGGGTCAGGCTTCACTAAAGTGGATATTTATTCACAGGGG
>CAZMBK010000033.1:0-13098 GCA_964564315.1 uncultured Sulfurimonas sp.
AAGAAGAGATTAAAATGCTTCTTTTACCAAAAGATCCAAATGATGATAGAAATATTATTGTGGAACTTCGTGCTGGTGCTGGTGGTGATGAAGCTGCTATCTTTGTTGGAGATCTTTTTGATGCATATACTCGTTTTGCTGACCTTCAAGGTTGGAAAATAGAGCTTATCTCAACTAGTCCAAGCGATGCTGGTGGCTACAAAGAGGTAACTGCACTTATAAAAGGTGAACAGGTTTATAGTAAGTTGAAATATGAGGGTGGTACTCACCGTGTACAACGTGTACCACAAACAGAGTCTCAAGGACGAGTTCACACATCCGCAATAACAGTAGCAGTAATGCCTGAAGTTGATGATGTTGAAGTTGTTATTGAAGATAAAGATCTAAAAATAGACGTTATGCGTTCATCTGGTTGTGGTGGTCAGTCGGTAAACACTACCGATTCGGCTGTTCGTATTACTCACCTGCCAACAGGTTTAGTAGTAACCAACCAAGATCAAAAGTCACAACATAAAAACCGTGAAAAAGCGATGAAAGTTCTTAAAGCAAGACTTTTTGATCGTGAGATGCAAGAGCAACAGTCTGAAAATGCAGCAGAACGTGCAGCACAAGTAGGAAGTGGAGATAGATCTGGACGTATTCGTACATACAACTACCCACAAAACCGTATGAGTGATCATAGAATCAATCTTACACTTTATCGCTTAAATGAGATTATGAATGGTGGTTTACTCGATGAAGTAATCGAACCTCTTATCGCAGATAATCAAGCAAAAATTGTTGAAGCAGCAGGGCTTTAAGCCTTTCTGTTACACAATTTTTTTAAATTTCCCACTCAGTTACAAAAGTCCTTTTAACACGACCCTCAAAAGTAATAGTTCTCTCATTAATACCAAGATAAAGTGTTTCTCCACTTGTAGGATAGACTTCGATGTTCTCTTTAACTTTACTCTCTTGTAAGACTCTATAAAAACAAGCTGCCATCCCAGTACCACAAGCAAGTGTTTCATTCTCAACACCTCGCTCATATGTTCGTACTCGTAAGTTTTCACCATCCAATGCACATATATTTACATTTGTATTATATTTAAAACGCAATGCTCTTGCTTCTTCTAAGTCAAACTCATTCACATTATCTTGTAAACACACGAGGTGAGGAACACCTGTGTTTATAAGCCACCAAATTTTTCCATTAAATTCTATTGTTTTATCTACTATCTTAGGAGGGGTAAGCTCGCTTAAAACCATTCCAGATTTTTCGCTATTATCTCTTACTCTTGCATTTATAACACCTGCACCAGTCATAAAAGACATACTCTCTTTTGCAAAGCCATTATTAAATGCGAAGTGAGCACAAGCACGAGAACCATTACCGCACATATCTGCATGACTTCCATCTGCATTATAAAACTCCCACTCAAAATCTAATGTCTTATGAGGGACAACAACGATTAAACCATCCGCACCAATACCATCTTGACGATGACATAATATTTTTGCTAATTCTGTTCTCTCCTCTTTTACTTCACTTGAAAAAATAACAAAATCATTTCCATTTGCACTGTATTTTGAGATATTCATTTTAGACCTTCATATAATAAGACTTCTTATATAAGTAATATTTTAATTTACGAAATTATAGCGAAACAAAATTTACTACTAATGATACTTTGCAGTATGAATACTCTCTATATATCGAGAGAGAGCATAAAACTCTTTTTTATAGAGTACTACTTTAGACAAAAGTGGTCTATACTTTAAGTAATTTGCCCAAACTTTTTTACTCTGAGCAAACCGTTCACGTTTATGAAGTTCAAAACTTACTGCTGCATTAATAAAGCCTTTGAGAAGTTTTATTTCATCCTCTTTTTCAAAACGTCTAGGAAACCATACTTCTTCAAGTATCTCATGTGCATCATAATACCTATGTTCATCAATACATTTTTTAAAGATCTCTATCTTTTTAAGCATCATAAGATTCTAAAATCTGCATATTTTTTCGCCAGTAACCACGACCACCTCGAAGAGAGATACAGTGCATAGTTGGAAATTTTTCTCTATACTCTTTAAGTCTATCCATTGTCGCTTTTCCGCTGTCACAGTAAAATACAAAAACAGTCCCATCTGCATATTTCTTAAGCTCATAAGGATTATATACAAGAGTATCTGCTTTTTCTATAGGTGAGAGAATGGTGTCAATAAGAACAACTTCTACACCCTCTTTTTCTAGTTTTGCACGGTTTTGTAGGAACTCTTTTTGAGTCCACTCATCAGGATAATTCATATGCTATTATATATTAATTTTTATATTGCTATAATTAAGCAAAAATAAAAAAAGCGGAGTTTAATATGCAGTTAAAATATGTAGGCGATTTACCTATAGTCTCTAAAGGGGGTGTTGGATTTGACCATACACAACCAGATAAATATCTCTATCTAAATGCAGCTGCAGAGCTTTTAGAAGCACTCTCTTATGGTCCTACCCAAACGACTAAGCATCTCTATAAGGTTGAAAAAAGTTCTCTCTCTGAATCCGACTTACTCCATATTTTAAAAAAATATGTAAAAAACATGGATCAACTCATAGCACTTAGAGATAAAAAAGCAGAAACTTTTATACAAGAACTTGAAGATCGTGTGAATGATAATGAGCATTTAACAGTTGATGAAAAAACTGCTTGGCTTGGTAACATAAAACTTATGAGAAACTATTTCATACAGTATGTTACAAATAAAACAGCTTATGAAGCGGCACTTGATGCTTTGAGTGAAGAGATTCATACTGCAAAGGTACAAGAGGTAAGTGTCCCTCTGTTTAAAAACTATGGAATGGTACTTCACGACCTTATTGCAGTTTTAGAGCAAGGAAAATCGCCCATAGATAGTAATGTTGAAATTGTTTCAACAGAGAAAGGTCTTATCTCTATTGTGACCTTTTCTCACATTTAATGGTATCTATACAATAGTATGTCAAAAAAAAATAAAAAAAACTCTAAAATAAACCAAAAGATTCGTTTCTACTTTGATGATGCTCCCTTTGATGTTGGGATTGAAAGAGTAGATTCTGAGACTTTAAGTGCACTCTTTGGTGCACTTGGCATTTATGAGATAGAACACAATAAAAAACTGATGGTTAAAACACTACGCATGATCTGGAGTGAACCAGATAGTGGTTACCGTCCCGATATACTCCGTTTTTTTGAGAATCATGGAGAGATTTACAAGGGTGAAAAAAAAGAGCTCCCTACACTCGATAGAGATACTAAAATAGAGATGTTACTCCATGAACTCGATGTTACACAAGAAGAAGCTGTAAAACTTTATGAGGCTTTTGCAACGATGCGCAGTAAAAAGATAACTATAGAGAAGATGGAGTCAAAACTACAACATATTCGTTATGAGATGAAACGAGAGGCTTTAGAGAGAGAACTTGAGGGGCATTTTGATATAGATGAGAGTTTTGAGTTTAATGCCTCTTTGAAATATGAACTTTATGGACAATGTTTTCATAAGATTTTAACACTTAACACAAAACCTTACACTTATGAACTACTCGATTCTCTTAGCTTTGAGGAGATTGTAAAAAAGATAGGGGATGATAAACTTGCAACACTCAATGCTAAGCAGAATCAGATAAATAGTTTTATAGACTCCCTAAAAATCCCACACTCCTATCTTACTACAGAGCAGATTATAACAGCATTTCGAGCGAGCCCTCCTAAAACAAATTTAAATTATCCACTTATTGGGCATAAAATTTTAAAGGGAATTATCGAGAAAAAACTAGCAAATGCAACAATAGAACTCCATTCAGAAGAAATGCTTTTACGATTAGAGTCCTCCATCGTATTACCCTTTAGTGAGACACAACTTTTTTATAACCTAGAGGTTCATATAGAATTAAATACTCTTTTAGAAAAAATATGGCTCTCACAACGTTTTAATTTTGACTCCCTTATCGAAGATGCTAAAAAGGAACAAGAGGAGCATTTTTTAGTAGAGTTGCAAGAGTTAATAGCAGAGTGTAAAAAGTATGCAACACTCCTACACTTAAGTGAAGAGGAGTTACATACCCGAGTCTATGAATTTTTAACTGACTTAATGCCTCATTCACTTAATATTACTCCAAAAATAAAGAAAAAAGTAATACGTAGATTTGTTCACTCTATCTCTGAACTTTTAATTAAAAAACAGCGGCATGAACTTTTAGCAAGAACAATACGTGACTTTAAAAACCTCTTTCCAATGGCAAGAGAGATGCGAAGGAAACTGACACTGCACATCGGTCCAACCAATAGTGGTAAAACATATGCTGCAATGCAAAAGTTAGAGCATGCCGATACAGGTTACTATCTTGCACCTCTGCGTTTACTTGCACTTGAAGGGTATGAAGGACTAAAGGCAAAAGGTATAGAGAGCTCACTTATAACAGGGGAAGAGCAGATTTTAGATGATGAGGCTACACATATTAGTTCTACTATAGAGATGATGAACTATGAAGTGGATGTAGATGTTTGTGTTATTGATGAAGTACAGATGATAGATGATCGTGACCGTGGTTGGGCTTGGGCAAATGCCATCATAGGGGCTCCTGCACAAGAGATTATAATGACAGGGTCAGCTAATGCAAAAGAGGCAATTATTGCCCTTGCAGAGTACTTGGGTGAGGAGCTTGAAATCATAGAGTTTGAGAGAAAAAACCCTCTTACTCTTTTAGAAACGCCGACAGATGTTCAAGATGTTCAAGAGGGAACAGCTATTATTGCATTTAGCCGTAAAGAGGTTCTTCGTTTAAAACAAAACTTCTCTAAAAACTTCTCTGTAAGTGTTGTCTATGGAAATCTTTCTCCTGAGGTCAGAAGAGAAGAAGCACGCCGTTTTCGTGAGGGTGAGACACAGGTACTCATAGCTACAGATGCCATCGCTATGGGTATGAACCTCCCTATAAAAACCATACTCTTTAGTAAAGCTGAAAAATTTGATGGTATAACACAACGAAATCTTTTTCCCTCAGAAGTACATCAAATATCTGGACGTGCTGGACGGTATGGCTTAAGAGAAGAGGGCTATGTGGGTGCCTTAAATCCAGAAGCACTTAAAATAGTTAAAAAGAACTTTTACAAAGAAGCAAGAGAGATCAAAATTCCTTTTAAAGTAATGGCAAACTTAGAGCATATAAAATTAGTAGCCAAAATTTTAGAAGAGAATTCTCTTGAGGTAATACTTAGCTTTTTCGTAAAAAATATGAAGTTTAATGGTCCTTTTTATGCTTCAAGTTTAGATGACATGCTTGAGGCTTCAAAAATAGTAGATGCATATGACTTAGATATTGCTACAAAGTATCACCTTGCTTGTGCACCTCTTACGCTTAAATCGCCTTATATTATTGAAGCTTATGAGAGTTATATTTATGCTTTAGAGCAAAAACAGAGTGTCCACTATATACCACCAACACTTGTTGGAGATCATGCAAGAACAACGGATGAATTACTTCGAGCTGAAGACATGGTAAAAGAGATCTCTCTTTATTTATGGCTTACCTATAGATTTGGAGAGTACTTTGTTGATGAGATGAAAGCGAGGCAGTACCGGAGTGTTTTAAACAAGTACATAGAAAACACTCTGCATCAGACACAGTTAGCACAAATGTGTAAACTCTGCGGTGCACCACTTCCTATGAACTCAAAATATGCCATATGTCAAAGCTGTTTTAAAAAAAACTACACACATGGAAGAGGGAAAAGAGATCACAGAAGATCCTAAAAGAAGAGAAATTTCTCTTCTTTAACTCTTAAACTCATCTATACTATTTTGAAGGGAAGAAGCGACTATAACAAGTCGTTTTAAATCCTCTTCAATACTTAAAGCACTTGTTCCATTTGCCGTTGAAAGTGCTTCTATATCATTTATATAGTTTATAATTTCTCTTATATTTTGAGACATTTCAAGTGTATCTACATTTGATTGAATAGCAACTTCTTTTGATCGTGCCATAGCACTTGAAGTCGTAGCAATTTTTTTCTCTACATCATCAGATATAGTTGATAAATTTTCAATATTTTGAGCATTATAATGCATCTTGTCACTCACATCATTAATAGACTGCACAATAGTATTTACACTTATGTCTATTTCTATAAGAGATTTCTGTGTGCGCTCTGCAAGCTTACGAACCTCATCTGCAACTACAGCAAACCCTCTCCCATGCTCACCAGCACGTGCAGCTTCTATGGCTGCATTTAAAGCAAGAAGATTTGTTTGTTCTGCAATATCTTTTATAACATTAAGAACATTTTTCACTTGATCAGCATCACCTTTAAGTGCTAATAGTTCGCTAGAGAGCAGACTCTCTATCTCTACAAAAGAGCTCACCTCTTTCCCTAATGTTTGCAGTGAGAGTGTTGCATCATCGAGTTCAGTAGAAGCTTTTTCAATATTTTCTTGTGTAGTTTTCACAGCTTCTATAGAGTTTTTCAAAATAAGTTGAATATCAGCACTTTTCGCACTTGTAACTGTTACTATCTCCTGCTCTAGTTGTGTCCCTTTTCTTATAACATGAGAAGCATCTTCTATTTCACTTGCTATTTGAGAATTTTGATTCCCTAAGTTCTTGACAATATTTACTGTTTCTTGAATAGTTTGAATAAATTTATTTACCTCTGCTGCAGCATCTCCAAACTCATTACCCACCTTATGATCCAGTCTTTTTGTAAGATCTTTATCACCACTTACAAGATCAGAGATCTTATCTTTTAATGTACCCAGAGGTGAGAAAATCTCTTTTATAAAAAAAACACTTGCAACTACTCCAAAAAGAATACTCGCAATAATAAGTGAAATAATAAGTGTCATATTTGTTTGTGCTATCTCTGCATCATTTTTATCTAAAGAGATAACTAGATCCAGTGCCCCAAGTGTATAACCAAGCTCTGCATTATAGTGACAGACAAGACATCTATCCTCAGCTATCATCGGTTTTATCATCCGAATAGAGTGATGATTATTCTCGTTTTTTTCAATAATTTTTGTACTTTTGTTTTGTAAAACATCTAAAATAAAAGGTAAAGTTGTATATTTTTCATCTGGTGAATAAACCTCTATCACTGCTTTTGATTTTATAATTTTTAAAGACTCTATACCATCTATCTTTTTTGCATTATGAAAAGCAGCTTTAACAACATCAGGATCACCTAACATCATACTTGTAGTCATTGTCTGAAAAATAGACTCTGTTAACATTTTTAAAGAGGCTTTACTTGTTGAGTTTGAGAGATGTTGCAGGGTAGATGAGAGATAATAAGAGATACCTATAAGCCCCATAATACTCAGAGATAAAATAGAGAGAATAACTTTTGATTTTACAGATGCCAACATATATATCTACCTTTTTGTGAAGAAAATATGAAGTATTGTATCAAAAATACTGTTTGCAAAAATGACCTATTTAAGAGACAATTATTAAAAAATAAACTTATATCACAATTTAAACTATGCAGGTGAGTAGTATGCCACTCCAATAAGCAGTATAATAACTCCAAGCCAAAGAGGAAGATAATTTTGCTTTCATCAAAGTAATTCGTATTCACATATCTTTGAACCTAGTATGTTTTAGATTTTCAAAATTTAATAGATTGAGAACAATTGGAATGAGAAAAGTGGGTATTCATTCACGGAGGTGTAGTTTTAGTTAGCTTGTGTTACATATATAAACTAAACTAATTATTAATTATTGATTTAATCTTAAATAATATTTAGTTACAGTACAATAAAGTAATATTTTTACTAGAAGGATTAAAGGATGAAAACATATATAAGTAAAAGCTTATTGTCTATGAGTACAATTTTGTTGCTTAGTGTAACGGGCTGTAGTGATAGTAATAACAATACTAATAATGATGATGGGAGTGGTGATGATATAACTCCTACAACAAGTGTAATTAGTGGTATCGGTATTGATGGTATCTTAATGCAAGCTACTGTTTGTATTGATGAAGAAAAAGATGGAAATTGTATTGGCGATGTGAATACTACTACAAATGAACTTGGTGAGTTTACATTTGCTGCAGGGTCTCCAACTGGTCCATTAATCTTATCAGGTGGGTACGATAAAAGTTTAACTGATGGGTTTGATATAAATGGTGTAGCGAAATATAAACCTTTTACAGGGGAATTAAAAGCTCCAGAAGGTTCAAGTGTTGTCACTCCTTTAACTTCAGCTATTCAATCACTTATGGATAACAATAGCAGTGTAAGTGCAGCAGATGCTGAAGCAACTATTAAAACTGCAATGGGGCTTGATGATGTTGATGTAGATTTAACACAGTTTGATCCATATAATGGTATTGATGGTAACAACTCAGTAGCCGCACAAAAAATTCTTGCAAAACAGACTCAGTTACAGATTTTAGTGCATACTGCAGCTGCAACTATTGCAGGTGCAGATGATGGAACTGATGTAGCAGATGCTATGAGTAATGTTTTTGACTCAATCGTAAAAAGTCTTGATACTGGTGCAGAGGTTGAGCTTGATGCACAAACAGTAGCAATAGCTACACGTGAGGCAGCAGCAGTAACTTATGAAAATGCAACAAATAAAGATGCTCTTGTAGTTGCAGTTGGTACAGTTGCACAAGCAGAAGCAGAAGATGCAGTAATAGCTGCTAATGGTGCAGCAGCTAAGATTAGCGATGGTGCAGCATCTGATGCGATTGCAGTACTTGATAGTGCTATTAGCATAGTGAATACTGAAGATGGTAATGCAACGGCAGCGGCTAAGGAAACTCAGCCAACAGATGCTGATGATTTAGCTAAGATTATTGCCGCAAGAGAGGCAGAAGATGCTGCAGCAAGAGCTACAGCTGAAGAAGAAGCTAAAGCGAAGGCAGCAAGAGAGGCAGCGGATAAAGCTCTAGCAGATGCTCAAACAAAAGATGAACTAGAAGCAGCTGAGAGATTACGTGCAGAAGCAGCAGCAGCTGAAAAGTTAGCAGCTGAAAAAGCAGCGGCAGAAGCAGCGGCAGCGGTAGCAAAAGTAGCAGTAGAAGCAGGGACTTTACTTATTACTGCAGAAGCAGCAGCAGAAGCAACAGCAGCAGCAGAAGCAGCAGAAGCAGAAGCCGAGGCAATAATTGTTACAGCAAATATAGAAGTAACAAAAGCAGAAGCAACTGCAGATTTTTATGCAGATGCAGATGCAGATGTAGAACTAGAAAGCCTCATAAAAGATGCAGAAGATGCTGCAGCTGAAGCAGCTGATGAAGCAGCTGATGCAAAAGAGTTAATAAACTCTTACAAAACACTTGCAAATGCTGCAGCAACAAGAGCAAATGAAAATGCAATAGCATTTCTTCTCATAGAAAAGGAGTACACTTTAGATGCAAGTCTTACAACTGCCGTAACTACTGCAGCTAGTGAAGCAAACTCAATTGCAAACGATTTAAGCAATTCAAGTGACTTAAATATAACTCTTGCACTTGAGAGAAAAGAGAGTGTTCTTGCTAGAGAATTAATTACACGTGATGGTTTAACAATAGCACAAAATATAAAAGTTGCACAAAATATTGAAGAAGAAATTAGTTCAACTAATGAAGATACATTTCCAACAGAGCTAAGTAATCTTTTAAATCCAACATCAGTAGCTAATGTTGCAGATGCTAAAAATATGTTTGCACAGATTAGAGAGACAGCTATTACTTTTTCAAATTTTGATCAGCCTGAGAATAATACTTCTACTGTAATTGGTTCTCAGCTAGATACTATTAAAAATAAAATCCAACCAGCTGCTGAAGCGATAGCTGCAAATCTTACAGATTCAGTTACAGCATTACAAGATTCAGTAGAACAGTTTCAAACTGATATGGAAGTAGATTTTAATACTACTCTCACTGCAATCGATACAAGAATTGCTGACTTAGTAAGTGCAACAGAAAAATATGCAGAAGATGCAAACTGGAGTGTGATTGCTAATGATGATAACTTGTCTCATACCTATGTAAAAAATGCAGATGCTACATTCACAGATGTTTTCACTTTGAATAATGAAACATTAAGCATGACAAGTGAAATAGATAGTGATGGTAGTAAACAGCTATTAACTACTACTGGTGCTATTTCTTTACGTAGTGCTAATTATGATTTATCTGTTTCAGAGATTACTCTAGGAGCAACATCTGCTTCAATTGTCGCAAGTGGAACACTTAATGGTGAGAATAATGCAGTGATGACTCTTAGCTCTTTTAATATTACAACGGATCTTAATAAGTCAATTGACAATGTTAATATGTTTCAAAATGTTGTAGCTTCTCTTAATGGTACTATAGTTGTCAAGGATAGAAAACTAGAAGGTGTATTAAATCTTGATGAAAGTAGTTTGTCTCTAGGTGGAAACTATACAGGTTTAACAACAGAACCAAGTTTTGATGGTAATATTACTTTAAACAGCTCTTTTAATGCCATTCTTAATGATGCTGCAGATCAAGAGACTTCTCATATTAATTCTTGGTCTCCACTTCTGATGGTGACATTTGAAGATGGGAATAAGAGTTTAGTAAACTCTTTTACAGAAAAATGTATATCATGTTCAGAAAATAGTTATGTATCTGAGTATAACTTAACTACACAATCAGGTAAAAATGTAATTGTATCTATAAACGGTACATGGAATGATGCATATGATGAAAATGGCCACTACAGACCAGTAAGTGCTACAAATACTGTTAGTGTAGTAGATGGAGCTACAATTACACCATACTACACTACTCATGATAAACTCACAATAGTTACTGATGATGATCAAATACTATTACTTGATAATGCATGGTATATTCAGAGTTATAAAGATGGTGTATGGGTTAATACACTTCAAATGGATGTTAGAGATGATGGTGAAGGTTTTGTAGATGTAAATGTAAGTGATGTTATCATTACTCAAAATCCAAATATGTTAGAGCGAAAATTTGATACTACATTAAGTGGTGCTATAACTCATAATAATAACAAAATAGTAGCTTCAGTAGGGATAATAGAAGATTTTGAGAGTAAAATTTATGCTCAAAATATAGAAATAACAGATGGAGCGAGTGTTATATCTCTTAGAGAACTTACGGCAACAGTTACAAACTCAGATTTTTTAGCATTATTTGAAGATTCTAATGATGATTCTGATTTTTATTCTTATTCTAGATTTCAAAACTATACTGTAGTATATGATGAAAACTATAATAATTCAGAAGATGGTTTTGATAGTCAAAATATTTTAGATATTAAACTAGAAAATCTTCATGTTTCATTATATGACACGGAAAACGAGATTTTAAAATTTGATGCAAATATTAGCGCTAAAAATAGAGAAAATGTGAGTTCAAGTTTTGATGGTAGTTATGAATACATAGGTGCTAAATTTGTTGGTCACTTGGATGCTAATGGAACTCTTAATGATTTAGCAAATGGCGATACTGAAGTGATTGGCAGTGCAAATCTATCTGGAACCATAGAAGCTAATGGATTTAGACCTTTTGAGATTGTAACTACAGCTGAATTTACTGCTAACAGTGGCTTAGATGCTTCTACAATTTTTACTAGAGATGATTACAAGTTAGCTATGCATCTAATGCATCTTAATAGTGCGGACGATACTGTTCATACAACAGAAGTGAGCGTTGGTGATAGCAATGGTGTATTGGGTAATATGACAATTGTAAATGATGATTCGGCAACTACGGATGAACCTGCAAGTATGACTATTGTTGATAAAAATGGAAATACTTTAGCAACTTATGGTGAAGATGCAAATGGGAATGAGTGGGAAATTGTTTATTCTGATGATACAAGTGAGACTTTATTTTAAGTCTCATTCTCTTCTCTTTAAAAAGAAGAATGGCTTTTGTCATTCTTCTTTTACTTTTTTCTTCTGAACTTTTTTCTCTAAACTACTATAGTTATGACTTTAGAGATGTAAATGCTAGTATTAACTTCAACCTAGAGTTAGATGCTCAGTCTGATAAACTCCCCTTTAATATATTTGACCAAGAGTGGAAAAGTGTTCCCGATCATAAAAAAAGTAATAATGCTTTTGGCCAAGCATATAGTGATCTTTATGTAGATTATGAGGGTTTAAAAGTAGGCGTGTTTGGAGAAAAAATAGCACAATTAAATCTAAATGATGGAATGATTGAGTTATTGTTTGAAGCACAAAAAGATTTTGTGCAACTACTTGTAAGCAAAGATATATATCAAACATTAGAATCAAAGCCAATTATAGGAGAAGTAAACTCTTATAATGCATATGGAATATTTGTTCAAAAAGTTTTTAAAGTCTATTCACATCACTATATTAGTTTGAAATTAAAATTCAACTATGCGAATGAACTGCACGATGTTAAGGTAGATGGGTACACAAGTTCAGATAAATTTTATGGAAAATTAGATTATATCTATTCTCGTGAGAATTTAATTAGTAACAGAACAAATGAGAGTAACTCTCCATCAGGAATGGGATATGGACTAGATATAGAATACATCTTTAATCAAAATAAACTATACTTTTACCTCGGTGGATTTAACCTAGGGTCTTACATATATTGGAAAGATGTAATATTAATGCATTACGACTTTGATAGTGAGGTTATTTATAAGGGAGATGATGGATATAATCACTATAGAACTTTTGGTCAAGGGTACTATGAATATAATGTTTCTTTCACTCAAAAATTATCTTCATACTATAAAGCATCAGTAAACTACGAACTATTTGATAATTTTTCAATTGGTAATAATTTGAAAATTTATGAAGACTTATATGCCTATGAACCCTATATTAATACAAAAATATATTCAGGACGATATAAACTAGGGTATGAAGTAAAGAGTAACACTCTCTTATTTGGAGCATATTTTAAGTATATTCATATAGAAGTATCAAATAAATTTGGAGTCTCTAATAATATTTTAAATGCAAGTTGTAAAATTTCATTTTAGTAAAATTTACTTATTTCATCTAAGATATTTTATCATCTTTTTATTGACTTGGAGCTATTGGAATATAATATGCCACTCCAATAAGCAGTATAATAACTCCAAGCCAAATCGTTGGAATCACTC
>CAZMBK010000034.1:0-12939 GCA_964564315.1 uncultured Sulfurimonas sp.
AAATCTCTTCAATGCTAGTTACTCCATCAAGGGCTTTTTGAATACCATTATGAAAAATATCAATAAATCCATCTCTTTTAGCTTGTTCTAGCATCATATCTTTACTAGCACCTTTAGCAATAAGAGTAGAGAGCTCATCAGTAATAGTTAAAACCTCACAAATCATCTCTCGTCCCATATAGCCACTATCACCACACTCCTTACAACCGTTACCTTTGTAAAAACGAGCTCCTTCAGGTAGGACACTGCCTAACTCCTCTAGGACTGTAGCAGAGAGTATTTCTTCAACCTTACAATGTTTACAGATTTTACGGATAAGTCTTTGTGCTTGTATAGCAACAAGTGCACCAGAGATAAGGTAGTGCTCTATTCCCATGTCTGCCATACGTGGAATGGCAGATATGGAGTCATTTGTATGGAGAGTAGAGATAACCATATGACCAGTAAGGGCTGCCTTAATCGCGATCTCAAGAGTCTCTTGATCACGAATCTCTCCAATCATGATTTTATCTGGATCTTGGCGAAGAATGGAACGCAGTGCATCGGCAAAGGAGAGTCCTACTTTAGCATTTACCTGTACCTGTTGGATAAGGTTCATTCTATACTCAACAGGGTCTTCGACTGTAATTACCTTATCTTCTACATTTCTCAACTCATTAAGCGCACCATAAAGAGTAGTTGTTTTACCAGAACCGGTAGGACCAGTTACTAGAATAATACCATAAGGGGCTTGGAGACCTTTAATCAATTTTTGGTAACTTACACTATCCATACCAGCATCTTCAAGTTTTACAAGTGCTTTTTCTTTATCTAAAACACGCATTACAATGGACTCACCATTCATAATGGGAAGGGTCGATATACGAAAGTCATACTCTCTTGTACCTACAAGTGTAGAAAATCGTCCATCCTGAGGTTTTCTTTTCTCAGCGATATCAAGGTTTGAGAGGAGTTTTAGTCGAGATGCAAGAGGAGGGTAGATCTCTTTTTCAAAAATAAATGTTTCTACAAGTTTTCCATCAATTCGAGTACGGACAACACAGTTCTTTTCTGTTGGTTCAATATGAATATCACTTCCACGGTTATTAATACATGTTTTTAGAACGACATCAATAAGAAGTAAAATAGAAGAGGCTTCTTGTTTCTCTTCTTCAGAGTTAATAGAGTTTAACTCATCTTTTATCTTTTTTATTAAGCCTTTTACACTATCTTTTAATGCTATTTTGTAAAGATAGGATGCTATCTGTTTTTTTGTACTGAGTGCGATTTTAACAATTTTTTTTGGAAAAAATCTTTGAATTGCTTCTTGTGCTTCAATATTTAAAGGGTCATGAAATGCTATAATAACATGCATATCATCTTGAGATACAGGAATAATATTGTACTTTTGAAGTTGTGCAAGAGGAATTTTACTCGTAAGATTATAATCCATATCTATAGCATCTAAGTCAATAAAGTTTTGTCCAAGCTCTTCAGCTAGTTTTTGAAGAACATTTTTTTCATAAATGTAATCATAGTTGTCAATAATAGATAGATTATAGACACCATCTCTCACTTTATGTACAATAAAGCGAATAAGTCTATCCATGGTCATAAAACCTGAGAGTGTAATATCTCTAAGAATAAGATTTTCATTGATCCCTTTTGCTAAAAGTCGATCAACTTGACCTTTCATAATGGAACCATCAGCAAGCAAGTCTGTAGTTATTCTATCCACAAATATCTCCTACCAGTAAATATGACGATTAATAGATATTGTATCATAATACTCTTCGATTATTATTTTATGAACCTTATTGTAGTCCGTAGTAAGTGAGAGTTTATATGTTAGTTTTGCATTATTTGGATCTTCAAAAAGGTAAAAGTTTCGAGGTGAATGTTTTCCTAGTTTTGTATAAAAATCAAAAACTTTAGAGAGAATATAGTCCGTAGTAGGGAGTGTAAATTCAGAGAGATCATACTTGTCCACCATAGCATGATAAAGAAGTTTTTTTTGCATAAGTATTACAGAAAAGTATGCAGCATTGGCACGTGACTCTTTTGTCGTTTTAAGAATCGCTGTTGGAACTGCAAGCCGATCTATGTAATCAGAGTAGAGACAAGCAAAGGCATAAAGAGAGACATACTCTTCATCCTTTTTATTACTTTTAAAGTTATTAAAACCAATACTACAGACTTTATTGAATTTTTTATTTTGATAAAGACCGAACATTTCCTGTTTGATATCAGCACTTAAATGAAGTGATAAGAGTAGTAATAGTAAGGTTCTCATTGAAATTTTCCTGATTTTATCTCATCAAGAAGGATTTTAGCACTATTTGAATGTGATTGGCTAATATATTTTTGAAGTGTTCTTATTGCTTGATTCTTTTTGCCTAGTTTCACTAAAGATTTTGAAAAAATAATCCAACTTGACTCGATATTACTATTTATAGAGTTTGTAATAAGTGAATAGTTATAAGATTGTTTATAATCTTGCATCTCATAATATTTTTTTGCTACAAAAAGACTAAGTACTGGATTGTTGTTTTTTTTAAAACGAGCAATTATTTCATAAATATCATTTTTAGTGTTTTGTCTTTTTATGTTGATTGTCTTTATTTTAATAGGGGTTATTTCTTTTTTTGTATGAACTATAGTTTTCTGATGCACTTGAGGTCTATTTTCATTATGGTATTGGGGCTGTTGTGCATTTTGGATTTTTTGCATAAAACCTAAAGAAGGCACTAATGCAATAGAGTGCTGATTTTGAGAAATAACAGATTTTATTGGTTCTAAAGGGAGTTGTACAGCTTCCTTCTTTTGTATCATTATCAGTTCTTCTATTTTTTCACTCTCCATAGGTGTGGAACTATTTTCCTCTTTTAGCATTATAAATGCTAAAATAAAAATGAGAATTGTAAGGGCTAAAGTGAGAATAATATAGGGTAGGTATGATCGTATTTTATATGATAACCATCTTCGTTCTAGTTCTACAATATTAAGCATCTATAAGTCCTGTATGAATTGCGGCCATTTCAATTATTTTTGTAGCTATTTGATCTGTTTGTAAACGAGAAATTCTTTGGTTTTGCTCATACATAGAGTAAATATCAAAAAGAGTATAGAGTAGTTTATTGGTATCTCTGTAGTTACCATTTGTAAGTTTATGAATACGGTTAACAGATTTTTTTGTAAACATATTTGCAGTGTCAAAGCAGTTCGCTTTCATCAATTTTTTTTGAATATATATTTTAAGTTCACTATTTGAAGCATTCTCAAGTACAATGGTCTCCCATATACGAGTTTGGAAGTGCTCTTTTGCTATGATATCCTCTTTTTCAGTTTTATGAAGTGTAATCACAAATTTAATAGTTCGTGTATCGGAGAGTAGTCTAATCCTCTCCATTAAAGATTCAGAGTAGAGTTGCGCCTCATCAAGTAATACAACAGGAACATTTTCTCTTTTTTTTGACTCGACTACTTTCATAAATTGTGTAAAGTTTAGCTCACCACCATATTTAATGCCAAAAATATCTTGTGCTAATGTTTTATAAAATTCACTCTCATCAAGAATAGGTGTTTTATAAAGATATACTTTTTGTGAACTAGAAATATCTTTATAAAGTTTAGTAAGAAACATACTCTTTCCTGTCCCTGGTTTTCCATACAATAAAATCATCTTTAAAGGTTTTTTAATAGAGTCTTTGAGTGACTGGTAAATTGTTGAAACACGATCTAGCTGAATATAATCCTTTGCATCTACAATATCTAAGAAAACACTTTTAGAACTAAGGAAGATACTATTCATCTACTACTGTCCTTGTTTCGAATGGCGTTTATCTAACACAGGTGTCTTTAAGCCCACTTTTTTAGCATTATTTATAGTGAGTTTGTCTACTTGATCTGTGTTAGAGAGTCTCTCTTTCATAATCATATCATCGGTCATACCCTCATATCCAAGATCTGCAAGGGAAACATTGTTAATCTCTCTATCAATAATATGGGGCTCTATAATAATAACTAACTCTTCGACATATTTTACTTTTTCTTCATATTTAAATAGATAACTAATAATAGGAATATCTCCTAAAATTGGTACTTTATTTGATTCTAATGTATTTCTTGTATTAATAAGCCCACCAAGAATAATTCTATTTCCATCTTTTACTGTAACAACAGAAGAGAGTTGGCGGCGGTTAAGGTCAGGTGGCATATCTCTTTTTGAGTTATCTTGGTTTGAAATATCTTGTGTTGTCTCTGAGAGGGAAGGATTGATTTTTAGTGTAATTGTTCTATCATCTGAGATTTCTGGGGTAATTGTTAAAAGGACACCTGCAAAAACTGATTGGATATTTTCATTTGAACTTTGAGCCCCAGCCCCTGTTCCTCCAGCTAGTGTCTCTGTACTTGTAATTTTATAAAAGTACTCTGTACCTGCTGTAATAAGTGCTGGTTGATTGTTGAGTGTTAAGACTTTAGGATTTGAGATTGAGTTTACATTTCCTTGCGTTTGTAAAAACTTAACGACTTCATTAAGTGTTCCATCTGCTTGAACCGTGACCATCTCTCCTACCGCTTTAGCACTATCGTAGATACCTTCTGTTATAGATGTGTCCTTATATTCTGAAACATTTTCCCAGTTTCTATGGTCTATGGCAATTTTTATATTTTGAAGGGCATAGAGTTGTTTCCAGTCTATACCTGTAGTCTTTCCTTCTGACATAGTGACAGAGAGTAGTTGCACATCAATCAAAACTTGTAATTGAACCTTGTCTTGTAATTTTTTTAGATAACTTTCAAATCTCTTCATCTGTTTAGATGTAGCAGTAACTGTAATAAGTCCTGCATTTTTATTTATAATAGGAGCAGAAGCTTTGTATGAGTCATGAGGTCTATTAAGTATACTTTTAAACTCTAGGTCAAGTGCTTCCCAAAATTTAACTTCATCGGTACTCTCAATTTTTATACCTGTTTGAGATAAAATATTGCCACCAGAGCTACTTCCTGTTCCACCAGCTTGTGCTCCTCCTGAAGCGCCATTTTGTGCTGTTGAAGCACTTGAACTTAGTGTTACATCTGTACTTCCAGAGCTTTTTCTTTGAGAAAGAATATAGTCGATTTCAAATACTTTTGTTGTAAGGTAAGAAATTCTTAGTAGATTATTTTCTAAAGAGTAAGCTAAATTGTTTTCTAAGAGTATAATATCTAACACTTCATCAATAGTAAGGTTTTTTAAGTTTGTTTTATTAAGTTTGTTGTTAAGATATTTTCCTGCATTTGGATCAGTAACAATAATACTAAACTCACACTCATCACTGAGTTGATTAATGAAATCAATGATTTTTGTATTTTGAACAGAACTAATGCTAAAGAGCTCATAAGAACAATCTGCAAAACAACTTGTTGTGAGCAGTAGTGTAAATAGTGCTGTTTGGATTGATGTTTTTATATCTTTCATTTTATAATCCTAATTATTTAGAAATTTTTTTGTTTGCTAGATTTTGTTGTTAAAAAAATAGGTTTTCTTTTTTTCTTTTTTAAAACTACAGATCTTGTATTCAGTAAAGTAATTGAATATCCGTTGATTTTATCCCCTGCTTTATACCATTTTTTATTAATTAAAATAGAGTTATTCATAATCATACTAAGTGTATACATTTTATTTTGTATTACATTTGTAGTTTTTCTTTTTCTTGTATACTTTTTTGGTGAAGTAGTTGTATTTTTTTTATTTTCTACTTTAGCTATACTCTCTTCATTATTTTTTTCTAAAAAAACAAAAGGATCTTTTATCCTACTGAGATCATCTACTCTCATACCTTTTCTAGCTGGTTTGATTGCTTCAACCTGCTCATTAACCCAAGAAAGTTCATTAGCAAAAAGGCTTACTGTTAGAAGTGTTGCATTTAATATTAGTAAAATTTTCATTAGTATGTAATCCCCCAAACAGAAATATTTAAGTCACTTTGTAGTTCTTTAGCCGCTGTAATTTTCATAGTATGAAGATCAATTACTAAATCACTTTGCTCTAATGAGTTTATAAAATTAAGGGTGTTTTTGTAATTTGCAGTAGCACTAATAGTGATATCTAAAATATGTCCAAAAGAGTGACCAGTCGATGCATACTGATTTGTAAAAGATTTTATTTTTACATTATACCTCTGAGCATTTTTAGAGATGGAGTCAATATATTCCCCCCAAGTTCTTTCATCATAAATTAGAGAAGATATAGTCTCTATTTTACTTTTTATATAAGAATTATTATCTTTATTTATAATTATTTTTGAGTTTATTGCTGAAATGTCTTTGTCTAATTGTAGAAGTCTTGTTTCAGGATTGTATCTTAGAAACATTTGGTCTTCATCTATTTTTTGCTTTAATCTTGAGACACTTTTTTCTGTTTTAAGCAGCTCCTCTACAGAACTATCCCAAAAGAGTGAGTATGAAAAACCAAAAATTATAGCCACTAGCATAATATAGATCATATTAATATCTTTTTGAGCTTTTTGTTCAAAAGTTTTGTCTATAGCATGTAAGTAATCTTCTCCATTTATTTTCATAATATGTTCACTTTAAGTTGACTAAAGTAGAGATGCTCTTCTTCATTATAAAGAATTTCTTCTAGTTGAAACTTGAAAATATTTTCATGTGTTCTAGTTAAAAAATATACAAGTTGTGTTATTTTTCTATCTTTTGAAGATACAAGGTTAAGTGTAAATACTTTTTTATTCTCCTCTTCAGAATAAAAGAGGGACTCCATATTTACTCCAAATTTATTTAAATCTTTGGTTAAAATTGTGAGTAATTTTGCTTTCATAGGATAATTAACTTTAACATCATGAATTTTTATTAAGGTACTCTTTTTATTGTCGTACTCTTTTTTTTCTGTTTCAAGTAGGGTAATAGCCTTCTCTTTATCAAGCTTTTTTGATTTTAAGGTTGACTCTCTCGTTGCTCTTATATTATGAACCTCTTTATACTCTTGTTGCAAAAGGTCTTTATGCAGTATTTGTGTATAGTTTAATACCCAATATGTTACAGGATACACGAATGCAAGTATAAATGAAGCAAGAGTTAAAAGTATTATTTTCCCACTTTGGCGTTTTACAAATGCAGGAGGACGATGATAGATACTAAAGTTTGATTCGTACCTTTGAAATTCATCTACTGTTGTATACATATGCATTAAAGCATGAAGTTGATCTATATAACCGTTACTCTTCTCATAGCCATATTCAAAATCAAATTCACTTGATTTAATAGTAAGTTCTACTTCAAAAATTTCATCAAGTTTTGTAACAGTCTCTACTTGAGAACCAACATATAGATGTTCAAATTTTTCTATTTTAAATGCACGTTTTGCATAGGTTAAAATATCATTTATATTTGCAGATAACTCTTTATAAAGTCTAATAAAGTACTTTTTATATTCACTATCTGTATGCTTTAAGCTCTCTTGTGTATAAAAGTTTAGAAAGTCATTATAGTCAATTCTTTCACCATAGAGTTCACAAAACCTTTCATGCATATCAAGAAGAGAGTATTTTATAGATTTTGTGTATATAAACTCTTTATTTCCATAAATAGTAATAAATGCATCATTCTCTTGAAAATAAATAAAACAGTGAACACCACTACTATCTATGATCTCCTTAGAGTAAAGGGATTTTAGAAGAAGTGGAACGGGTATAATAATATCGATATATTTTATTTTTTCAATTATTTGGGAAAATGTATGTGTAATTTCTAATGGATCAACAATAAAGACATGAAAGTGTCTATTCTCTTCATCTAAATTGTTAAAAGTTTCTATGTATTGAATTTGATACTCTACAGCTTGATCTAGTGCGAGTTCATCATAAGCTTTTGAGTTAATAGCATCATAAAGATCTTCATCAGGAATATTTTTACTTATCTCAATTTGAGCATTAATAAACTCTTTTGTATTAAGATAAGAGAGTACAAATTGCTCCTTAGAAAACTCAGGAGAGTTTGAGCCACTTAAAAAGCTTGATATGCCATTGATATAGGTCTCTTTATAAGGATCAATTGATAGTACACTTGAAAAAGAGTGTTGTGCTTGTTTACTCATAAACTATAATCCTATTTAAAATGAGCCATTACCATGGAACAAAATTCATCTTTATAATAAAACTCTATCCTATAAATTTTATGTTGTTTATCGATAGAATAGTTTTTATTTAACTTAGAGAGAGATATAGAGACATTACTCTCTTTTGCACCCTTTCTTGAGTGATAACCAATAACATTTACACGAAGTGCTTCATTTTCTACAACTTTAAAATCGGCATTGACATAAAATTCTGTAGCTTTAGGAAGAGATTTATACTCTCCATCTATTAAAAAATCTAATGTATTAGGACAGCTTTTTGACATATTAAAATACTGAGGCTTTAGTTTTGTAATAAGCCTGTTCCCTATAAAGACAGAGTAATTTCCCTTTAATTTTCTTATGCCACCAAGTGGATGCGAAAATTCGAAGAGATTATCTTTTGATTTTATCGGAATGTAGCTTAAAGATTTTTTTATATCACTTAAATTAAATAAAATATTCTTATTTATCTTTAAGTAGCCATAGTTATGGAGAATTTTAGCGATATCTTTTTCATTAAGTTGGAAGTCTTTACTAAATTTTATTCCCATAACATTCATATACTCTTCAATAGCTAGGAGTTGATAAAATACTTTTTGACTAAGTGTTGAAAGATTTTTACTTGTTTCTATTGCAAATGCAGGTTTACTATTTGTCACAGAAAAGTATGTTAAAGAGAGTTGCATTGCCTCATCATCGTATTGTGTATTTGTATTTTTAACATTGAAACTATGATGCTCTTTAAGTAGTTTTTTGTTGATACTTTCTTTAACACTGAGCGCGATTTCATTTAAGTTTCCAAAGGGTTGGTTCTCTTTTAGGTTACATTGATCTATTACACATGTTTGTCCCCAAGCATTAGGATTAAATACAGTACTTTGATTCTCTTTTCTGTAAAATCCATGACCATCATGAAGATTGAGTACTAGTGAAACTTTAGGTGAAAGAATGATTTTTTTAATCTCGTTTATGATATCTTTATCTTTATCTTTCTTCTTAATATAAGCAAATTTACGATTCATATCACCATTAACACCACGTAAATTTCGTATAATACTCTCCTGATTAAGATTAGGAATAATCCAAAGATTCTTTGAGTAAACAGTATAGTGTGTAGCTAAAATAGAAGCAGCTTCATACCCTCCTGGTTCATTTCCATGTATGCCACCAATAACAAGAAGTGTAGTATTTGAATCACTGTTTTCTTTTTTAATAAGTTGAACTTTTGAGAAGAGAAAAGTTGTAAAGAGGAGGGATAAAATGAAAATTTTCATCTATTTCTCTGTAATAATTTTTATTTTATTATCTTGTAATTTAACTATAAGAACTTTATTTCCATTAAAGGAAAAACTCTTTGAGTGGTATATTTCAAAAAAAGTTATCTGGTAAATGTTCTCTTCTCCAGGATAAGGAATTACATTTATATTTTTAAAACGAATGGTTTTTTCCTCTTGCTTTTTAAAAATGCGTGTTTTATATCGACTGAAATTTTCAAAATCGGTACCATTAACACGTTTAAAACTAGAGTCATAAAAGCTTAAATAACTCTCTAAGTCATTATATATCCAAGCATATCTCCAAGTGAAAATTTGAGAAAGTATATTTGAGAGTGCTTCCTTTTCTACCTTTTTATGTGTTTGTGTTTCATTGATGATTAGTAGTGTATTACTTATATCAATATTTTTATCAAGACATTCAATACTTGAGTTATTTATAGCAATGCATCCCTTTGTAAAACTATCTCGCTCTTGATCAATAGGCAGTCCATGTATCCATATCCCTGAACCATCTTTTTTTCTATAAAGATCATAACTGTTTGGGTAAGATGTGACAAATGCCATAGGTCCATAAAAAGAGTCTACTTTTGAGAGTTTTTTTGTAAGATTATAGATGCCAATGGGTGTTTTAAGGTCTCCCTCTGTAGCCTTATCCCCACTCATTTTACCAGTAAATGCAGTATAGCTTTTTTTGAGTTTATATCTATTTTGTGCATCTTTCATATAAAGTGTAAGTTTAGAATTTGATTTATCACAGCTTAAAATACTTTGATATGCTTCTATATAACCAAATTGTGTATCAATATCTTTAAGATAATTATCCCAGTACTCTCTATTTGTAAGATCAAAATCCATCTGTTTTCTAATATCTTCTATTCCATACATTCTATACTGAGTTAGTGCATTTGCACTTAAAGATAAATTATAAGTTGAAAGGAGTACGAGAGTTAACAGAGCTTTTTTCAGTCTATTTCGCATTGTCGTAACCGATCTCCTTTAGAAAGTTCACATCTTTTGTCCACCCTTTTTTTACTACAACTTGTAGGTTAAGGTAGGCTTTTTTAGTACTGAGCCTCTCTATCTTTTCACGAGCAGATTTACCAATACGTTTTATACAATCTCCACCTTTTCCAATAATGATTCCCTTTTGAGACTCTTTTTCAATAATAATCATCGCATGAATAACATCAACATGATCTTCTTCATCAATACTCTCTATGATAACATCAGACTCATAAGGAACTTCATCACTTACATTTTCAAAAATACCCTCACGGATAAATCCAGCATAGATATCACGAACAAGTTCACTTGTTAAATCTTCAGGATTAAAAAGAAAGGGAGATTCTGGTAAATTTTTACAAATAACTTTAAGTAGATCTTCATGACCTACTTTCTTAGGAATAGCAACAGGAATAAGTGCTTCAAAATGCTCTGCAAAACGGTTATAAGAAGCTATAGTTTTGAAGAGTTTTTCTTGTTTTACTTGATCTATTTTAGAAACAACTATGATATGCTTTACATTTTTTTTGTTTAGTTTTAAAAACTTCTCATAATGCTCTACACTATCAGTAACAGGGGCAAGATAGATAATAAGATCACAATCTCCCATGGCTTTAAGTGCTTCATCCATCATAAACTGATTGAGTATTTTTTCACGCTCATGTAAGCCCGGAGTATCTACAAAGATAATTTGAGTATCTTCAACCATTACAATGGCATTTGAACGGCGGCGAGTAGCATTTGCTTTTTGGCTTACCATTGCTATTTTTTCACCTAAAAGTGAATTCATAAGGGTACTTTTACCCGCATTTGGACGACCTATTAAAGATACAAAACCTGCTCTGCTCATCTATTGCCTTTTATTTTATAAGATATATCTGGAGAGGTCATCATCTTCGACTACCTCTTCTAGTTTTTTGTGTACTAACTCTTCTGTTATGCTAAACTCTTTGCCATCGTACTCATCTGCATCGTAACTAATCTCTTCTAAGATGTTTTCAAGAACAGTGTGTAGACGTCGTGCACCGATATCTTCAGTGTTTTCATTCGCACGGTGTGCAAGTTTTGCAACGGCTCTTACTGCTTTATCTTCAAAGATTAACTTCATTCCCTCAACACTTAAAAGTGCTTCATACTGTCTGAGTAGAGAGTTCTCAGTTTGTGTTAAAATCTGATAAAGTGTCTCTTCTGTTAAAGACTCTAACTCAACACGAAGAGGAAAACGTCCTTGAAGTTCAGGGATTAAGTCACTTGGTTTGCTTACATGAAATGCACCCGCTGCAATAAAGAGAATATGATCGGTATTAATTGTTCCATATTTTGTAGAGACACTACTCCCCTCTACTATAGGGAGTAAATCTCGCTGTACACCCTCTTTAGATGGATCATTTCTCCCAGCAGACTTTTCACTCAAAGCAATTTTGTCTATTTCATCAAGAAAGATAATACCACCATTTTCAGCACGTCTCAGTGCTTCTGCATTTACACTTGCAGAGTCGAGTAGCTTTTGTGCTGCTTCTTGACGTAAAAGAGATTTTGCATCTTTAACACTCACTTCTTTTTTGTTGTCTTCTTTGTTGATGCTTGCAAAAACTTTAGAGAAAGACTCTTGAACCTTTGCCATCTCAGGAGGAAGTCCACTATCATCAAATTCAATGTTAAGTTTTGCTACATCTAATTCAATAACTTTGTCATCCATTTCACCGGATGCAACTTTTTTCTCCATAGATTCGAGTAGACGTTGATAATCATCTTTTTTACTCTCACTTGCAGATTTTGGAAGGGGAGGGAGAAGTTTTTCGACTATCTTATTTAGAACATAGTTGTCTATCTTATCTCTGTTCTCTTCCTCTTTTTCAGCTTTTACAATGCTTATAGAGTTAACAACAAGATCACGTATCATAGACTCAACATCACGACCAACGAAACCAACTTCAGTATATTTACTTGCTTCAACCTTTATGAAAGGAACAGACATCATTTTTGCTAAACGGCGAGATATTTCAGTCTTACCAACACCAGTAGAACCTATCATAAGAATGTTCTTTGGCATAATCTCATTTTGCATAGTCTCATCGAGTTGCATACGACGATAACGTGTTCTAAGTGCTAAAGCTATAGTTTTTTTTGCAGCATTTTGACCGATAACATACTTATCTAAGTATGCTACAATCTCTTTTGGCGTTAAGTTCATCTGTTAGTTACTCTCTAATGTTAAAGTTTTGATGTTATGGTTTGTGTAGATACAGAGATCTCCAGCAATGTGAAGAGACTCTTTGACAAGCTCTTCCTCATCAAGTGAAGCATGTTTTTTTAAAGCACGTGCCGCTGAAATAGCATAGTTACCACCACTTCCAATTGAAGCAATCTCTCCATCTTCAGGCTCAACAACATCACCATTTCCAGTAAGTATAAAAATGTGGTCATTATTTAAAACTATCATCATAGCTTCTAAACGTCGTAGAACCTTGTCTTTTCTCCAAGCTTTAGAGAACTCGACAACGGACTTCAAAATATCCCCTTTTTTATTCTCTAAAAACTCTTCAAACATATCAAAAAGATTAA
>CAZMBK010000035.1:0-12482 GCA_964564315.1 uncultured Sulfurimonas sp.
CACAACTTAAAATCATCATTGATGAGATAAAGTCATACTTTCCAAACTTTATAGAGGGTGCGGAGATAAGTTGTGAGATTGATCCTCGCCATATTAATGAAGATCAGATGCGAGTGATGAGTGAAGCTGGTTTTAATCGTGTAAGTTTTGGAATTCAAGACTTTAACGAAAAAGTGCAAGTTGCAGTGCATCGTGTACAGCCTTACAACATCACAAAAGATGCGATGGATTTAGCTCGTAAATACAATATGATTTCGGTTAATGTTGATCTTATTTACGGGCTTCCTTTTCAAACATTAGAGACATTTAAAGAGACACTTACATTGGCACTTACTCTAAATCCTGATAGGTTTGCAGTTTTTAACTATGCACATGTACCTTGGCTCAAAAAGACTATGCGTAAAATAGATGAAACTACACTCCCTTTACCGGATGAAAAATTGGCAATTATGCAGTACACTATAGACTTCTTAACTTCACATGGTTATAAGATGATAGGTATGGATCATTTCGCAAAACCTGAAGATGAACTCTTTAAAGCCATAGAAAAAGGGGAACTTCATAGAAACTTCCAAGGCTACACAACTAAGGGTGGAGCTGACCTTATAGGGGTAGGGCTTACTTCTATAGGCGAGGGTGTCGATAGTTATAACCAAAACTTTAAAGTGATGGCAGAGTATGAAGAGGCTATTGATGCTGGGAAACTTCCATTTGAGCGTGGTGTTGTTCTTAGCGAAGATGACCAGATTCGTCAGTATGTTATTATGGAACTGATGAGTAACTTTAAGTTAGATATACAAAGATTTAATAAGCTTTACGGTGTAGAATTCAAAACTTACTTTGCTGATGCCATAGAAGAACTGAAACCTTTTGTTGCAGATGATTTAATAGAGATGGATGAGAATAAAATAGAGTGTTCACAAACAGGAACACTTCTTATAAGAAATATTGCCATGGCGTTTGATGCTTACATGCACCAGCACAAGGGAAGTAAGAAAACTTTTTCAAAAACGGTGTAATAATGAATAAACCTTTAGAAGATATATTTAGCTTTGATGAAATTCAAGATGATTGTGTAAAGTGTGGTAAGTGTATACCTGTCTGTACCATTCACAATGTAAATGCAGATGAGGTAACTTCTCCTCGTGGATTTATTGATCTTTTAGGTGCATATAAACGCGGTCACTTAGAGATGGATGAAACTGCTAAAGATATTTTTGAGTCTTGTTTTTTATGTACGGCTTGTGTTGAGGTCTGTCCAAAATCTTTGCCAACAGATATGATAATTGAACAAGCCAGAGCTGATATAGCGAAAAAGTTTGGTATCGCTTGGTATAAGAGAGCATTCTTTTTACTTTTACGTCATCGTTGGCTCAATGACTTAGCATTTAAACTCGGTTGGGTATTTCAAACCTGTGGTTTTAAAATAAAAGCGGACATTGACTCTATGCATTCTCGTTTTAATCTTCCTATGTTAAAAGCAGATAGACTACTTCCAAGTTTGAGAAAAACATCATTTTTAAATTCACATCCTGAAAATATTGACAATGGCGGTAAACGAAAGGTTGCTATTTTTATAGGCTGTTTAGGAAACTACAATTTTAAAAGTGTTGGAGACTCTCTCTTAGAGATTTTAGAGACTTTAGAGATAGATGCTTTTTTAGCAAAGAGTCAAAAATGTTGTTCTGCACCTGCTTACTTTACAGGTGATTTTGATACAGTTGATTATAATGCAAAATTTAACATTGAGTATTTTGAAACATTTGCTTTTGATGTTGAGGCTATCATTGTTCCCGAAGCTACTTGTTCTGCTATGCTTAAAATAGATTATGAGCACTATTTTCATGATCAGCCAGATTGGAGAGCTCGTGCAAGAGTTGTGATGAGTAAGGTCTATATGGCTACTGAGTGGTTGCAAAATCATACAGAGTTAGAACAAGTTTTAGCTTCAAAACAGCAACGACCAAACATCGTAACCTATCATGACCCATGCCATGCAAAAAAGATGCAGGGTATTTATGAAGAACCACGTAATTTAATTCGCCAAAACTACAAAATAGTAGAGATGAGTGATCCTAATGCTTGTTGTGGATTTGGTGGAATTACTATGCAGAGTGAGAAGTATCATTTTGCAAAAGCAGCAGGTATTCCAAAAGCTGCGATGATTAAAGCAACCGGAGCAGAGATAGTATCTGCTGAGTGTTCAGCTTGTCGTATGCAGATAAATAACTCAATGGGTGTAGAGAGTGAGACCATCTTTAAAAACCCAATAGAGCTAATAGCTGAAGCACTGAGAGCTTAAGATGAATTATTTTGTTTGGAGTAATTCACCTATAGCATTCTCTTTGGGACCTATTACTGTTTACTGGTATGGAATCCTCTTTGCAAGTGCAATTCTTGCAGGTCTACAGTTTATGAAATGGGTTTACAGACAAGAGGGCAAAGACGAAGAGATGTTAGAGTCAATGTTTCTCTACATTACTATAGGTATAGTAGTTGGAGCAAGGTTAGGGCATGTACTCTTTTATGATCCTTCTTACTACTTTGCAAATCCATCTAAAATTTTGGCTGTATGGGAGGGGGGATTAGCCTCTCATGGTGGGGGGACAGGAGTTATAATTGCACTCTACCTTTTTGCCAAGAAACATAAGCTAAATTATATTTGGCTTCTTGATCGTGTTGCTATTCCTACTGCTCTTTTTGGTTTTTTTGTTCGTATGGGAAACTTTATGAACTCTGAAATTATTGGAAAACCTGCTGAAGTCTCTTGGGCAGTTATATTTACTCGTGTTGATATGCTTCCTAGACATCCAGCACAATTGTATGAAGCATTTTCATATTTAGTTATATTTATTATATTGACTTTTGTTTACAGATATAAACGCAATAGTATAAAAAACGGTTTGCTTTTTGGACTCTTTTTAACTATGCTATTTTCAGTGCGAATATTAGTAGAGTTTGTAAAAGTAAAGCAGGCTGATTATGATACAAGTTTTTTAATGATGAGTACTGGTCAGGCTTTGAGTCTTCCATTTATTTTTATAGGCTTAGGTTTTATATTTTGGAGTCTTAAAAAGTAGTGCAAAAAGCTATATTTATCTACTTCACTTTTATTAATATTGCTACATTTGTTGTATATGCTTTTGATAAGTATCGCTCTATAAAAAAAGGGAGCTCTCGTATTAGTGAAAAAGAGTTACATACCTTTGCACTTATTGGTGGCTTTTTAGGGGCGACTTTAAGTATGGCACTGTTTCGACATAAAATAAGCAAAACATCTTTTTTACTCAAACATATAGCAATTATAGCTTTATGGATAGGTGGATTACTCTACTATTTTTTTGAGTTAAATGCACTTAATTTTTTACGGTAGTATTTTTTTCTTATTAATTTTTTTTCTAGCCTTATAAACAGAAAGTTTCCAAAAGTAGTTTACTCCAAAATAAGCTAACATGGAGCCTACAATGGAAAAAATAGCAGTTCCAGTATAAAGAGGAATAAAAATAGCATCAATGTTTTCACTAAACCACTCTAGCGTTAGTTTTACAGGAGCAGGTTCTATCCCTAATATAAAAGAGCCTGTAAGATACTCCACATAGTACATGGGTGGCATTGTAAAAGGATTGCTTAGCCAACACATAGCAATAGCTATGGGGACATTAAAACGAAAAAAAGGCATAAATAATAAAACGAATGCCATCTGCATAGGCATAGGAATAAAAGCTATAAAGACACCAAGAAAAACACCTCTTGCAATCATCTTTCGGTTAGGGTATAAAAACTCAGGTGGGATTTTTGCTTTTTTTATAAAGGCTTTTAATTTTTCACTTTTAGTTGTGCTTTTTAGACTTTTTCTTATCATGTAGAGTTATTCTTCTGTTTTTATGTAATTATAGCTACTTTTTCTCTAAAGAAGCTTGAGGTTTATCAAAATAGTAACCTTGGGACTTATTTACTCCTAAATCTATAAGTTTGTCATTGATCTCTTTAGTCTCAACATATTCACCAATAGTCTCTATGTTGAGCTCCTTTGCAAAGGCTACAATTACAGAAGTGATTAGTTCAGAGCGTTTGTTTGTTGTTATCTCTTTAATAATACTTCCATCTATCTTTATAAAATCAGCTTGGAGTCTCATAAGGTGTTCAAAGTTAGAGTAGCCTGTACCAAAATCATCTATAGAAATACGACAGCCAAACTGTTTAATCATCATAATAAAATTTTCTATTTCATCAAAATTTTCAATACTTTCACTCTCAACAATTTCAAAAATAACACGATTTGAAATGTTATACTCATGAAGTGTTGTAATAATATACTGATTAATTTCAGGATCTAAAATATCGTCAATCGTAATATTTATAGAGAACTCGTAATCATTATCTTTAAAGGCTTCAAAGCTTTTTCTAATAACAATTTTTGTGAGTTGTTTATAGAGCTTTGCTTTTTTAGCAATTTCTAAAAAGAAATAAGGGGTAATAACCTCACCAGAACGATCAATAAGCCGAATAAGTGTCTCATATTTCTTTTTTTCTGGATTTTTATGATCAACTATAGGTTGATAAAACATTCTTATTCTATCTTCTTTTATGGCATCCTTAATCTCTTTTATCCATTTTATATTATTTTCATATTCGTTACTTAAAGAGAGGGATTTGTTATAAATCATAAAGCTTTGAAGCTCTTTTCTTGCTGCAATAAGTGCCATATTTGCGGTTGTTAGGAGTTGTGATGAGTTTTCAAAGGAGATACCTATAGTAATGCTTAATGAAATCGACTGATCATCAATTAAAATAGTTTCTTGTGCATTTGTTTTTATTAGGTTTTGAGCAAATTTTCTTACTTCATCTTCACTTTTTTCGCTATCTAAGATAACAAATTCATCACCACTTAATCTATAAAAGTTTGAGCTATTGCTTGGTGAAAGTTTATTTACTAAAAAGTTACTAAATTCAATAAGGACTCTATTACCAAAAGATTCGCCATAAAGGTTATTAATATGGCTAAAGGTGTCAATGTTAATAAGTGTACATGAATAATGTTCTTGTCGTCTTATATCTTTAAGGAGTGCATTTCTATTTTTCAGATTAGTAAGTGTATCTACATAAAGTAATTTTTTTAATTCATTTTGATGTTGCATGAGTTTTGTAATGTTATGACGTATAGCAATAAATTCAACAATCTCATTATCTTTGTTAAATATAGGGGAAATAGTAGCATCAACCCAGTATCTAGTACCATTTTTTGTTCTATTTTGAATACTACCATGCCAAGTTTTTTTCATAAACAAGGTGCGCCAAAGATTTTTAAAGAGTTCCTTATCTGTATTTGGGTCTCTAATAATACTATGATTTTTACCAATAACTTCATTCGCTGTATAGCCAGATGTTCTGTAGAAATTTTCATTAGCAAATGTAATGATACCTTTGAGGTCTGTTTTTGTTACTATTAGATTGTTGTCTATATTTTTTTTATAACTTTCAAGATAAGAGATGTTATCATACAGTTCTTTTGTCTTACTTAGCAGTGCATCATGTTTTAGTTGGAGCTTTGCATCTGCATTTTTATCTTTTTCACCAATAAAGTAGCGAATTAAAAAGTATATACCAGAGAGTGCTACACTAATGTTTAGAATAAGGAAAATTTCAACAGATACAGGTGAGAGCTCTACTTTAATGTTCTCAATGAGCCAAGTGTCTATAATAGCAGAGAAAATAACTAAGGATATAAAGGAGTAGAGCCAGTAGAGCGATTTTGTACTTTTATCATGTATAAGTGCAACAATAGGGGCAAAAAATGCCCAGATAAATACATAACTACTCTGTGTAAAACCACCAAGTGTCCACATAAGAAGAAAAGGTAAGATTAAAATAAGTGTCATTTGTGCTTTTTGAATGAACTCTATATTTTTTGTTTTTGAAAAAACAATAAGTGTAATAATGGAAGCTAATGTATAAAACATTGGTATAAGAGCAGAGATATAATAACCAAAACCCATGTAAATAAGGGACCAAATAAATCCAACAGGACCAATAATTAAAGGCATCATAGCGATAGACATTTTTTGTAACTCTAAGACTTCGCTATCTGTAGCTGAGATCCCTATACGGAGGATCTTATTTATAAGTTGTGTAATAAAATTCAATAGTTTTTTGACCTAAAATAAGTTTTAATTATTGTTATTGTATCACAAAAGTATCAAGATAAAAGTAAAAATATGCTAAAATACATTTTATATATAAAAGATGAAGGTTCAAAATGTCGTTTGAAAAACTAGGAATAATAAAGCCACTACTCAGTGCTATAAAAGATATGGGGTATGAAAACCCAACAACTGTACAAACAAGGGCCATTCCTTTAGTTTTAGCTAAAAGTGATATCTTTGCAACGGCACAGACTGGAACAGGAAAGACAGCTGCCTTTGGTTTGCCACTACTTCAGCGTTTAAGAAAACCTATAGAGGGTAAAGGTGTTCGAGGGGTTATACTCTCTCCCACTCGTGAACTAAGTATTCAAATATATGAAGATTTAGAAAATTATGCTAAAAATATGAAGATTAAAATTATGATTTTAGTAGGCGGCAAAGATTTAGCCAAACAGAAACAGAAAATTAAAGATGGTGTAGATATAATTATTGCAACACCGGGGCGTTTGATGGAGCATACAGATAGTGGGCTTAGCCTTAAAGATGTAGAAACTTTCATTTTAGATGAGGCAGATAGAATGTTAGATATGGGTTTCACTAAAGATATAAGAAAGATACACCCTCTGTTACCTAAACGTCATCAATCACTTCTTTTTTCAGCTACATATAGTGAAAAAGTAAGAAAATTATCAAAACTAATTCTTACTAAACCTGCATTTATAGAGACAGCAAAGAAAAATACTACAGTAGATACTATTAATCAAATAGCTTATTTAGTAGATACGACACGAAAAGCAGAACTTTTAGCTTATCTGATTGGTTCAAGAAATTATCCACAAGTTTTAGTTTTTACAAGAACAAAAGCAAGTGCTGATGAACTAGTTGTTGAACTCAGAAAAGATGGGCTTAAGTGTGGTGTTCTGCATGGTGACAAAACAAAAGCAAATCGTTTAAAAACACTAACTCAGTTTAAAGAGGGTGCTTTTAAGGTTCTTGTAGCAACTGACATTGCTTCACGTGGGCTAGATATTGAGCATCTTCCTTATGTTATTAACTATGAACTTCCTTCTATTCCTGAAGATTATGTGCATCGTGTTGGAAGAACTGGTCGTGCTGGCCGTAACGGTGAGGCTATAAGTCTTATAGATATTTATGAAAGATATGATATTAAAGATATTGAGAAACTTATTGGGCAGAAGATTCCTCAAAAAGAAGTTGAAGGTTTTGAGCCAGATCCGACAATACGTCGTAAAGATGTAGATGAAGTAAAACTCAAAGCAGAACATAAACGAAGTAGTGAGAAAAAAGAGCGTCAGTATAGTAAAAATACAAGTGGCATGCCTCAAACTCGTAAACAAGCGAAAGTGACAAAGAAAAAACGTAAGACAACTAAACGTGATGGCTAAACTTTTTTAAATGTTTAAAGATTATGAGTTAGAGATACTCTATAAAGATGAGTATCTTGTTGCCATAAATAAACCCTCTGGACTTTTAGTCCACAAATCTATGATAGATAAACATGAAATTTACTTTGCCATGAAAATACTTCGTGATCAGATAGAGCAGTGGGTTTACCCTCTTCACAGACTTGATAAACCTACGAGTGGTGTTTTACTCTTCGCCCTTGATTCTCATACAGCAAAACTCATGAGTGAGCAGTTTCGAGAACATACAATAGAAAAAACATATATTGCTGTTGCTCGTGGATATGTAGAAGAGAGTGGTTTTATAGATCATGCTTTAAGAGAGAAACTTGATAAAATAAGTGATAAAGATGCGAGTAAGTATAAAGAGGCACAAGAGGCTCAAACAGTATTTAGGTGTTTAGAACGAGTAGAGTTAAATGCTACAGTTGGAAAGTATGATACTGTGCGTTATTCACTTGTAGAACTTAAACCTAAAACAGGACGAAAACATCAACTACGTCGCCATATGAAACATCTAAATCATCATCTTTTAGGTGATACGAAGTATGGAAGAGGGGAGCATAATAAATTTGTAAGAGAGAAGTATGCTATGCATAGGCTCTTACTTCATGCGATTAGTTTAGAGTTTTTACACCCATATACGAAAGAGAGGCTTTTTCTAAAAGCTTCTTTGGATAAAGTTTTTTTCAAGATTTTTCAAGAGTTTGGATGGAGCGAGAAAGAGTTAGGTCTTTCGTTTGAGTAGTAGGTGTAAATATCCGTAGTACTTTATAAGTTTAAGATTTTTTTCTGTATCTATATCTGTTTGAAGAGAGCTGAGATACTCTTGAAAGCTATCATCAGTAAACTCACCGAGGTACTCCATTTCACTATGTTCTTCGCAGTTAAAGCGAACTATGGTATGTGTCTGTGTTTGTGTTTGTATGTTCCATATTTTCATAGAAGACATTATACACAAAAACTATTTTTTAATAGAAAATTAAGTATAAAAATCCCCAAAGTAAAAATATAAAAAATCCTAAAACAGTAAAAGTAATCACTATACGGAGTGCAAGGTAGAGTATAAATTTTATAAATGAGGGAATTTTCATTTGTTATTTTTTATATGGGTATGTTTTCATCTTTAAAGCTTTTGTTGCATACTCCATGCCACCTTGAAGGTTAACTACTTTATAGTTTAACTCTTGAGACATCCATGGTGCAATCATAGAAGTTCTACTTCCTGTATGGCAGATGATCCCAAAGGGTTTTGTTGTATCTACTTTTGCATTAAGCTCTTTTAAGAAAGCATTTATATCATACTCTCCCTGTTGATTAAAAAACATAATGGGAATAGCACCTTTTAAAAGTCCAGTTTCCCGCCATTCCGGTGGTGTTCTGACATCTACTATAGGGAGTGATGAGTTTACAATTTGTTGTGATATATAAGCATTTTTTACCTCGGCAAAAAGGGATATACTTAGTAGTGTTAGCATTAAAATAATTTTTTTCAAATTCTTCTCCAAAATAAAGTGTATAATTATAGCTATAAAATCTTAATAGGATAGAAATGGCAGCCTCACAAAAAGCAATAGACAATGCACATAGACTTCGTTATATTAGAGCACTAGAACGTTTTCACAAGGGAATGATCTCTTACTTAATGAATACAGATGAAATTACACATAAAGGTTTTGACAAAAAAATAGACAATAGCCTAAAGCTTTTAAATAGGATTGAGGAGATTGATCTCTATAAGGGTGAGTTAAAAGATCTGCAAACTCTTGTACAAAAGATGATAGGATATAAAGAATCTCAAGAGGATATTGATAATATTAAAAGTGAAATTTTGCATAGTTCTAATCAGTTAGATAAGTCTAAAAATGCTAAACGTTATAAAAAAGATAAACATACAAACTCTAAATTTGATGATTGGGAATAGCAGATATGGCAAGAGTACTTCTCCTTGAAGATGATAAAATTCTCTCTGAAACACTCTGTGAACTTCTAGAAGTTGAAGGGTATGATGTTACATTGGCAAAGAGTGGCAATAGTCTTCTTGACATAACTGCGAGTGCTAGTTTTGAATTAATGCTTTTTGATGTAAATGTTCCTGATTATAATGGTTTTGAACTTCTTAAAATGCTACGAGATTCTGGTGATAAAACACCCTGTATTTTTTTAACATCACTAAGTGATATCGCATCTCTCTCTAAAGGTTTTGAGGTAGGAGCAGATGATTACTTGAAAAAGCCTTTTGATTTTGATGAGCTTTTAGTCCGTATAAGTGCACTACTTCGAAAGTCATTTGCTTCGGTTGGAAATGAGGTGTATTATAAAAATCTACTCTATAAAATACAGACAAATGAGCTTCTATCCGATGGTAAGTTGGTTGCTTTAGCACCACAAGAACAAAAACTTCTTTCCCTTTTCTTCAGTCATAAGGATGAAACAATATCAAAAAGTAATCTTCTGTATGAGTTAAATAGTGAAGGTGAAGCGAGTGAAGGAGCGCTTCGTGTCTACATAACAAAATTACGTAAAGTAGGTTTAGAGATACAGACTATAAAAGGGATAGGGTACCGACTTGTTAACACATGACAAAACAGCATTTTGGAAGTTTTTTAGTATCTATTTTGGAAGTGTTGCATTTCTTATTTTAGCATCAGGGTATTTTTACTTTGGAGAGCAAAAAAAAATCCTTATAGAACAAGAACACTTTTCGATGATAGAGCATATAAGAAAGCTTAAAATGAACCAACACCAAGTGCATACAGATGGAATAACACATACTATAGTACATAAAAAAATAGAAAATTTTCGTATAGATAATTTTTTAATTGGAGAGGAGTATTTTGAAGCATTTATACCCTATAGCTGGGATGGGGGATATTTCTATGTTAAAAAAAGTAAGGATGAATTTTACAAAAAACTTGCAGATATAAAAAGAAAAATAATTTCACTTCAAGTAGGATTGCTTTTTCTATTTGCACTTATAAGTTACTTTCTCTCTGTAAGAGCATTAAAACCAATGCAAGAAGCCATCGTAAAATTAGATAATTTTTCTAAAGATCTCATTCATGACTTAAACACTCCTATTACATCTATTTTATTAAATACCAAAATTCTTGAGAGAACTACTTTAGAAAATAGTAAAGCATTAAGTAGAATTCGCCAAAGTGCAGAAGATATAGGTGCCTTACATAATAACCTTAATATTCTGCTTCAAGAAGATACCTTAGTGGTTAAAAAAGAGAATATATGTGACATTGTAAAAGAGGTCATTACAATTCAAGAAAAAATATACACTACTATTGAAATATTTACTCAAGAGTCCACTTTGGAAGTGATTGTTAATCGAGATGCAATGAAGCAGATTCTGTCAAATTTAATTTCAAATGCTTGTAAGTATAATAAAGAGAATGGGTATGTTAAAATTTACACAAAAGGAAAGGGATTATATATAGAAGATAGTGGGCTAGGTATTAAGAATCCAAGTCATATTTTTGAGCGTTCTTATAAGGAGCAGTCTCATGGGCATGGAATAGGTTTAGATATTGTAAAACGCCTATGTGATGCCATGGAGATAAAAATAGAAGTGGAGTCAATAGAGGGTGATGGAACTACACTTCTTTTAAAGTTTAGAGTATAGTCTACACTACATACATAAACTGTGAGAGTAAAATGATGATTATAACGAGTGCAAATGGGAAGAGGTGGCTCTTAAAAACCCAAGGATTAATCCCAAAAAGTTTTTGATTAATACCTCGAAATCCTAACCATAAACCAAGAAAAGCCTTTATACTGAGTGTAATTTGAAAGTTATTTAATCCTTCATCACTTATTTCACCAAAGATGTTAAAAAACATATAAAGACCAGAAGCTACTGCAACCATAAGCGCATAAGGCACTACTTTTCTCACATGCATCATAATAGCTTCACGAGCTTTTGCACTCTCTTCTTCAGTCAAAGTCTCTTTCATTCTTGACATAAAAAGATTATCGACAATTAAAAAACCACCGTAGATAAAAACAGAAAAAATGTGTATGGTATGAATAATTACGTATGTCATGTGCATCCTAGTAAGGTAGAGTTTTTTATGGAGCGAATTATACACATTTTTAAGTTAATATCTTATTTATAGTAGTATAATTATATACTTAAGTTTTGGAGATTTTATGAAGAAAAAAAAGATAAATAAGATACCGGCTAGGTTGGATTTTTTGCAGAGTGCAACTGGTCTTATTCTTGCATTGTTTATAATGGGGCATCTTCTCTTTGAAGCCTCCATCCTTATCTCAAATGAGATGATGTATAAAGTAACATTGATGTTTGAGGGGTATTACTTTTTTGGTGAAAGTTATCCTGGAATAATCTCTTTTTTAGCTGCTGCTATTAGTGTTATATTCATTTTACATGCTGGGCTAGCTGTAAGAAAGTTTCCTGCATCTTATAGGGACTACAAAACAATAAAAGAGCATACACAAAGAATGAAACATGAAGATAGTTATCTCTGGATGGTGCAGGTTATTACTGGATTTATGATGTTTTTTATAGGGAGTGTTCATCTTTACATTATGATGAGCCAGCCATCACATATTGGTCCATTTGCAAGTTCTTATAGAATTGTAGATGAGTTAATGGGACCACTTTACTTTATGCTACTTATCTCGGTAGTCTCTCATGCTTTTATAGGACTCTACCGATTGGCATTAAAATGGGGCTTTGGAGAGGGAAAAAATACAAAAGTATCTCGTGCACGATTTAAACTTCTTATGAAAGGGATGATCGCCCTTTATCTTATTGTCGGATTAAGTTCTTTAGCGAAGTATACATATATAGGATTGACACATGACTTTAGTGATCATGTAAAGTATAAATCTCAGACAATAATTATGGAGAATCACTAATGAAAGTAATATATACAGATGT
>CAZMBK010000036.1:0-12310 GCA_964564315.1 uncultured Sulfurimonas sp.
TAAATATTTATAGTCTTTGATAGTTTCACTTTGAATATGCTTCCAAATGAGTATCTCTTTTGATTCAACATCTTTGAAAACCAAAGTACCTAATGTATCCTTTCTCTTGCCATAAAAAGTAGCATCACAAATTAAATTTACTGGTCTTGGATTATGTACTTTACACTCTACAATATATTCATCTCTTTGCTTCATTACCCATGGAATAGATCGACCATATTTATCTGATAATTGTTTGAGTGTTTGTCTATGTAGAAAATATTCTTCAAAGATTATTTTTTGCAGTTGTTCTGGTCGCCTTGTTGAGCTAAAAGACTTCTTACAGTCGTTACAAGAGTATCTTTTAATTCCTCTTCTTAAACCTCTATTTTGAGTACTTTTTGAATGACAATATGGACATATTTTAAAGCTTTTTTACAGGCATTTGTAAATAAACCTTTGTTTACTCCTAATATAGCATAGTTTGAGAGGTGTTTTACGCACCCATATTTTTAATTAAGTCAGACTTTTACAGTTTTTGAATTTAGAGGTGCCCATAATATTTTTTTCACATATATAAATTGTATTTTAACTTAAAAAAACATTATTTTTAGCCATTTGCCATATATTGAGCAATAACTACAGATGCTTTTTGTAGCACAGAGAGTGATGTAATAATCTTATCAATCTGTCCAGGTCCTCCCTGTTGAAGTACTTATTACAACTACTTTATTAGGTTATAAATGTTTCAAGTTTTGAGTTTAATTCGTTAGTTAGTAAGAGTATTAAGATGTTCAGCTGCTGCTGCAATCTCTTCTACATTTTTTGCATTAGTTGATGATATTTTATTAAACCTCAATTGTTAAAGTATAAATTTATTTGTGTAAAAAAGTAACATTAACTAAAAATGATTTAAAAATATTATCTCCTTAACTATTCTTATAAGTAGGGGGGGGGTAAAATGAATAAAAATTATTTACATAAATAAGGATAATTTATATGGGAAATATTTTAATTGTCGATGATTCTAGTTTAATTAGGTCCGTTGCTTCCGAAGCAGCAGAAGAAGCTGGGCATACACCTATCTTAGCAGTCGATGGACAGGATGGGTTAAATAAGTTGGCTGAGAACAAAATAGATCTTGTTTTTAGTGATGTTAACATGCCTGTTATGGGTGGGTTGGAAATGGTTGAGAACATTAAAAACAGTGATGAATATAAATTTATTCCAGTAGTAATGCTAACAACAGAGGACAATCCTGACTTAAAATCTAAAGGGCAGGCTTTAGGGGTAACTGCATGGATGCTTAAACCATTTAATCGTAAAAAGTTTTTTATGGTTGTAAAAAAGCTAATTGCATAAGGTTTGATGATGCTACTTGATCAAAATGAACTTACAATATATGATGTCGACTCATTCTTATCTCTACTTTTACAAGAGTTTGAGAAAGATGAAATTGAACTAGATTTTCAAAATGTGAATAAAATAGATATGAGCTTTATCCAGCTTCTAGTTTCTGCACAAAAAAGTGCAAATACTGAAAATAAAAGTTTTATTATTACTAATGTCAATGAAGAAGTAAAAAAACTTTTTACAACAAGTGCTTGTACCTTCTTGCTAGGGGGTAAAAATGAACAGTGATGTAGAACTCTTTTATGAAGATGCCAAAGAGCAACTTCTTTTTATGGAAAATGCACTTATCACAATGCAAGAAAATGGTGTTGATGAAGAGAGTCTAGGAGCTTTATTTAGAGCCATGCATACCATCAAAGGTACAGCAGGTATGTTTGGTTATGATGAAGTTGTAGGATTTACTCATGTTGCTGAAAACTTACTAAGTGAAGTAAGACAAGGCAATGTAGAACTCACTCCAGATATGATAGATACATTTTTAGAAGCTAAAGATCATTCAAGTTCTTTAATAGAACTCTCTGTGCATGAAGAAGATTTAGATGATGAGACACTAAAAACACAAGAACATCTGCTTATGGTGCTGACAAATATGATGCCAGGTGGAGATGCAAACAGCTTACAAAAAGATAAAACCAATGATGTAGCAAAAGAAAATCAAAATGAGTCAATAGAGGAAGAAAGACTCTGGCATATAAGTTTTAGATTGAAACAGCATTTTTATACTACAGGTATGGATATTATTAATACCTTGGATTATTTTAACCTTTTAGGTGAATTAAAAAATGTTTTACCTATCACAAGCCATGTTCCACTACTTAAAGATATAAAACCAACAGAAGCATATATGGGCTATGAGATTCTTTTCTTAAGTGATGCTCCTTATGCAGAGATTGAAGAAGTTTTTGAATTTATTATGGATGCTATAGAGTTAAAAATATTTAAAGCAGATGATAAAAAAGCTCTATTAGAACATATAGAAGAGTCTTCAAAAGATGAAGAGCTTCAAGAAAAACTTATTAAATCTGGATTTTATAAAAATGAATACTTTGCAGAACCTAAGAAAAAAGAAGCTACTAAAACAGAAAAATTAGAACATGTAAAAAAAGTTCCAAAAAAGGTAGAAGAGAAAAAAAGTTTTTCATTAAGAGTGGACTCTAGTAAGATTGACCAACTCATAAATAAAATATCTGAAATGGTGATAGCAAATGCAAAAATATCACAAAGAGCAGATACATTAAATGATAGTGACATGATAGAGTCAGCAACGATTTTAAGTGATATGCTTGAAGAGATCCGCTCAGGTGTTATGAATATTCGCATGGTACAAGTTGGTGATAGCTTTAATAAGTTTAAAAGAATTGTTCATGATGTCTCGAAAAAAGTTGGCAAAGATATTACTTTTGAGATTCAAGGTGGTGAAACTGAACTTGATAAAATGGTCGTTGAAAAAATATCTGATCCTATTATGCATATGTTGAGAAACTCTATTGACCATGGTATAGAGACAGCCGAAGATCGGGCTTTAAGTGGCAAAGAAGGTGGTGGTAAAGTTACACTAAACACCTACCCTGATTCTGGAACAATTGTAATAGAGATTGAAGATGATGGTAAAGGGTTGCCAAGAGATTTAATCTTACAAAAAGCCATTGATAATGGCATAATAGATGAAAATCATAAACTAAGTGATAAAGATATATACAATCTTATATTTTTACCTGGTTTATCTACTGCAAAAGAGGTTTCAGATATATCTGGTCGTGGTGTAGGGATGGATGTTGTTAAGAGAAACATTGAAGCTTTAAGAGGAACAGTAGATATTGACTCTACTGAAGGTAAAGGAAGTAAGTTTACTATACGACTTCCTCTAACACTTGCTATTATAGATGGCTTTTTAGTACAGTCAGGTAATACAAAATATATTATTCCTCTAGATATGATTCAAGAGTGTATAGAACTTGATGAAACATATAAATCACAAATGAAAGGTAATGAGTACCTTAATTTACGAGATTTCATGTTACCAATTTTAGATATTCGTAGCTACTTTAATGAGACAGAATCTAAAAGTGAAAGATTAAATATTGTAGTAGTTCGATATGGTGATTATAAAATTGGGATGATGGTTGATGAACTTTATGGTGAATTTCAGACAGTTATAAAACCGATAGGTTCAATTTTTAACAAAGTACCGGGTATTAGTGGTGGCACCATCTTAGGGAGTGGAGAGATCGCATTGATTTTTGACATCCCTAAGCTGATGGAACATAAAATAAGTGAAATTAATTAAAAAAAGGAGAAAAAATGTCAGAAGCACAAAACAAATGTAAAGAGTTAAAGGTTAAAAACAAAAAGTTAAAAACAGCTAATAAGCAACTAGTAGAGGAAATATCTCAATTAAGAGAAGCAGCAGTTGCTCTTTCAGAGGGGAGCTTCAGTGTTACTGTTCCTCAAGTGAGTGGTGATTTAGAGGAAATTTCTAAATCTTTTCTTGTATTACAAGAGCAACTTTCTTCTCTTGTAAAAGATTCAAATATGATGAATACCGAAGGTGAAAATGGTAACCTTGAGGTACAGATAGATACTAGTGGTTATAAAGGTGATTTTAGTCTAATAACAAAAGGTATCAATAATTTTGCAACTGTTATGAAAGATACATTTTTAGATATAAATGATAATCTTGTTCAGATGAGCAAGGGTGATTTAACTGTTCGTATGACTAAAGATTATAAAGGTGCTTTTAAAGTTACTAAAGAAGCTTTCAACGACATGAGTGAAAAAGTTGAAAATATTGTAAACAAGGTAAATGGTGGTATTACTGAGATAAGTTCAGCAGCAACACAACTGAGTTCAACTTCACAAACACTCTCTCAGGGTGCAACAGAGCAAGCAAGTAGCTTAGAAGAGACAAGTGCCGCACTTGAAGAGATGAGTGGCAGTGTTGCCGAGTCTGCAAAAAATGCTGAAAAGACTAATCTTTTAGCAGAGGAAGCTTCTAAAATGGCAACCGATGGTGGAGAAGCAGTTGTAAAAACTGTTGAGGCTATGCAAACTATATCTGAAAAAATCAGTATGATTGAAGATATAGCATACCAAACAAATATCTTAGCACTCAATGCTGCTATTGAAGCAGCTCGTGCAGGTGAACATGGAAAAGGTTTTGCGGTAGTTGCCGCAGAGGTAAGAAAACTTGCAAAAAGAAGTCAGGTATCTGCTCAAGAGATTAGCACTATAACAACAAACAGTGTAAAAATTAGTGAAAAAGCAGGTCAACTAATAGCTGAACTAGTACCTAAGATAGAAGAAACAGCAAGCTTAGTCAAAGATATTTCCAATGCAGCAAAAGAGCAAGATATAGGACTTAGTCAAATCAATACAGCTATGAATCAACTTGATCAAGTGACACAGACTAATGCATCATCATCACAAGAGGTTGCAAGTGCTAGTGAAGAGTTGAGTGGTCAAGTTGTGAGTTTAAGTCAGTTAATGGGATTTTTTAAAGTAGCAGGTATGGATATGTTCTCTATGCAGAATGCTGTACAACCAGCCCAAATTCAACACACTTCAAGCTCAAACAGTTCAGAAGAAGGTGATGATCTAAACTTACGTGATTTTAATCGTTATTAGGCAGATATCATGAGTATAAAAAATGATCAATATCTGCTTTTTTTAGTTGGTGAAGATACTTATGGGGTCGAAGCTCTTAAAGCACAAGAGATTGTGAGTTATGAAAATATAACTAAAATTCCTATGATGAATCGTTATGTTAATGGTATAACAAATATTCGTGGAAGTATTGTACCAGTTATTGATCTTCTTGATCGTTTTGGATTGGGGGAGAGTACCATAAGCGAAAAAACCTCAATAGTAGTCATCAATTATGAAAATGAGCATGAATCAACTCAAATAGGTGTCATAATAGATGAAGTATTTGAGGTTGAGACTATAACAGGAAAAGATATTAAGCCAAAAGCAGCATTTGGTTCAAAAATAAGTACAAAGTTTATTAGTCAGATGGGAAAATATCGTGATAACTATATTCCACTGCTTGATGTCAATGCTATTTTAGATTATGCTGATCTTTCTGAACTAGTACAGTTAAAAGGTACAAAATGAGTAAATATGATGAAGATATAGTTGAAGGTGAAGAAGCTATACAAAATATGGATGAAGATGATGAACTTGATTTAGTTGCACTTGTTTCATCAAATGCAAATGATACAAGCCAATACTTGATTTTTCAAGGAAGTGATCAACACTATTATGCAAAAAATGTTTCTAAGATAGAAGAGATTTTAATTTCTAAAGAGATAACTATGATACGCAATAATAGTGAAAGCTCCATAATCGGTACAGCAGATGTGCGTGGGAATATGGTTACTGTCATAAACTTTGACAAATGGTTTGGTAATGAAGTACTTGATGAGAGCCGCTATGAACTCATTATTTTAGCACATTATGGAGGTCACAGACTAGGTATTGAGATTCCATCTGTAGAGTCAATTGTAAATATACCTGCTGATACTATGAGCGATAACTCAGAGAGCAATGATAAAACATCTTTTGTTACGAAAATTAAGGTTCGGCAACAAGAAGTGATGTGTATGGTTTTTGATAGCGATAAGATGCTACTTGATACTTTTAAGACAATTGATACAAAAACAATGGAAGATAGTAAGCAGATTTCAAAAGTCTCTAATGATAAAATGGTACTTTTTGCTGATGATAGTCGCTTTATACGAAAAATGGCAGAAGAGCTTTTTAGTAAAATGGGATTAAAGTACAAAATGTATGAAAATGGGCAACTCCTTATTGATGATTTAGAAAAAATTGCTCATAATGAGATTGCACTTTTTATTACAGATCTTGAGATGCCAGTACTTGGTGGGAAAGGGGTTATAGAGTATATTAGAAATGATGATGGATATAGTGATATAAATATTATTGTCCATACCAATATGTCTAATGATACTATGGCAAACTCCCTTATCGCGGATGGTGCTACACAAATTATAGGTAAAGTAAATATGCTGGCTTTAAGTGAAGCTATACAGGAGTTAATGGTATAGATGAATACTCTCATATTACACGAAAATGAGTTTGCAGTTTTTCAAAAACTCATTTACTCAGAAGTTGGTATTGACCTAGCAGCATCAAAAAGGATGTTGGTGCAGAGTCGTTTAACAAAAAGATTGCATCTGTATAAACTTAATTCTTTTGTAGATTATCTGCGTTTAGTGCAAATAAATGCTAAAGAGCGTATAGAGATGATTAATCTTATTACCACTAATGAGACCTATTTTTTTAGAGAGATACAGCACTTTGAGTATTTGCAAAATTTTATTTTAAAACAGTACACTTCATTGAAGATGTTTAGATTTTGGAGTGCAGCTGCTAGTGTGGGTGCTGAGGCATATAGTGCTGCAATGCTAATAGCTAACACTAGAACTTCTAACAGCTGGGAAGTAGTTGGTACCGATATAAACTCAGAAGTAATTCAAAAAGCACGCATAGGACTTTACCCTGAGAGATGGGCAGATAAAGTACCATTACCATTGAAGCAAAAGTTTTGTCTCAAAGGAAAAGGAAAACAAGAAGGTCAGTTTTTAGTAGATAGAGTTTTAGTAGAAAACATGATATTTACAACATCAAATCTCATGTACCACAACAAAGAAGTTGGTCTTTTTGATGTAATATTCTTACGAAATGTTTTAATCTATTTTGATGATGAAACAAAACAGCTTGTTATTGACAATGTTGTAAAGAATTTAAAAGTAGGAGGCTACTTTTTTATTTCCTTAACAGAAAATTTAAATATGCTAAATATACCAAATTTAGAAGTTGTAGAGACTTCAGTTTATAAGAAAATAAAATAAAATAAAGGAAAATATATGAGTAAAAAATATAATTATTATATTAAATTTTTGGCAATTAAAAACAATATCTTATATATATCAAAAAATAAACATAAAATTTTTGATTTGATAGAGTCTTATTTTTTAACTGCATCATATGTTGATTTAAATAGAAATATTTTAAATACAATTAATTTAACACTCACTAAACGCTCTATTAATTTTGTAATAATTGATGTTGAGGATAATGATGAGCTTGCAATAGAGTTTTACAAAGCTATTCGTACATACAATGATGAAGTGCCAATTATGTTGATGTTTAACCCTAAAAAGTATCAAAAACTTTTTGACATTATTCCAAATGTTGATATGACCATTAGTTATCCTATAAACAATGATATATTTTTTAAACGACTGTTTACTCTGCTAAGTATTTCTCATATAAGTTCTTTGATAGGAAAAAGAGAATTAACACCTAATCGTGAAACAAAAAGAGAAAATCCGCTTGATGCCTTTTTAGACACTTATGAGGGGAGTGCTCTTTTTATATCGGATATTTTACAGAGTCGTATAAAAAGTTTAAACTCAGGTGAATTAACAGCTGAACTCTTAGAAGAGATGGCAGAAAATATTGAAGCAATCGCAGATATTTTTTCAAAAACATCACAAACAGAATCAGTAGAGCCTATCTTTCTTGATTTAGCTAATTATTTGGAAAATATAAAACTGGAAAATATTTCTGTTGAATCACTCAAAGGATTTGACTATCTGTCTGAAATTTTAGATGAGATAAGTAAATATTTAATTGATATGTTTGTTGAAAGAATTTTTAATGATGTCTATGTATTTGAACATTCTCTTCAAAACAATATCATTTTTATGAAAAATAAACTTGATAATAAGATAGAAGAAGATAAAGACGATTTGGAGTTTTTTAATGATTAAAGTTTTTATAATTGATGATTCTGCACTTGTAAGAAATGAGTTTAAGAAAATATTTGCTCCAATACAAGATATAGAGGTTATTGGAAGTGCTATAAACCCAATAGATGCTTTTTCTCTGTTTCCAAAAGTGGGATTACCAGATGTATTTATTTTAGATATAGAGATGCCAAAGATGGATGGGATAACTTTTTTGGAAAAAATAGCGAAACAAAAGCCTATACCAACCATCATTTGTTCAACATTGGTTGCCAATGGAAGCAGTGAAGCTATAGATGCTATGCGGATGGGAGCAGTTGATATTGTTCTAAAACCAACAGCAAATATTCAAAATTTTTTTGGTGAAAAAAATGAGGAGTTTATCTCTAAGGTTCGCATAGCTGCAAAATCTAAGATGAAATTTCTTCCTAATATCTCAAGAGTAAGCTCTAGTAAAGTTCTTCATGATAAGCAAGTCTCTAGTAGTGTAAAAGCTGTACCCAATAAAGCTCCATCTAAAAAGATAGTTGCTATTGGTGCATCAACTGGTGGTGTGCAAATTCTTGAAGAGTTGTTAATGAAGCTAGAGCCAAATCATCCTCCAATTGTTATAACACAGCATATGCCAGTTGGCTTTACAGCATCATTTGCACAAAGGTTAAATATGATACTACCATCTTCTCATGTAAAAGAGGCGGTGGATAGTGATACTTTGATGCATGGATTAATTTTAATCGCTCCTGGAAACTTACATATGGAAGTAGAAAAACATGGTTTTATTTATAAGGCAGTATTGAAGAATTATCCAAAGGTTAATTCGCATAAACCTAGTGTTAATGTACTTTTTAACTCTGTTGCTAAAAATGTAGGATATATGAGTCTAGGATTTATATTAACAGGGATGGGTGATGATGGTGCGACAGGGTTACTAGAGATGAAAAAAACAGGAGCAAAAACTTATGCACAGGAAGAAAAAAGTTGTATAGTATATGGCATGCCAAAACAAGCTGTCGCAATAGCTGCAGTTGACAAAAGTTTGAGCTTAGATGCAATGGCAGACATAATTAACACGGTAAGATAGATGAAGCATTTCAAAAAATTAATTAAAGAGTATGCTCTCAATACTGACTTACTTATAATTACATCAAATAATAAATATTTTTCTGAATATCATGATTTTTTTGAAACCTTATTTAGAAAAATTGATTATATCTCATACACAGAAGTTATTGAAGAAGAATTATTAGAGTTTTCACAATCATTTCAATTTATAATTCTAGAGCTAACTGATAGTACTGATAAATCAGGGTTGAAAACTATTTTAGAAAAGATACATAATATTAAAAATGAAAATGAATTATTACCAGTCTATACTTTAAAAGACACTAAAAACTGTATAGATTTTTTTGATATACTTGTTGATCCTCTTGATATTGACGATTGTTTATTATTTCCATTTGAAAAAAATAAATTAGAATACTCTTTTTATAAAATTCTACATAAAACTACTACTATAAATAATCTTTATTCCTATATTACATACCTCGAATCAGAAGTTGGCTTAAATACTATGATAGATACAAATCTTAAAGATACAGTTTCTATAGTAGATGATTCTAAAGATAAAAAAGTATTACACGATAGAAGAAAAGATGATTTGCGTTTTTCACAACGAAACAAAATAAGTGCTACAGACTTTAGATCTACATTAGATGAAACTATAATTGATAAAGTTGAAACGCTAACTGAGCACTTTGATGATTTTATATCTCGTTTGTATGATTTTGATGATGCAAGTGATCCATCTAAAGCATTAACAATATTACATGATATAAATTTTCTAATTCAAAATAGCTATGCAACAATTGATACACTTGTTGCATTTCCGGTAACTGTAAGAGCTTTTCAGGACTTAGAAAACTTTTTAAATGGACTGAGTGTTGAAGAGTTAGAAAACCAAGCAAACAAAAAAATGTTAGCTAAAATGCTTATAAGTATTATTCAAGATCTAGAAAAATGGTTAAATATAATTTTTATTGAACAAAGCACTGATGATATTCATTATTTAGATGCTTCATTTGCTTCAAATGTTGTTGAAATTGAAGCAATATTTACTGAAATAGACGATGACGATGACGATGATGATGATTTGGAGTTTTTCTAAATGATTGTTAAAAAAAACAATTTAAAAAAATGGATAGAAGAACATATAAATAATTTTAACACCAATAAAAATGCAAAATGCAGTTTAATTCTTGTAGATTTAGATAGATTACGAGAGATTAATTATGGGTACTCATTTGATATTGGTGATACTGTTATACATATGCTTCATAAACAACTCAATAAAGTTTTTCAGAGTCCGCATGTATACCATATTCATGCAGATAAATTTGCAGTGCTTCAAGCAGTTAAAGATACGGAAGAAATTGTAAAAAAGATAGTTTCTGTCCAGTCTCTTGCAAAAAAACCATTAGAAGTAGATGGCTATTCTATATTTTTTACTATTAGTTTTGGTATCAGTACTTTTTTTAAAGATATTAATAAAATAGATGATTTTATAAAAAATAGTGAAATAGCTCTTCTGAGTGCTAAAGAAGCTGGATGTAATACATATAAGTTTTTAGACAGTGTTAAGCTCCAAGAGATAGAAAGATCCAAAAAAATTGAGTCCAAATTACTTGAGGCGATAGAAAAAAATGAACTTACACTGCATTATCAACCTCAATATAACTATAAAGAGAAAAAAATACTAGGCTTGGAAGCACTTGTTAGAAAGTGATTTGATTATAAAAATTGATGAATATATTATGAAAAAAGCTATGCGAGATTTTAAACATTGGCAAGAGAACTCATTAAATCCTGGTATATTGTCTTTAAATCTTTCACTTAGACAATTAAGTAAACCGAACTATGTTCAAAGGCTGAAAGAGATTTTAGAAGAAGAGGATTTTGAACAAAAATTTTTAAAATTAGAAATGCTTGAGAGAGAAATGATGACGAATGTTGAGGATGTGATTGAAAAACTACATCAGATACGGCAATTAGGGATTAAAATTGCAATTGATGATTTTGGAACTGGATATTCATCTTTAGCATATTTGCATAAATTTCCAATAACTCTTTTAAAAATTGATAGAAGTTTCATCAAAGATATACCATATAGCAGTGATAGTATGGGTATATGTAAAGCAATTGTCTCATTGGCAGAAGGTTTAAATATACCCGTCTTAGCTGAAGGTGTCGAGACAAAAGAACAAGTAGAATTTTTAATACAAAACAGATGCTATACTATTCAAGGCTATTATTTTAGTAAACCTATTCCAAGTCAAAATATTGAAAAGTTATTAAGAGAGAGTAAAGAAAAGAAAGATATTTTAAGTGAATTTTCATGCAATAATTTATTAGAATTTGCACAGGAGATTCGTGAAAAAAGTCAACTGAAAATTGAAGGTGAAATTTTAGTAAGAGCAGATGATGGAACTCCTATGTGGCTTAAAGAAAAAATTATCCCTCTTTATGATGAAAATCAAAAATTTAAAAAAAATATTTTAATCAGATATGATATAACAAATGAAAAAGAGTTGGAACAGATAAGTGTTATTGATACTCTAACAAGCTTATATAATAGAAGAAGTTTTAATACAATTTTAGAAGATAAAATAAAAGAGACACGAAGTAGTAAAAGTACTCTAGCTCTATTAATATTAAATATAGATATGTTTAATGAATTTAACAATAGTTATGGCTACAATAATGGTGATAATGTTTTAGAGAAAATTTCAAATCTAATTAAAAGAAAACTCAAAAAAAATAATGATATAGCATTTCGCTTGGGAGGAGATGAATTTGCTGTACTTTTTAGTCCATCTACTCAAGAAAAAGCCATTGCTTTAGCAGAAGATATCTATAAAGAGATAATTGACCTTGATATTGAACATTCTGCATTAATAATAAACAAATTAACTGTATCTGTTGGTATTATATTTGTAGATTTTTCTGATGAATATGTTGATGCTCAAAATTTTTATACTATGGCAAATGATGCACTATTAAAATCAAAGAAGAATGGCAGAAATCAAATAACACTATATGAAAATGAGGATATTGATTTTTTCTAGTTTAAGATGCTTTTTTGAGTAGTA
>CAZMBK010000037.1:0-8951 GCA_964564315.1 uncultured Sulfurimonas sp.
ATGGCAGAAAAAGTAGCTAAAAGTGCTGCAATAGATACAATAGTAAATCCAAGTTGCCCAAGAGCAGGTTTAGCAGCAATAGCAAGAGCATAATCTTTAGCAGCTAAGAGCTCCTTTTCAGGAACTGTTCCTACTGAAATTATCGATATTAAGACATAAAGTATTATTACAAAAACAACAGAACCATAAAAAGCATAGGGAAGATTTTTTTCTGGATTTTTTATCTCCTCTGCAGCATTAGCGATAAGCTCAAAACCCTCATAAGCTACGAATATTATCATTCCTGCGACAACTACAGAGAGTGGTTCAAATGTTGCAGGAACTACTAAACGGGTAGTGTCTACATAAGAGGCGCCACTTAGTATAATAATAATTAAAAGTACTACTTTTATAAGGACAATAATAGTCTCTGATTTACTTACAAATGAAGCGCTAATAAGATTTATAATTGCAGGAAGAAGAATAGCAAGAGAGATAAGTGTATGCTTTAAGAGTGCTGTTTGATCTTCAAAAAAAGTGACCCCATAAGATGAGAATGCCACAGCATAGAGAGAGATAGTTACCAAATAACTTAACCACAACATTAAATTGGCTGAACCCGAAAGCAAATTATGCCCAAAAGCATTATCTATAAAACTAACAGTACCTCCACGGCTCTGATAAGCAACAGAGAGTTTTGCATAGGAGTAAGAGGTTAACAGTGCCACGATACCAGCTACTAAAAAGGCATAAGTCGTTGCACTGTGAGCAAGAGAAACAGCTTCACCTAAAACGGCAAATATTCCCCCGCCAACCATACCACCAACACCGATGGATATAGCACCAAAAACACCTATGTTTCGCATCTATTTTACTCGTTTAGCGAGCTCTACTTTATATGCTTCAAGATCAAAATTTTTCATTTGTGAACTTCCTGTATCTACTGCTGCTTGTGCTACAGCCGAAGAGACTTCAACAACAAGGCGTTTATCAAATGGTGCAGGAATAATATACTCAGGACCAAATGTCATTACTTTTCCATACACTTCAGTTAAGTACTCTGGAACTTCTTGTTTTGCTAAGTTTGCCAGTGCGTATGCTGCTGCAATTTTCATCTCAGTATTGATCTTTTTTGCACGAACATCCATAGCACCACGAAAAATAAATGGAAAACCTAAAACATTATTTACTTGATTTGCAAAATCACTTCTACCAGTCGCTATAATAGCATCTGGGCGGGCTGCCTTTGTCTCTTCTGGCATAATCTCAGGAGTAGGATTTGCTAAAGTAAAAATAATGGGTTTTGGAGCCATAAGTTTTACATCTTCTACACTAAATGTTCCAGGACGAGAAAGACCCACTGCTACATCAGCACCAGTAAAAGCTTCTGCTTGAGTTGTAGCATTTGCTACAGAAAACTCTTTTTTATACTCATTTAGATCACTACGACTGTCATTAATAACACCCTTTGAATCAATCATAAAAATATTTTTAACACCTATATGTTTGTAAAGTTTAGCACAAGAGATAGCTGCAGCCCCTGCTCCAACAACTACAATTTTAAGATCTTCTATCTTTTTCTCTGTAATTTCACATGCATTAATAATTGCTGCTGTCGAAATAACTGCTGTTCCATGTTGATCATCATGCATAACTGGAATATCAAGCTCTTCGATTAATCTTTTTTCTATTTCAAAACACTCAGGTGCTTTAATATCTTCTAAGTTAATGCCACCAAAAGTAGGAGCAATGAGTCGCACTGTATTACAAAACTCATCTACATTTTGAGTATCTACTTCTATGTCAAAACTATCAAGTCCTGAAAAAGTTTTAAAAAGAACACCCTTACCTTCCATTACTGGCTTAGAAGCTAATGCTCCAATATTTCCAAGTCCTAATACTGCTGTACCATTAGAAATAACAGCAACAAGATTACTCTTGGCAGTGTAACGATATGCATCATCGGGATTTTTCTCTATCGCTAAACAAGGAATAGCTACACCAGGAGTATATGCCAAACTAAGGTCATGCTGTGTTGCCACTGCTTTTGTAGTCTCTACGGAAATTTTACCCGCTTGAGGAAACTCGTGATAATCTAGTGCTTCTTGATCTGTAACTTTTTTAGCCATAATAATTCCTGAAAATAATTTTTGAAATTATAGCTAAAAGAGCATTAACAGCTAAATTTTGTTTAAGTAAAGTACTGAATTTCCCTGAGTGTTATAGTAAATACCCATGGAATTTTTTCGGGAAACAAAGACACCACGACCATTAAATGTTTGAGAATTTCTAAAGATTTCACTCAGTATCTGAGTATCAAATCCTACTCCCTCATCTGTTATCTGTGTCACAATATATGTTGAAGAGAGATTCTCTATTTTACTTACTTTAACATCTATTTTCTTTTTACAAGTAGCTTCAAGCTCTAAAAGTGAATCAAAATAAGTATCTTCCTCTAACATTTTATGTTTTTCAGATGAATTTAAGCCTAAATTTCCATGTTCATATGCATTCATAAATAGTTCCGTAAAAACAACATTTGCACAATAACTCACTTTCACATCAGAAGTAAATGTATCAAAAAGATTCGTGTACCACTCATTTGCTTTATCCAGACTCTCCAAGGATGTACTAAAACTTCTTGTCTCAATATAAGTATCATTAAAATCTAACTTATTTATAAATGCCATTGTAAAATCATCTTCTTGCTCACCTATAGCATCAAAAATTTTATTTTTCAACTCTTCTCTTGTAAAAGAACTTTTAAAATCCTCTTCAATAAGTTCAGCATATGTATGTCCTTCTTCTTTTAGCACATTTTCAACTATGCCATCACTAAAAAAGAGAAACTTATCTATATGTTTTATAGAGTATGTATCAATTTTACAAGCCATTTGCCACTTACTTAAAGGAGGATTATTTGATTTAATTTTAATAATCTTATTCTCTTTATCTTGTAGTAAAAAAGCTGGCATCGCAAACTTTGCATACTCCATAGTTTCAGCATTATCATCTAAAAATATATAATCAATAGCTAATGCTTCTTCATCTAAAAGAACAGGCTTAATATACTCTATAGATTCGTGTACTACTTTTCTTAAAGAAAAAGTATTATCTTCAAGCATTTTATCTATCATAAAATTTATAAAAGAGGTAATAATCATCGTAGTAAGTGAGGCAGAAAGTCCTTTTCCCATCCCATCGACAATAAGGTAAAAAGTTTTATGGTGTGCTATTCTTCTTACACTATAAGCATCCCCACTCACAACATCAAGAGGATGATACAAGAAATCGACCATAGAAGGGTTTTTATCTCCTATCATCTGATAATAAAAATCATTTCTCAATATATTAAGCTCTTTAGCAAATGCCAAATCTTCTTGATAGGTGTTATAACTATTTTGACGCTCTAATTCATTGAGCTTCTTCTCTTGCTGCTCTTTTAAATAATTATTAGCTATAATAACCTTAGAAGCATCAAAGATTGATTGAAGGACCTCTTCGTTAATAGAAGGTTTTCGTACAAAGTTATTTACCCTGTACTGTAATGCAGTAATCATAACATCGACATCATCAATAGCAGAGATAAGAACAATAGGAATATCTTTATCTTTTTCTCTTATCTTCTTTATCATTTCTAGTCCATTCATAACAGGCATCTCATAATCACTAATAATAATGTCTACATTAGACTCTAGAAATTTTTCATACCCCTCTTGTCCATTATTTGCAAAGACAATCTCCCCTACGACATCCTCTAAAAGTGCTTCATAAAGCAGTTGTGTTGTTTTGTTATCCTCAACACACAAAATCGAGAGTGAGCTTAAATGTTCAGAGGCTATAGGCATTATATTTTAAACTTACTCAGTTCATTTTCTAGTTTTTGAGAATCAGATGCTAGTGTCTGTGCTGACTCCTCTACAGAGACTCTTAACTCTGAACTTTTTTCAGAAAGCTCTATAATATCATCCATATTTTCAATAAGTGCTTTTGTTTTTGTAGCGATATAAATACTTTGATGCATCACAAGTGTAGATTTCTCTTTTGTTACAGAGAGATTCTCTTTTGTCTCTTCAGATGCAATAATAAGTTCCTGTGCTGAGTGCGCGATTCCCTGCATATTTTCTGAAGTCTCATTTGTTTCATCAGCAATCTCACCTACATTTTGTGTAATTAAGTTTACATTAGCACTAATTTCTGAAAGAGATTTTTGTGTTCTCTCTGCAAGTTTACGAACCTCATCCGCAACAACAGCAAATCCTCGACCATGCTCTCCTGCACGAGCAGCTTCAATAGCAGCATTAAGTGCAAGAAGATTTGTTTGATCTGCAATATCGGAAATAATTCCAAGAACATCTTTAATATTTTTTGCTTGCTCAGTAAGTGATGCCACTTTGTGTGAGAGTTCCATCTGATGTTCTGTTCCAGAATCAATAGACCTAACAACATCATCAAGCTTTTGCACAAAACTATCAAGTACTCCATATGTCAGTTCAAGATCTTCAGTAACCGTTACCGTAGACTCCTCTACATCATCAAGTTTTACTCCAATCTCTTCAACCATAAAATTAATTTCTGTTATTTTTTTCTCAGCTTCTTGAGAGTTTTCTGTTAATGCTTCAACAACATTATTTAGTTTCAAACTTTCACTTGCTGTTGTTGCAGAGACTGATTTTGTTTGATAAACTGTCTCTTTAAATGCAACAATCATTTTATGAAGTGCCTGTGATATTTGAGAAATTTCATCTTTTCCATTTACTACAATATTGCAAGTTAAATCTAGCGATGAAGAAACACAGTCTATTTTTGTTAAAGAGCTTGTTACACTAGTGTTAACACCCCTACTAATCATTAAAATAATAATAAAAATAAAAACGGTAAAAAGAAGATAACTTCCAACGGTTATAGCAGCACTAAGCTTCGTTGCAGTTTCTATCTCTTGAAGCAGTAATGTATTCTTTCTAGAGATTTCATCATCAACTTTTTTCAAAAGATTTATCTTTTTTGTAATAGTACTAAACCATGTCATACTATCTATTCCAAAACCACCATCTAGTGCTTTTGTTTTAGCTATATTTCTCATTCTATTGACTGCATCAATAGAAGGTGCTTCCATTGAATGTGTATAAAATGTTTTTACATCTTCTGTAGCCATAGACATTGATGCATTTAAGAATGCATCTTGTTCTGCCACGAGTCTTATCCATTTTGCAAACATTCCATTACTAAACTTATCAGCTGCAAATGTAGCACTTAAAACTGCTCTCTCTACTCCAGCACGTTCTTTAGATTTTAAAAAGTTTGAGTAAGTATTAAGTGCTTTTACAAGCTTTTGTGAGTCTGAGAGTTTTGCTGTTAAAGCCACAATATCAAGTATTTTTGCATTCATACTTGAATAAAAAGCAACCTCATCTTTAATACTTATAGAGAGATTATCTGTACGACTACGGACCTGTGAAATACGTTGCATATTTGCACTAACACCAGCTATATCTGAACGAAGTTCCTCTGAAAAAGAGTTTAAATCTATACTTTTAATATAAGATTGAAGCTCTTCATAACGACTATCCGTTGCAGATCTTTGTGTTGGCAATATAGTAGCAAATTTTTTACCCTTTGAACCAATATAACCAGCACTTGCACCCCGCTCTTTTTGTGTTTCATGGATAAGCAAACTCAATTTTTGTGACATTTTATTAAGTTCTTGTGCTCTACTAATCGACTCTAGTTCTTGCCATGCACTCTTTACTGTTAAACCTAAAACAATTACTGAAAATCCAACGACTAGCGCTAAAATGAGGTTAAGCTTATACTTTATAGTCAAAATTTTATACCTTTTTTGCTTTAAATAGTGTTTTTAAATTAAGTTCATCCAAGAGTTCCATAAGTTGCTCATTTCCTATCTGCATACTTATATTTACCTTATCTTTTTGTACCAACTTATTAAAATAACCTATTACCGAAGAGGTAATAGAGATAGACTCCGGAATTCGTAATGTAAGCGAAGAACCACTCTTTACCACCCCATCTATCTCTCTTTTAATAGTTTGATAATCACTCACAGATTTAATATTTCCCTTGATCGTTACTATACCCGAATGTATTGAAATTTCCATTACTTAACCTTTTTATTTAATATTCTATTCATATGATAACAAATTAATTCTAAATACTTCTGAAATAGATGAGAAATAAGAAAATAGTTTATTTCAGTGTCTCTAACCAATCTTTCATTTTCTTCTCATACCCTATACTTTTAAGTGTGACAAACTGCATAGGTTTCGTGAGGTACTCCTGTTTTACATATCCTCCATAATCATGAGGATAAAGATAGCCACTATTTTGTTGCTGGATATGCTGGGGTATTTCTAAAATATTTCCACTCCTTACAGACTCTAGTGCTGCATTTATGGCTAAGTAGGATGTGTTAGACTTTGGAGAGGCACAGAGATAAACTACTGCTTGTGCTAAGATAATTCTCGCTTCAGGATAGCCTATTTTACTTACAGAAGTAAGTGTTGATGTTGTCAAAGTAAGGGCTTGAGGGTTTGCATTACCAACATCTTCACTTGCAAGTATAACTAAACGCCGTGCTATAAAGTCCGCAGACTCCCCACCCTCTATAAGCCGTGCTAAGTAGTAGATGGCAGCATCCGCATCACTCCCACGTATAGACTTTATAAGTGCTGATGTTAAGTCATAATGCACTCCAGCCTCGCTACTTCCAGCAGCTAAGGCATTTGGTCGTAGAGATTTTAAAAGTTTTATGTCTACAGTGGCATTTATGTTTGCTGCAAACTCCAAAAGCTTAAGCATTGCACGGGCATCACCTCCACTACTAGCAACTAGATACTCCTGCGTTTCATCATCAAGACTCAAAGTTGCACTCTCTATAGCTCTTTGGAGGAGTTTGTGTAGTGCTTCATTTGAGATACTTTTGAGTTCAAAAAGCATAGAGCGTGAACGAATGGCTGAAGTGAGAGAGAAAAAAGGGTTTTCAGTAGAAGCCCCGATGATCAAAACTGAGTTGTTCTCCATAACAGGAAGCAGTACTTCTTGCTGATTTTTAGCAAGTCTATGTACCTCATCTATAAAGATAAGTGGCTTTTGAAGAGCATTCTTATACTGTTCAAATATCTTACGAAGTTGATCTATCTTGAGGCTTGTAGCATTAAACTCATAAAAAGGAAGCTCCATTACTTTTGCAATAATTCTAGCGATGGATGTTTTACCAACACCTGCTGGACCAAAAAAGAAGCTATGCCCTAAGGCAAATTTTTCACAGAGCACACGAAGTGGTGCACCCTCTGCGGTAAGATGCTCTTGACCGACAAGTTCATCAAAGTTTTTAGCACGAAGTAGTTGGGTAAAATCTTGCACTGAGTTAACTCCACATAAAATATATGTGGAATTTTAGCACAAGTTAGTCTATTTGAAGTTTTGGAGTAGTCGCTGTCTCATTTGGTAAAATTGGGTAAATTAGCTTTGGTTTTTTCCCCTCTAGTGATTTTAAAAATTCTTCAATTGATGCTGCTTCACTATCACTTATTTTTGCACCAAGCTGAATACGTCCCATCTCAACAATAGCTTCTTTAAGTGTAGTCACCATACCATTATGAAAGTAAGGTGCAGTTTGTGTAATGTTTCTAAGTGTTGGTACTTTTACCATACCATTAGCATCCCCTTTAAAATCACCTACATCTCTGTACTTATATTTAGCTGTTACTTCAAATACATTCATACTGCCACCTAATGCAATACCGTTATGACAAGATGCACACCCTTTATCTATAAAAGTTTTGAATCCTGCTTTTTGTGCTGCACTTAAAGCATTCTCATTTCCATCAAGATATAAATCATAAGGAGCAGGAGTAATAAGTGTACGCTCAAAGTTTCCTATAGTGTCTGCTATTTTTTTATAGTCTATCTTTACATTCTCTCCATAAGCTTTTTTAAATCTTTCTACATACTCTGGCATTGAAGTTACTGTTTTTACAACATGCTCTTTTGTTGCTGCCATTTCAGGAGCTGCTAAAATAGGACCTTGTGCTTGTGCTTCAAGTGTTGGTGAACGACCATCCCAAAACTGTGCATCAAAGAAAACAGCATTATAAACAGTAGGAGAACCTAAATGATGAGGATTTTGTCTCCACATATGTCCAACTGCAGCAGGCAGACCATCATCACCACCTGTTGCAAGGTTATGACATGTGTTACAACTAATAAGACCACTTTTTGAGATACGTGGTTCAAAAAAAAGCATCTTTCCAAGTGTAACCTTTTTCGTAGTAATAGGGTTTTTTGGATCATCTATTAGCTTCATTAATTCTGCTGGATTTTTAGGGATTGGTAACAATCCTGCATCTTTTGCATCTTGTGTTAAAGATGCAGCCATCATAAGCGTTGTCGTTACCATACTTAGTAAAATTTTCTTCATCATTTTTAGACTCCTGTTTCTAAAGGATAATTTTTATCGTTTAGAAATTATAGCCCTTTTAAACTTAAAGGATAATAATTATCCTTTAGTAATTTTACTTAATTATCACTCTTTATCTATTCCTGCTATAATTCTATCATGAATTATGAACTACTATTAAGAGAACATCAGCTAAAAGTAACACCCCAAAGGTTAGGAATACTTAATCTCATCTCCAATGCTGGTCATCTCGATGTTGAAGAACTATTTACACAGATAAAAAAAGAGTTTAGCTCCATATCTTTAGCAACTCTCTATAAAAATATAAATTCCATGATTGAAAAAAGACTCCTAACTGAGATAAAGATTCCTCATATGAAGTCAAAATATGAAATAGCCAAAGAGCCTCATATTCATCTTTTATGTAGAGAGTGTAGTGAGTTTATAGATATGAGTGTAGACATTGATACTCTTGTAGATGAAGCCAAAGAGAAGAGTCACTACCAACTTACAAATAGTAGTATTGTTTTGTGTGGTATATGTGAAAGTTGTCAAG
>CAZMBK010000037.1:9051-12015 GCA_964564315.1 uncultured Sulfurimonas sp.
GAAACACCACTCTCTATTGTATCTGTTATCTCTTGCATTTGAACCGAAGTGTTACTCGATGTTTCAGCCAATATTTCTATAGTTTTTGAACTAATATTCATCTGTTCACTTGTATCATTTATGGACTGACTTACTACATTTATAGTTGCATTTATCTCTGTAAGAGATTTTTGTGTACGTTCTGCAAGTTTTCGAACTTCATCAGCAACTACAGCAAACCCACGACCATGTTCACCCGCACGAGCTGCTTCTATAGCTGCATTTAAAGCAAGTAAATTTGTTTGATCTGCTATGTCAGCTATAACAGTAATAACCTCTTTAACCTGTGCTGTATCAGAAGAAACCTTACTTAACTCATCTGCTAAAATATTTTGAGCATGAGATGCCTCACCAAGTTTTTCTACTATGTCTGTTATCTCATCTTTAACTTCATGTAGTTGATGACTTACCTCGACAATATTCTCTTTAGAAGTAGCTGCTTCTTGAAGATCATTTGATAAAGTTACTTTTAACTCTGCACCCATCTGTGCAATCTCATCTATAACAATTTTCTCTTCATCCATACTCTTTCTGGCCTGAATATACTCACCATCTATTTTAGTTACTATCTCTACAACTAAACCAGCCTTCTCATCACTATCTTTTGCATGCAAAAAAACTTCTTGAAATTCATTGACATGTTTTACTGCTTCTGTTAACTCTGAGTTATACTCATTTTTTAAAATAATTTTCTTACCCTCTTCCAAGTTATCAAGCTGTTGAATTAAAGATTTTGTCATATCTACACCATTCATTTTTTCATCTAAATCATGAATAAGAATAACAATAGCAATAACATACTGAACAATTTGCCCTATAAGATTATCTGTAAAAAAAGTCCCGTTTAAAATAAGTAAAATAATACCAACATAGTGAATGAAACGCATTCGAAAGAAAAGAGAGTGTAACATTTTAAAACCTTTTATATATGATTAAAAAACATTATATCTGAAACAATTTTTTCTTTTTCTTAAAGCTTATAAAAGAATTTTACTTGCGACACTAAAAACTGCAGACTCTGAACGAAGTACCATAGGTGTTTTAAGGCGAAAGACATCCTGCGCAGCTAAAGAGTTCTTCTCTTGGGGAGAAAATCCACCCTCACACCCGATCAATACCCTTTTAAATGCTACACCACCCTCTAAAATAGTATCACTAAAATCAAATACTTTTGTATCAGGATACTCTTTTATAAAAGCATCAATATTTTTATAAGTGTCAAAAGTTAAAAAAGATGTTCTCCCACTCTGTTGCATTGAGGCTTCTACTATTCGCTCATAGCGTTTAAAATCTACTTTAAAGTTTTTTTGACTTCTCTCACAAGAGATAAAGGAAATTTTACTTACACCTATCTCACAGAGGGAGGGTAGCACTTTTTCTACAGACTTTGCATCTATTACACACCATGCTATATGTAGCTCTTGTTCGCTTTGAACTTTAAGCTCTTTTGATTCTATTAATTTTAATACAGCAACACGCGGTTCTATTTCTATTATTTTATAAATATGTAACTGTGTCACTGCTTCTTTATTTCTAAATGCAATAGTGTCTCCTACACCATGGCGTCTCACTTTTATAAGGTACTTATGAAGCTCACCTTTTAAAGTAAGCTTCTGTGCCCCTGCACTCTCTTCAAAAATGTAGATCACAGAACCCACATCCAAATAGCAATAAGCAGTACCATGATAAACTCTATCTGTAAAATCGTTCTTGCAAGAGGTTTATAAGCATTAAATGCATGATCCTTTGTAGTGCTTAGGTATCGTAAAGACTTTACACGTTTTACCTCTAAAGCGATGTAAATAATACTAATTATTATCATAACAATATTTGCAAATGTAAAGTCTAAATGTTTTGCAGCCATCATAATAATACCTGTAAAAATCACTAAGCCTAAAGTGGTAAAAGTTAAAGGTTGTAAAAAAATACTACTTATACGTTTGTACTTTTTAAGGTCGTTGTAACTAATTAAGATAAACAAATTTAAAAATATTATGGCTAAAATAGCCCCTGCGCCGATACTATGTAGGTTTAAACCCATGTTATACATTTCATTCATAGCGAAATTATAATATAATAAACTTATTAAATTTATAAGGCTTTAAATATGGCAATTTCTGTTGAGAAAGCACTCCAACTCATTTACACAAATATAAAACAAAAATCTCTTAAAATTCTTCCTATTGAGGAGGCTCTTGGCTCCATTTTAGCGGAGGATATAATTGCATCCCACAATCTTCCTCCATTTGACAACTCCGCTATGGATGGGTACGCTGTAAAAGTAGAAGACTCCGCAAAAAGTGTCAAAGTTACAGCTACTATTTTTGCAGGCGATAATTTTCAAGGAGAACTCTGTAGTGGCACTGCTATAAAGATTATGACAGGTGCAAGAATTCCTCTTGGAACACAATGTATCGTTCCAATAGAAGATATAAAAGAGCTTCCAGATGCCATAGAGTTACCAGAAAATCTTACTATGAGCAGACATATTCGTTTTGCAGGGGAAGATATAAAAAAAGAGACTCTCCTCTTAAAGGTCGGGACACCTCTTGGTGCACATCAAATCACACTCTTAGCTTCTCAAGGTATTAGCCATATAAAAGTACATAAAAAACCACGAGTTGCACTCTTTGCATCTGGTAATGAGCTTAAAATGCACTTTGAACAGGTAGAAGCATATCAACTCTATAACACAAACACACCGACACTCCTCTCTCGTGCCAAAGAGTTAGGATGCGAAGTTGAATTTATAGGAACAGCCCAAGACACTATGCAAGATATTAAAAAACATATACAGAGTGCCTTAGAATGCGACCTTGTCATTACAAGTGGAGGAGTGAGTGTTGGTGATGCAGACTTTACTAAAGAGGCATTTGGTGCCTTTGGCTATAAAATACTCTTTGATAAAATAGAGATAAAACCAGG
>CAZMBK010000038.1:0-11835 GCA_964564315.1 uncultured Sulfurimonas sp.
TGATCCTGATGAAGATATCAATGCATTCAAGAAAAAGCTTCAAACTTTAGCTGACCTGTACATTGAAAAAGGTAGAAAAGTAGTATCTTTCTGGACTATGGGTATGAATCAACATACACGTGGTACTTGGGTAAATACACTTTCTTACAATGTTCACTTTATGCTAAATAAACAAGCCCTTCCAGGTTCTGGAGCATTCTCTTTAACTGGTCAACCATCAGCTTGTGGTACAGCTCGTGAAGTTGGTACATTCTGTCACCGTCTACCGGCTGATATGATGGTTAAAAACCCTCATCATAGAAAGAAAGTTGAAAATCGTTGGAAAATTCCTGAGGGAACACTAAATCCAGTTGGAAATCAACATATTATGAAAATTCACCGTGATATCGAAGATGGTCTTGTGAAATTTGCATGGGTAAATGTTTGTAATGCTTATCAAGATTCTGCGAATGCAAAACACTGGATTAAAGCAGCTCGTGAGATGGATAACTTCATCGTAACATCTGATGGTTATCCTGGTATTTCAGCGATGGTTTCTGACCTTGTTCTTCCATCTGCTATGATTTATGAAAAATGGGGAGCTTATGGTAATGCTGAGCGTCGTTCACAACACTGGAGACAACAAGTTCTTCCTGTAGGTGATGCTATGAGTGATACATGGCAGTGGATGGAACTTTCTAAAAGATTTACAGTGAAAGATGTATGGGGTCCATATACTCTTAGAAATGGTAAAAAACTTGCGGATGTTCGTGAAGCAGCACATAAACTCGGTTATACAGATGATACTACAATGTATGAAATTCTTTATGCAAATGAAGAAGCAAAATCTTATAAAATAGATATGAATTCTTTCCCTCAAAAAGGGTATGATAACTCTGACTGTTCTGGTGATAGTAGAAATGTTATCGGTGGTGATGGTAAAGTTGTCAAAGGTTGTGGATTTATGGTTCATGAATATCTTTGGGAAGAGTATGCATCATTTGGTCGTGGTCATGGGCATGATTTGGCTCCATTTACTGTATATCATAAAGTTCGTGGACTTAAATGGCCAGTTGTTGATGGTAAAGAGACACCATGGCGTTTTAATGTGAAGTATGATCCATATGCAGCAGCAGCAGTTAAAAAATCTGGAAATGGTTCTGATTTCGCATTTTACGGACCACTTGCAAAATCTCTTCCTTATGGAAACCTTATGGGTGTTACAAACAGTGAGAAAAAACCATTAACAAATAAAGCGAAAATCTTTGCTCGTCCGTATATGGATCCACCAGAAGTCCCAGATGCTAACTATGATACATGGTTATGTACAGGTCGTGTACTTGAACACTGGCACTCAGGAACTATGACTATGCGTGTACCTGAGCTTTTCCGTGCAGTTCCAGAGGCTTTATGTTATATGAATCCTAAAACTGCTGAAGAAAAAGGACTTAAACAAGGTGATCTTTGTTGGGTAGAATCACGTCGTGGTAAAGTAAAAGCACACGTTGAAACTCGTGGTAGAAATAGACCGCCTCGTGGACTTGTGTTTGTACCTTGGTTTGATGAAAAAGTATTCATTAACAAAGTATGTCTTGATGCAACATGTCCACAGTCTAAACAGACAGACTATAAAAAATGTGCTGTAAAAATTTATAAAGCATAAGTGAGAAAGAGAAAAAAATGAGCAAAGCATTAAGTGATAGAAGAAAGTTTATCTTAAATATGGCTCGTGGTGTTGGTCTAGCAACTATGGGTGGCTTCATTTGGAGTGCATTTATAGATGAAGCAACGGCTGCGAAGTTAACACTTCGCCCACCAGGAGCACTTAAAGAGGAAGACTTTTTAAAGACATGTATCAAGTGTGGTCTCTGTGTTGAGGCTTGTCCTTACGATACACTCTCACTTGCTGCTCCTGGTGATAACAAAGCTATAGGAACACCATTCTTTATACCACGGGATATCCCTTGCTATATGTGTACAGATATCCCTTGTGTTCCAGTATGTCCTACTGGTGCCTTAAATGAAGCAAGTGTAACAACAGGTGATAAACTTGATATAAATAGTGCAGATATGGGGCTTGCCATCATTGATGAGAAGAGTTGTGTCGCATTTTGGGGTATTCAGTGTGATGCTTGTTATAGAGCTTGCCCTCTTTTGGATGTGGCAATAACTATAGAGTACTCAAAAAATGAACGTACAGGAAAACATGCTTTCTTAAAACCAGTTGTACAGGCAGATGCTTGTACTGGTTGTGGAATGTGTGAACATGCTTGTATTACTGAAGATGCTGCTATTAAAATTCTTCCTCGTGATTTGGTACAAGGAAGAGCAGGAACACATTACATCAAAGGTTGGGATAAAGAGGATGAGAAGCGTTTAGAAAATGCTAAAGAGATTAAAACAGTTACTGAGATTAGTAAACAAAAAGCATCTGATAAGTTAAATGGTAACCTTTTGGAGGATCTCTACTAATGAAAAAGTTATGGAATAGTTATAGATATCTCTTTTTTAGGAGATTTACACAAATAGGTCTTCTTGTTCTTTATTTTGGTGCAAATGCTTGGGGTTGGAAAATGCTTCAAGGGAATCTAAGTAGTTCAACTATACTTGGTGTTATTCCTATGAGTGATCCTTATGCAGCACTTCAAATGCTTGCAGCAGGTGCAACTCTTGCTACCGATTTACTTTTAGGTGTTTTAGTGGTAACTCTTCTTTACTTTGTTGTAGGGGGACGTGCATTTTGTTCATGGGTTTGTCCTATTAATATGGTGACAGACTTTGCATCTTTTGTTCGTGAACTTATAGGAATGAATAAGCTAACGGGTGTTAAACAACCTGCTTCTAGAAAGCTACGTTACTGGGTTTTAGGACTAAGCTTTATTGTCTCTGCGATTATGGGGCTTGCTGCATTTGAGTTTATAAGTCCTATCTCTATGCTCCATCGTGGTATAGTTTTTGGTATAGGTTTTGGTTGGGCAGGAGTGCTCATTATATTTCTTTTTGATCTATTTGTTTTAAAAAATGGATGGTGTGGTCATATCTGCCCTTTGGGTGGTTTCTACTCTATTCTAGGAAAATTTAGTCTTATTCGTGTGAAACATAACGAAGAGAACTGTACATTATGTATGAAATGTAAAGTCGTTTGCCCGGAGAATCAAGTTTTACATATGATAGGTAAAGAGTCTTTGCCTGTCTTGTCTGGGGAATGTACAAACTGTGCACGATGTATAGAAGTGTGCGATGATGATGCCCTTAGCTTTTCTCTAAGAGGCATGGCACAAAAAAAGAAAACGGGAGAGTAATATGAAAATAATAAATAAAATAACACTTGGTTTAGTTACTACAACACTGCTTTTAGTTGGATGTGGTGGCGATACTGCACCAGCGAAGCAAGAGATAGTAAAACCGACAATTTCTGCAGAATCATTAAGTTTAAGAAAATCTACACTTAACAATGAAGATTTGAAGCCACATGGTACAAAATATTCTGATACTTATGCAGGAAGTGGTCATAAGATTAAACGTGCATTTCAAGATGCACCACCTATGATCCCTCATGATGTAACAGGGCTTATCCCAATCAAAATTGGAGATAATCAATGTTTAGGATGTCATATGCCAGAAGTAGCAAGTGCAATGGGTGCAACACCGATTCCACCTTCACACTTTACAAATTTTAGACCCGCTACAACAATTGCACTTAATGGTGAGGTTGAAAAAAATGGTCGTGTGATTAAGAACACTTCAAGTGCGACACTTGCAAATGTATCTATTAAGTCTATGCATGGTAAACTTTATGGTGGACGTTACAACTGTACACAGTGTCATGCTCCTCAAGATACAGGTGCATTAGCTGTTCCAAATACTTTTGAAGCTGATTACACTGCAAAAGATGGTGCGAGTAAATCTACATGGGAAGGTACAAAACTCATGGAAGGTATTAACACTTACGAGAGTAGTAAATAGTATGCAAAGAAGAGAGCTTTTTAGCTTTCTCTCTGCAACTGCAAAGAGTAGTTTTAGTGAAAAAGAGAAAAAAAAAATAGTTATAAGACCACCATACTTTGGTGAGCAGAGTGCTTTTGACATTGAGTGTCAAAATTGTGATGGGGTTTGTGCCTCTTCATGTCAAGAGCATATAATAATAATAGGCGAAGATAAAACACCCTATTTAGATTTTTCTAAAAGTGGTTGTACTTATTGTGATGATTGTGCGACTGCTTGTGAACCTAATGTTTTAACTTTAGAAAATAAGAAAAAAATAGATGTTACTGTTGCAATTAATAAAAATACTTGTATGAGTTGGAGTAGTGTAATGTGCTTTTCATGTAAAGATCCTTGTCTTGAAGATGCCATTGATTTTAAATCGATGTTTATGCCTGTAATTGACCAAGAGAAGTGTACCTCTTGTGGTTTTTGCATCAGTCGATGCCCTTCGTATGCCATAGATTTAAAGGAGAGTGTTATATGAAAATAGTTTTTTTACTATTTATAAGTCTTGTTATGTTTGGAGCCAATATTCATCAACCTGATGTTCAGTATAAGGCAAGTGGTGCTGTAAATGATATGGTACTCTCTAACACCAAGCTTTACTGTGGAACAAGTGCCAGCAGTGTAGATATTTTTGATATTTTAACAAAGAAAAAAGTACAAACATTGCATCTTCCAAAAATAAAGAATTTTTTAAATGAAGAGATAGAGGGGAAGGTTTACTCTGTAGATGTCTTAGCCGATAAAGTACTTGTTCTTTCTCAAGCGACTGGTGGTTTTAGAGAAGTTCGCCTTTTTAGTGGTGATAAAGCTACAGTAGTTGTGGGAAGTGATAAAAAACTCTATATTGCTAAAGCAAAGTTTATAGATAAAAATACACTACTCTTAGGACTCTTAAGTAATGATATCATCTCTTATGATATTAATACAAAAAAAGAAAATTGGAGCATGCAGGCGTCTCTTTCAAAATTCTCTAACCTTGTAATGAGTGAAGATAGATCTGAGGTTGTTGTAGCCGATGAGAGTGGTGAGTTACACCTTATAAGTACAAAAGATGGGCATGTTATTGAAATATTTAAGGGTCAAAACTTAGATAATGTTTTTAGTGTTGATTACAAAAAAGGTATAATTGTTGCTGGCGGACAAGATAGACGAGTTGGTGTTTATGAGATGGCATTTAAAAGTGCTTATCATATACAAACACCTTTTTTAGTTTATGGGGTTGGACTCTCACCAAAAGGAAAACTTATGGCATATTCAAGTGATGAAAATAATAATGTTACTCTGACAAAACTCTCTACAAAAAATAAGCTTGGTGTATATGGTGGCAATAGAATGACACTTACTAAAATTCTGTTTCTAAATGAAAAAGAGTTTTTTGTTTCGAGTGATGATAGCAGTGTAAATTATTATAAAGTTAAATAAGGAGTGGAGTAATGGAGTTTAATAAGAGTGAATTTTTAGTAGAAACTTTAGTACCTGAGCATGAGTTAATAATCTCACGAACAGATTTAGAGGGGAAGATAACACATGCAAATCATACTTTTTGTGAGATTAGTGGTTATGTTGAAGCAGAATTAATTGGTCAAAAACATTCTATTGTAAGACATCCGGACATGCCATCTGTTATGTTTAAAGATCTATGGCAAACACTTCAAGCAAAAAAACAGTGGATAGGTATTGTAAAAAATCTTCGTAAAGATAGTGGATTTTACTGGGTAGAGGCTATAATCTCAGGTGTTTATAAAGAGGGTGTGCTTATTGGGTATAAATCTCAAAGATCACCTATCAGTTACGAAGATAAACTTAAACATCAAAAATTATATGATAAAATGCGTAGTGAATCGAATGAAAGAGTAAGAACTATAATATATAAGTAAGTTTAAGAAAAGGAATTTTATAATGAATGTATCTAGCATAGTAGTACAGTGTTTACCAAAACACTTAGATCAAGTTGTCCAAGATTTAAAAAATTGTGAAGTATGTGATTATCATATGCATGATGAGAAAGGTCGTGTTATCATTACCATTGAGGGTGCAGGTGTTGGTGAAGAACTGACAAAACTGAGAGTTGTTGAAGCAATTCCTCATGTAATTGCAGCAGATATGCAGATGGCATACTCAGAAGATGAACTAGATGAGCATATGGAAGTGATTAACAATCGTGATGTTGTTCCTAAAGTACTTCGGGATAGTGATGTCGATATAGATAGAGTAGTTTACAATGGCGATATGAAAAAACGCGAAGATATGGTTGCTTTTGCTGCACAGTTTGATGCTGCTAAAAAGAGAGAAGAGTAAGATATGGCTGTAGTATTTGAAGCGACTATTTTAGTAGATGCAGATGAGAAGTGGTATATAGAACTTAAAGATACTGTTGATGGTCGTATAGTGCATTGTCAAGATGTTGAAGATTTAGAAAAAAAAGTAGAAGAGCTTGGTGCTGATTATGGTGGTCATGTTGATGAAGTTCGTTGGATGAAAGCTGAGGATGTCCTCCCTCACATTATGGATGAAATTCGTGTTCAAATGGCAGAAGCTAGAGCTAAAATAGAAGAAGATAGTGGAGAAGCACTCACTCCTATGGCTGAAGTAGTAGAGGATTAAACCTCTACAAAAGTAAGTGTAAAAATATCGTTATTATAGTTATCTTTATTTTTATACTCTCTATAACCTTTTGACTTGACAGATGCTACAATGTATTCTGTATCATCATATGAAATAAAATCATGGATAGAATGAGTACTTTTAGGGTTTACAAATTTATCATCAATTTCAAATTTTTCCAGAGCTGTGTACTGAGCACTGTTTGATGCAATAATTGTTTTTTCTTTATCTAAAAAGAGCATAAAACCTTTTTTAGATTCTGGAAAACTATCGTTTAGCATCGCTTCAAACTCTGGGGTCGCATCAAAAACAACACCAATACCTCCCACTGTTTTACTATTTTCTACAATTGATGCACTATAAATATATGTTGCATTGTGATCATAGAGAGCACTTTTCTCAAAATCACTTACAAAGTATTTTTGTGAGTCTCTATTTGCAAGAGTTTTTTCTATGTACTCATCTGAGAGTTCTTTACCTATGATTGATTCATCGTGAGAGGTAGCTATGACTCTTTTATCTTTATTATAAATAAAAATATTTGTATAAACTGTGTATAGTTCATTTATATAGAGTAGTGTTTCATGGAGACTATTTGTATTAGGGGAGTCAATTTTAAGCTCATTTATAAAGGCAGGTGTTAATGCCCACCATCTACTATTATTAGCTCTTTCATATAAATTGCGATCCATGATATCCATTGCTAAATGTGATGCCATTTTTACATCATGAATTAGACCTTCCTTTATGACATGTTCTAAGTTTTTTATAGAGCTTTTAATGGAGACTAAAAGTTCTGTACTTATATTTCTAAGATTATCTAAAATAGGAGTGAGGACATAAACTTTTTGTTTGGATGCTATAAGTTCTCCATTGATGATAACATCAGCAATATCTTCAATGATATCATTGGCTTTTTCTATAATTTGATTAAGGTTTTCACTTAATATATTTGTTTTACTCAGTGATATATTCTCCTCATCTCTTTCAAAAGTATTTTTTAAATCATAAGAGTTTAATATAGCAGTTGCATACCATTCCTTAATTCCAGAATAGCCTTGGTATCCAGTTGTTTTTTTTGAAACACAGATAAATTTTTTATTTACAATTCTATATGCTTCTGACCCATTATATCTATGTTTAAAACTTTTTATATTTGCACTATTTGAAGCTAGAACCTCTTTTGAGTCTGAAATTGCGATAATCTCCTTATTTGCTGAGAGTGAGTCAAAGATACCTTTTAGTTCATCTTCAAACTTAAAGCATAAGCAGAGTACCCCAATATTTTTCCCTTTATGAGTAATTTTTTGTGCATATACAAGCGTTCTCTCTTGCTTCGTAAAGATGTCTGTTTTTGCATATCTCTCAACATACTCATCTGTAGCAAGTGCATCTTGAATTATTTTATCTTTTGAGTGTGTGATATTGTTTTCACTATTCATATTACAGAGGGCTGAACCATTTGTATCAAATATGACTATTTCATTATAGACACTATATTTATTAGCATATTCTACAAGATGTTTAAGCATTTTTTCTCTTGAGATATTTTCACCCATAATGAAATTAATGATTACACTATCTGTTGAGAAAAAACAAATATCTGCCGTTCTCTCAAAAAGGTTTCTAATAAGAGTATCAATAACAGTTTTTGCTTTAAAGTTGAGTTCATTAGTTACTTTTTTGATGTTTTCATCTAAAAGTGCTTTAATGAGTTCTACTTTAAGCTCATCGAAAATAATTGCTGTTTTATCTGTAAACTCAAAAAGGTTCGCTGCAACATTAAGGGCATTTATTTTCCCTGTAAGGGTGACTTTATTTAAGAACTTATTTTGTTGTTCTAAGTCTATCATAGTCTTTTCTATAAAAGGAAATACATCTAGCAAGTTATTCATTACAGCTCCATTTCCATGATTTTAGCAAAATGCATATAAAAAAGGGAACTATTTATGATTGAATTAGACTTAATTGTTACTTTAGTAACAAATATATGAGTGCAAAGTTTATAAATGTCATCAGCATAAAAGCACGCTTATAAAAAACTAAGGGAGATTTTGTAATGAGAGGTGCATCTTTAATAAAATAGGGTTTTACTTTCTCTGGATGTACAAGTTCAAAATTCATCTCTGAATAGTGTGAATAGCGTTGTTTTTTTTCTATTGCAATAGAGCGAAGTATGACACTATCTAGCCAGTTTGGAATGTTTTTATTATAAAAACTTGGTGCCTTTGCTTCTTTAAATGTAGGGTTCTGAAAAGGCTCTATTTCGCCATAGGGGTATTTTCCAGTGAGTGCTAAGTAGAGTGTAACACCTATAGAAAAAACCTCTGTAGATTCACTAATGCTCTCATTTAAAAAACGCTCTGGGGCTAAAAAACTTGGTGTACCTGCTTGAGAATCGGTAGAAAATATTTCAGTAATACTTCCAAAGTCGATGATTTTAAACTCAAGGTTTTCATCATCATCTTTTGCTATCATAATATTTGGTGGTTTTATATCTCCGTGTACTAAATCATATTTCACTAGAAACTGAGACATTTTAAGGAGGGTAGATGCAAGCTCTATACTATCATCAATAGTGAGTTGTTTATGTGTGAGGTACTGGTCTAAATCTTCTCCATGAAAGAGTTGCATTACATAGTATCGTTTGGTTCTTGTTTTTGGTATAACTGCTTTTGGAAAGAAATTGGCTTTTAAACGTTTCGCATTCCATGCCTCTTTTACAAATAAGTCCAGAAGTGCTTCATCCTCTTTTGATTCAAATGCAGCAAATTTCATAACATAATCTTTGGTTTTTTTATGTACTAGCCATGTTCTTTCATTTTGAATAAGCGGTTTTATAAGTTTATAACCATCTATAATTTGATCTTTTTTAAGTGTTTCTGGAATATCAAGCTTTTGTCGTCTCATGGTGAGTCTTTCATCCGCTTTGAGTATCTCAACTACTACAGCTGTTGTATCATCAGGGAGGTTGTCTTCTTCTAGTTTACTTGCTTTTTTTACTAAAGAGTGTGCACCTAAAGGTATTTTCTCTTTTAAAATTTTATCTTCTAAAACATTATAGAGACCATCACTACAGAGTAAAATTTTGTCATCTTTTTCTACAAGGTTTTCAAAGTAGTAAAGCTCTACCTCTTTATCTATCCCTATGGCTTGGGTGAGAACATTTTCATACCCCTCTTCATCCATGGCATGATCTGAAGAGAGTTGTGTTAGTTTGTTATCTCTAAAGAGGTAAACACGACTATCGCCTACATTTGCTCCATAGAGTCTATTTCCGTGAATTACGATGATAGTTAGGGTTGTTACAAGCTCACTCGATTCATAATCAATTTGAGACTCTTTATGTAGGATGGAGTTGATGGACTCTATAAAAGTTTTTATAGATTTTTCTATACTCCAAGATTTTGGACGAATTTTGAAGTTATTCATCAAGTGTTGTGTTGTTCTTTTTGCGGCTTGTGCTCCCTCTGTAGCACTTCCGACACCATCACAGACAATAGCGACAGTAAGGTTACCAATGGTTTTTACAGCATAAAAATCATCGCCTTTGAGCTCTTGTCTTTTTGCAAGAGAAAATCCTGTGTATTTTATGTTACTTGATTCCATTGTAACCCCTTAGTATAATATGGAAATTAGATTCTACCACCAGCAGCAACACCCCAAGTAGTTCTCCATCTAGTTTTTACCATAGAGATACCTGCAATTGCCACAAGAACAACAGCTGCAAAGATTAAGAAACCCTCTGTATAGCCACCAAATGTTCCCTTAGACCACCCAAGAGTTTTAATAAGAGCCGTTCCACCAAGACCACCAGCACAACCAACAAGACCAGTCATAATACCGATGTCTTTACCGAAACGTTGTGGTACAAGTTGGAAAACTGCACCATTAGCCATACCAAGGTTTGCCATAATAAGGAAAAGTACTAAAATTGCTACATAGAATGGTAAATCAACTAATGCTGTTATTGTTACTAAAATCGCAACTGCACCATAAAAGAAGTAAAGTGACTTTATCCCACCAATTTTATCTGCTGTATTTCCACCGATAGGACGAAGCACTGCCCCTGCAAAGATACAAAGAGCACCAAAGTACCCAGCAATTACTTTTACATTTGTTTCATCAAACACTTCAATACCAAATGCAGACATATCTGCTTGATATGTGTTCATAAGATAAACTTTCATATATCCAGCAAAACCAACAAAACCACCAAATGAAATAGCATAGAAAAGTGAAAACCACCATGTATCTTTATCCCCTAAAAGCTTGATGTAATCTTTTACTTTCTTAGGACGTGCTTTATAAACAGACTCTGGAGCATTTTTTGCTAAAAATATATAAGCAATAAAAACAACAATAGCCATGGCTGCACCTACACCAAAAACGGAGTACCAACCGAAATGTTCAGCGATTTTTGGTGCAAAAAGGAAGTCAATAACAACCCCTATATTTCCAGCCCCTGCGATACCTAAAACAACTCCTTGAAGTTTTGGTGGATACCACTGACCTGCCTGTGGAAGAGCAACTGCAAAAGCAGCTCCAGCGAATCCAAGACCAAGTGCTACGATAAGTAAAACTTCATAAGTAATAGTATCACCCATAAGGAATGCAGTTATAAGAGATAGAATAACAATCATTTGAGAGATAAGTGCTGTAGTTTTAGCACCAAGTTTATCGACACCAAAACCGAGTACTATTCTCAATATTGCACCTGAAAGAATAGGGAGAGAAACAAGTGTAGCAATCTCACCATCTGTTAAGATACGACCACCTTTTGCAAGTGCATCCGCAATCTCAGATGCTAAGGGCCCAAGCATAGTCCACACCATAAAACTCATATCGAAGTACAAAAATGCCATAAATAATGTTGGTGCATGTCCTTGTCCCTTTAAGTCTTTAAATCCTGCCATAAATAATCTCCTAATTAATTGATACAGGAAGTATAATAGAAAAATAGATGATAAACTTAGAAAATATGATTAAAAAAAAGGCAGTTTTGTTTTTGAAAGTATTTTTGTTATGATTACTTTTTAATCACAATGTTAATGTAAATAATAAGTTTGTTGATTTACAGCAATTAATTGTCTTTTCTCTGGGTTGCTTACTCTGGATAGCTAAGATATGATGAGTTAAAAAAAATTAAATTGTAACTTGACATATATCAATCAATTATATAAATTAATACAATAAAATATGGTTGAGACTAAAATCTTACAAAAGTTTTATGGAGTATTCCATGATTGAACCTACCGT
>CAZMBK010000039.1:0-11819 GCA_964564315.1 uncultured Sulfurimonas sp.
CTACTCTCGGGAGTGTAATAAATTCTGTGTCAACACCTAATTTCTCCCTGTATTATACCAAATCTAAAGCATCTTTCAATCTCTCCTTAAAATGAATGTTTAGTTGAGAGATTGTAAGACTCCAATTTCTAATTGGCATAGTCCATTTTTTCTCAGCGTTTTGAATCCCAGCATATAGTAATTTTAATAGGCTATTATCGTTAGGAAAAGCACCTTTTGTCTTAGTGAGTGTTCTAAACTGTCGATGCACTGATTCTATAATATTTGTAGTGTAGATAACCTTTCTAATGGGTTCTGCATACTTAAAATAGTTGGAGAGATTATCCCACTTATTTCTCCAAGAATCAAATATTTAAGCATGTGAAAGGTTTAGAGCTTGGCGTTTCATGGTTACACTTTGATGTTAGAAATGAGGATGATATTGTTTTGTTTAGTGCTTAAAAAGTCCATTTCCATACTTTTTAGATATTGTATTAACAAGATCATCTACAGCCTTAGAGAGTGAAACAGCAGAATATATGAACTTCTGCATAAAGTCATAAAGTGCCAAAGATGTTAGATAGTAAATGGTATGGTCAGACTCCAAAAAGAGCTAAGAGATAGGTTAAGAAGATGTTAGATTGATATAAAGATTATGATAGTAAAAAGTGTCACAGATAAACAGTTATGTACATAGTAAAACTGTTACAAAAGTTGTTTAAACCCCAAAAATAGGGGTTTAATTTAACCTATTTAAGGTTTTCGAATGGTGCAGTTACAACTTGCTTACGAGTTACAGTGTATGGAACTAAAGCAGCTGCACGAGCACGTTTGATTACTACTGCAATCATATCTTGGTGACGTTTACAGTTACCTGTTAAACGTCTTGGCATAATTTTGTATCTTTCAGATAGTGAGAAACGTAGTGCTCCTGCATCTTTGTAATCCATGAAGTCTACTTTTGCTTCACAGTATTTACAATATCTTTTTTTATATTTTCTTTTTTCTGACATGGTATTTCCTTTGTTATCTATTTTTTTCTAAAATGGAATTTCATCTTCGTCTATATCAATTGTTGGAATTGATTCTGCACTTGGCATCTGTCGACTCTGCTGTGCTGCTTGGTTATAGCTAGGCTGTTGTGGCTGTTGCTGATAACTTTGCTGCTGCGGTGCTGCTGGCTTTTGGTAACTCTGCTGTTGAGGCTGTTGGTAGCTTTGTGCTTGACCTTGTTCTGGAGCATTGTATCCACCATTTTGCGGTGCATTATCTGTAGGAGCATTTGATGGGGCATTGTATCCACCACCAGAGTTCTCTCCCTTAGAGTCTAGCATCTGCATTGTCTCTACAGTTACCGAGTGTTTAGAACGTTTCTGTCCATTTTGGTCTACCCATTGTTCAAAGTTTAATCTACCTTCTACTAGGATTTTACTCCCTTTTCGAAGATATTGGTTTGCAACTTCAGCACTTCTTCCAAAGAATGTAATATCTACAAAACATACTTCCTCTTTTTTCTCACCATTACTAGTGAACTTACGGCTTGTCGCAATTGCAGTTTTTGCAATTCCCATTCCACCTTGAGAGTATCTAAGTTCGATATCGCGTGTTAAATTACCAACTAAAATTATTTTATTGAACATAAGCTTTCCTTAATTGTTAAGTCTTTAAGACTATTCAGCTGCTGCTTCAGTTGCTACTACTGGAGTTTCTGTTTCCACTGGAGCTTCTGTTGCTGCTGGAGCTTCTTCTACTACAGGAGTTTCAACTTTTGCTGGAGCTTCTGCCGCTTTTTTAGCTTTTTCAACCATTCCGTTAAATGCAGCTATTTCACGATTTGTATCGTATTTAATAGTTACAAAACGAAGTAAATCTTCGTTAATACGGAAACGTCTTTCAATTTCAGAAATTGCTGAAGGAGCAATTGATGAATAGATAACATGGTAGTAACCACGTTCGTTTTTATCAATAGGGTAAGCTAATTTTCTCATTCCCATTGGACTTGTAGCAGCGATTTCGCCACCGTTTGAAGTAATTACTTCTTCGATAGCTTTAACGCTAGCTTGAATTTCTTCTGCTGTTAATGTAGGTTTTACGATTACTAAGTTTTCGTAGTTTCTCATAGAGTATGATCTCCTCTTGGTATTAGCCAAAAATGGCATTTGTTTCCCCCTCGGATTATATACAGTGTCATCAAGTAGACATTGCAAAGAGAAAGGAACTGGAATTATACTAAAAGTATGCTTAAAATGTTATTATTTTAAGTTTAAATGCTTTTGAATAGGTTCTGGTTTTCCGAGATGGAAGCCTTGAGCATAATCAACACCAAGTTTTGTAATAACATCTAAAATATCCTGAGAAGATACAAACTCTGCAATAGTTAAAATATGGAGTTTATGTGCTAAATCTACTATTGTCTCTACCATGAGTCGTGAGTTTAAGTCTCTATCTATGTTTGAAATAAGTGATGCATCTATTTTAATATAATCAACTGGGAGATGAAGAATATGAGAAAAGTTAGAGTAACCGCTTCCAAAATCATCAAGTGCTACTTTGATGCCATAAGAACGAACTTTTACACAAAATTTATAGACATCATCATAGTTTTTAAAGTCTTCTGTCTCTAAAAGTTCTACTGTAAGCAGATCATTATACTCAAAGTTTTGTAAAATATCAAAAAAGTGAGACATCGTTCTCTCGTTATCTATATCTACAAGTGAGATGTTAAGTGAACAAGGAATTTTATACTTCTCTATAACACTTAATGTATTATGTATGACAGCTCTTGTAATCCTATGATAAATACGGTTTGCCTTAGCAACATCAATAAAACGAAATGGTGGAATTATAACCCCATCATTATCTATACGTACAAGAGATTCATATTTTGTTACTAATGTACTATCTTGAATAGGTACAATAGGTTGAAAATATGAGATAACTTTTTTCTCATCAATAGCATGAATGAGTTTTGCATGACAAGCAATATCATCCTTGTGAACTTGTTCTAGTTTTTCCTCTTCATCATAAATAGCGAGTTGAATATTTTTCTTTTTTGCTTCTTTAAGTGCCATATCTGCATATGCAAGAAGTTTTTTCTTTTTACCATATGCAATACCGGCACTCATCATAAACTGAAAAATTTTATCTTCATAAATAAATTTTTCAGCTTTAAAGCTCATCAGTATTTTTTCAACTTTAGCAATAAAATACTCTGCTGGTTTATTACTACTTTGACATACTATAACAAACTCATCTCCACTAATATGGTAGAGTGTTAATGGTGTCTTGTCTACTTTGTCTTGAAGAAAAGCCGCACTCATTTTAAGTGCAATATTCCCCACTTCTTCCCCGTAAACATCATTAAATGATTGAAACTTATCAATATTTAAAATAGCTATTTTTGTAAATGTATAGTTATAGGCATCTTCAAGAAGTTTATTTCTATTTGGCAGACCACTTAAAAAGTTTGTGTATATTTTTTCATGGAGCTCTTCTGTCTTTTTTGTTATCTCTTCTTCAAGGTCATCATTATATTTTAAGAGTTGTGTTTGCGCTTGTTTTAGATCTCTCTCTGCATCTTGAGCTCGAACTAACTGTTTTTCAAGTCTTTTATGGAGGTTGTTAAATTTATAAACTGCAAAAAGAATTAAAAAGAGAGAGAAAATAAAAGAGGAGAATAGTATTTTAGAACTATGGTTATTGTTTACTTCTAGTACTAGGATGCTACTATAGAGCTGGGAATTTGCATACTCTATGAGCATATCTGTGTCTTTTGAGAACTGTATTGTTATGTCGTTAAATCCAACAAAAGCATCATCTATATCCTCCTTGTCATTCTCAACTATAGCTTCAATAAGTGAATCTTGCACGAGTCTATAAGAGATAACTCTTTTTTTAATAACAAGGAGTTTATCTATAAAGTTTTTACTTAAGTCTGGATGTTTCATTACGAATTTATCAAGATGGACAATGCAGTTTGTAATCTCTTCAAAGGCATTATTCTTTTCATTTTCAGAAAAAGTGTCTTTTATCAGTGTCGCTTGAAGGAGTGTTGCTTGATTTTTTTTAACATTATAGTTTAGTTGGTGTACATAGTATGAGAGTTTTATTTGGTCCCTTTCAAGGTATTTGAGCATTTTTGAGTTTTTTTGAATATTAATATAACTGAGAAAAAGAGAAAAAATTAGCAGGGAAAACCCCAGTGCTAATGTAAGATAAAGTTTTGTAATATTCATCATAGTAAATTCTAAAACTTTGCTTCAAGTGTAAGAGAGAGAATATTTTGTGTGGCATCTTTTTTAGCTGGTTCTCCAAAGTGCCAACCTGATCCCGTATAGCTCTCATGGATGCGAAGGTAACTTAGTTTTGCTCCTAAGTATCTGTGGTATTTCCATATACTATAAAGTTCATATGCCTCTCCTCTTGTCGCAAGTTTATTATACATGTCCTCAGCTCCCTGTGTAGCACTAAACCAGTATTTACTTCCATGATTGAACTCTGCACCTACATAGAGATTTTGGTTAATAGTGTATTTACTTCCAATGTATAGGCTATAACCATTTTTTTGAAGCATAGTACCTGTTGCATAGTCTGCTTCAGTAAAACCACTATCTCCTTCATACATATCACTCCAATTAACTATTTTATAATCATCAATGTCGCCATTCGCATCTGGGTTAGAGAGTGCAGTGTGTAAAAAAAGAGTGGTATCTGTTTTTAAAAAGTGCTCTATATCAATACCCAATCCAAGAGTAAACATAGTTCCTAAAATGGTAGAATTATCTGCTGTCACATCTGGACCAAGGTAGAGATGCGCTTTTAAATCATGCATAATATTTACACCAAAAGAGAGAAGGGAGTCACCTAAAAAGTATAGTTTTGTATCTGTATAGAGTCCAAAAATATCGGCATTGATAATATTTTCTCTATTACACTGATATGGGTAAAAATTTGCTCGAAGTGTATACCCTTTTGCTATAACAGCTCTAATATAAGTATCTTTTGCAATTTTTTGTGTTCCTATCATTCCATATGTATTCATATCAAAAACAAGAGCAGGAAAGAGTGAAGAGCGCTTTTTATCTTGTGCGAACTGCATAGGTGTTCCACCTGTCGTAGGTAAAATACCAAAAGAGAAAGTAAAAGGATATTTTGTATTTTTGTTCATAGTATAATCTACATAGGCTCGATCAACATCAAATGCACTTCCAGGTATTCCTGCTTTTATATCTTTTGAGAGAATACAAACTCTTTGATTTGATTGTGAAGAGTTTATATAGATAAGACGACCATGAAATTTAATATCTTCTAGTCGCATGTTCATGTTTAGTCGAAATCTAATGGAAGAAGCTACATCATAATGTTTAGAAAACTCATCTCTTCTTTGAACATTCGTTCTCTCTCCATTTTTCTTATATATGCGAGTATCTTCACCCTCTATAATTCCATTTTTATAATTAAATTTATCAAATCGAAGTAGTATTTCAGGAGAAAAGTTGATTTTATCTAAGATCGATTTTTTTTCTATCGCTTCTATAATTGGAATTCTTTCATCTAAATCTTCTTGGTGGTACTTTACCTCTTTTTGTAGTTTATGAAGCTCTATTTCAAGATCTGATATATTTTTATTTATATCTACTTGTGAGGCAAATAAGAAAAAAGGAAAAGTAAGTAAAGCAATTTTTTTCATGGTTAAAGTCCTGGAACTATAGGTTGATCTGAATCTGCCGCATGTTTAATAAGATAATTTTCAAGTTGGATTCGTGTTTCAAAAGAGAGTGAATCTACCTGATATTTTTTCATATGCCTAGGAGAAGAAAAAACCCGTTTCCACTGTATGGAGGCTTTTGTTCCTGGTTGAAGATTAAGTTTTTGAGCAAGTTGTGAGATGTTATCTGCATAAATAGTAGTTACTGTAAAAAGAATTGAAACGATGAGTGGTAACAGTAAGTTCATTCTTTTCCCTTCTCTAATAATAAAAATTTAGTATATAGCAGAAAGTATTAAAAAAATGTTAATTAAGATTGTTATTATAAAATCCTTAAAAAACTTTTTTAAAATGAGTGAATATTATCACAAATTTATTGTTTTCAAATTATTAACCACTGTTTAAGTAATCTTTATGTATTATTTCGAACTTAATTTATAAAAAGGATATGTCAGTGAAAAGAACATACCAACCCCACAGTACACCAAGAAAAAGAACTCATGGTTTTAGAGCACGTATGGCTACTAAAAATGGTCGTAGAGTATTAAATCGTCGTAGAGCTAAGGGTCGTAAAAGATTAACAGTTTAGGCGGATTTTTAACGCTGAAACAGCATCGCGAGTTTCAGTATATCTATAACAAAGGAAAGAATCAACACTCACATAGTGTTGTACTCTTTTTTCTTCCTCAAGATGGAATTCACAAAGTAGGCTTTACTGCAACAAAAAAGTTAGGAAATGCTGTCAAACGCAACCGAGCTAAACGTAGAATGCGTGCACTCTTTCGTGAAAACTCCAACTCTCTCAAAGATGGTTCTTATGTATTTGTTGCAAAAATTGGACTCTTTGACACAGCTTACGAAAAATTTCAAAAAGATTTTACTAAAGTACTAAAAAATGCGAAAACTTTTACTTAAGCTTCTTTGGCTTTATCAGAAATTTTTTACTCTTATAGGCTTTGGCTCGTGTCGATATTACCCAACTTGTAGTGAGTATGCACGATTAAATTTCGAAAATAACTCAATTTCAAGTGCTTTTTACCACTCTTTTACTAGAATACTACGTTGTAATCAATTATTTGATGGAGGAATTGAGTATCCATTACTCGATAAACTTCGATGTAGACCTGAAAAACTAAGGGTTGAAAGTATAAAATATTGGCTGGTTCCAGATAAAACGAACCGTTATTACATAATAAAAAATTTTTCATATAAAGGGTAATATGTGTTAGACAAAATGTCACCAAATCAAAGATTAATAGTAGCAGTGCTACTTTCAGTAGTTTTTTTCGTAGGTTATACTGCAATTTTTCCACCAGTTCAGACAGAGGTAGCACAAGAGGCTAAAACAGATAAATCAGTGGTACTAAAAGCTGAAACAGCCACTTCTTCGACAGCAAACATAATCGATCAAGAAGCGGGTCATGTTATATCTGCATCAGAAGTAAGTAATAAAAATACATTACTAAAAGTAAAAAGTGTAAACTATATATTAAAAATGGATACACTTGGTCGTATCTCCTCTTTGGAGTTACTACAAGATAAGTTTAGAGATAAAGAAGATCGTCATGCACAGTTAATCTCTCAAACAGGAACAAAACCTCTTTATATTCGTTTTATGGATGAAAATTTAAATAAAGAAGCATCAAGTATTGCATATGTTGCTACAGCGAGTGAAGTAAATCTTAACGGCACACCTAAAACAGTTACACTTACACAAAAATTATCTTCTCTTAGTGTAACAAAAAAGATTACTTTTTTTACAGATGGTCATTATGATGTAGCGATTTCACTTACTCAAGATAAACGTTATTTTGTTTACTTAGGACAGAGACCTCGTGTAAATGAGAAAGAGCAAATGATGAGTGTTGTAGGTGATATGGTTTATTCAAATGATGATCTTATGACTATTACAGCGGATGGTGATGCAGAAGGGCGTAAATCATTCTCTAATGTAGCTTTAATCGCTTCATTCGATCAATATACTGCAACAGTTATGTATGGCTTTTCGAAAGATATAAACATTGTTGTTGACCGTGATCGTGAGGATAACCCAGTTACATATTTTGATGGTTTACAAAATATAAAATTTAGTGGTTATGTTGGTGCAAAAGAGTATGCGACACTTCATGCTATTAACCCTGTACTTACAAATGTTATAGAGTATGGTTGGTTTACTTTTGCTGCGAAACCACTTTTTGCACTTTTAATGTGGCTACATAGTATTTTTGGAAACTGGGGTTGGTCTATTATTGGTTTAACTGCAATTATTCGACTTATTCTCTACCCTTTAACATATAAGGGTATGGTTTCTATGCAGAAGATGAAAGATCTTGCACCGAAAATGAAAGAGTTAAAAGAGAAGTATAAAGGTGATCCACAACGTTTAAATGCTGCAACTATGGATATGTATAAGAAACATGGAGCAAATCCTCTTGGTGGTTGTCTTCCTATGTTACTTCAAATTCCTGTTTTCTTTGCAATTTATCGTGTACTTTTAAATGCAGTGGAACTTCAAGGTGCTGATTGGATTTTATGGATTCATGACCTTTCTCGTATGGATGGTTACTATATACTTCCACTCTTAATGGGTGCTTCCATGTTCCTACAACAGCAGATGACACCAAATAACTTTACAGATCCTATGCAGGAAAAAGTTATGAAGTATCTCCCTGTAATCTTTACATTTTTCTTTATTACATTCCCATCAGGATTAGTACTTTACTGGTTTGTAAATAATCTTTTCTCAATTTTACAGCAGTTTATTGTAAATCAGCAGTTTAAAAATGCTAAAGATGCAAAAGCAGTAGCTAAAAGCGAGAAGTAGTTATGGTAAAAATTGAAGCAATTACACTAGAGAAAGCTTATGCAGATGCTGCAAAAGAGTTAAAGTGTTCAGTAACAGAATTAAAAATAGAAGTTGTTCAAATACCTACATCGGGCTTTTTAGGATTTTTTAAAAAGAGTGCAATAATTGTTGCTGTTATTGGAGAAAAAAAGTTAAAAGAGAGATCTCCTGTTAAAGAGGCAGTTGTAAAGAAGAGTGTAGCTAAAGAAAAAGTAACAAAGGTTAAAGAGAAAAAAGAGACAGCTAAAGTGAAAGAGTCTCCTTCTCATACTATGTTAAATGATACGATTATGCCGACATCTTTTGTGAGCGATCAAGATGATGAAGATGAAGATGATTTAGGAAGCGGATTAGATTATACTGCTGATTATGATGATGCATTTGATGAAAATGATGATAATAATGAAGTTTATGAAGAAGAAGCTGAAGTAGAAGATGCAAACTCTGATATGCGAAAGATAGCTACGGAGATAGAAGAGAAGATAAATAAACTTTTCAGACTTACATGTTTTAATATTGATCATATAGATGTTTCTGTCTATGACTCTGAAACACTTCTTGTGGAGTTTAAAGGTGATGATGCTGCACTTCTTATAGGGAAAGAGGGTTACCGATATAAAGCTATATCCTATATGGTTTTTAACTGGATAAATTCAGAGTATGATGTACAACTACGTTTAGAGATAGCAGAATTCTTGAAAAATCAAGAAGAGTCTATCTCTCGCTATATCTCTACAGTATGTGAAAATATAGAAAAAGATGGTAGAGCACAGACAAAAGTTCTTGATGGTGTTTTAGTTCAAATAGCACTTAAAGAGCTTCGAGCTAAATATCCAAATAAATATGTTGCAATCCGTTCAACCCGTGATGGACTTAAATATATTATAGTAAATGAGTACAACAACTACTGATGTTTAATGATACCATTTCAGCCGTAGCAACTGCGAACGGCATAGGCTCAATAGCAATTATCCGCATTAGTGGGGATAACGCATTGAGCATTGCAAAAACCCTTACAAAACAAAAAAATCTCAAACCTCGTTATGCCACTCTTTCAAATATTTATAATCATGAGAATGATCTAATTGATGAAGCCATTGTCATCTACTTTGAAGCACCTTTCTCTTTTACTGCTGAACATGTGGTTGAAATACAGTGTCATGGTGGTTTTATAGTAGCACAGAGTATACTAAAAGCAACACTAAAAGCTGGAGCCCGACTAGCAACTGCAGGAGAATTTTCTAAGCGTGCTTTTTTTAATGGTCGTATAGATTTAAGTGAAGCAGAAGCTATTGCACAACTTATAGAAGCTAAAAGTGAAGATGCAGCAAAAATTTTAGCTTCACAAATGAAAGGTTCTCTTAAACATTTTATAGAAGAAGTTCGTGATGAAATTATTCATATACTTGCATTTAGTGAGGTAAGTATTGATTATGCTGAAGAGGATTTACCAGAAGATTTAGTAATCCAGATAAAAGCAAAACTTGATGGACTCTATAAACTACTTAACAAAACCCTACAGGCTTCAAAATCTCGTGAAGGTTTAATGCAAGGTTTTCGTGTAGCAATAGTAGGTAAACCAAATGTTGGTAAGAGTTCACTCCTAAATGCACTCCTTAATTTTGATAGAGCTATAGTAAGTGATATTGCGGGGACTACCCGTGATACTATTGAAGAACAAGTGAAGATAGGTACACATCTTATTAGAATGGTAGATACAGCAGGAATTCGTGAAGCGAGTGATGAAATAGAGCGAATAGGAATAGAGAGAAGTCTTGAAGCAATAGAACAGAGTGACATTGTTGTTGCACTTTTTGATAGTTCAAGAGCATCAGATGATGAAGATATGGAGATAGCAAGACTCGTAGATATTGCAAAGAAATCTAAAGAGGTTCTTGTTATTAAAAATAAGATTGATTTAGATCAAAAGTTTTTACTTGAGCCTTTGAAGTTTGATATAGAACTGAACTCTAAAGATGATGTTTCTCCTCTTATCTCTGCCTTAGAAAACATTATGGATAGAAATAACTTTAGTGATGAGATTATGCTTATATCAACACGACAGATTCAAGCTGTAGAAGAGACTATGAAAAATATAGAAGACTCTTTTATTCCACTTGAAGATCAAGAGCTGGAGATATTCTCTTTTCACCTCAATGAAGCTGTAAAAGAGATGGCAAGTATAACAAGACCATTTGAAAATGATGAGATGTTGGACAAAATGTTTGGCTCTTTTTGTTTAGGTAAATAGGAATTATATGAAATATATAGCTATAGACTTAGGATTGAAGCGCATAGGACTTGCATACTCTGCACATAAAGACCTAGTGACACCGCTTCAGGCAGTTATACGAAAAAATCGTAATCAAGCATCAGATGAAGTACGCAAAGTGATTGCAGAGTGGGAAGTAGATGCTGTTGTGATTGGTGTTCCTCTTGGTGGAAGTAGTGAGCAGGAGATGAAGAGAAGGATAGCACATTTTATGAACCTTGTTAATTTTTCAGGTGAAGTTTTTTATCAAGATGAAGCAGGAAGCTCTCTTGAAGCACAAAATCTTATGAAAGGCGAAATAAAGTATATACGTGATGGTCGAATAGACTCCATCTCAGCTATGATAATTTTACAACGTTATCTGTATAAAAATAAAAAAGTATGAGTAAAAGAGTTCATGGTTTAGATATATTTCGTGGTTATGCCATTTTTTTAATGGTAGTTTTTCACTTTAGTTTTGATTTGAACAATTTTCATATTCTAACATTAGATTTGAAACATGATCTATTCTGGCACTACTTTCGTTATGTGATTGTCAGTATGTTTGTCTTCTCTGCAGGTATTAGCCTCTTCTTAGCACATCAAAATAGTATAAATTTTAAGAAAGTGATGAAACGAGTGCTCATTTTAACTGCTGCATCACTTCTTGTCTCTATAGGAAGTTATACACAATTTCCAAAAACATGGATATATTTTGGTATTTTACATTTTTTTCTTTTTAGCTCTCTCTTTGGACTTCTTTTTTTACGACTTCCTAAACTTTCACTGCTTATAGGTATTGGTATAATTATAGGCTATAATCTTGGATTTTTACATATGCATTGGTTATATGATACTCTGAAGTATCCACTCCATTTACCGCTTCACTATACAGAAGATTTGGCAAATATAGTACCTTGGTTTGGTGTTTTTTTACTAGGGATAAGTTTTGCTTCTTATAAACTTCATTATAAAGTTTTTAATAATACTTTTTTTAATACACAACATAGAGTAAATAGATATTTTTCTTTTGCAGG
>CAZMBK010000040.1:0-11542 GCA_964564315.1 uncultured Sulfurimonas sp.
TCTATGAGCAGTAAGATGCCAGTGTACCAGACTTGATAGCTAAGTAGCTCTCTTTGCCTTTGAGCTTTTTTACAATCTCGAGGGCAAAGCAGATAGCTGTAGCTGGACCACGAGAAGTTAAAATATTTTCAGAGCTAACAACCATAGAACTATCTCCCATATATCCATCTTTTTGTATCTCATCTTCAACAGAAGGATAACATGTATACTCTTCTTTTAACACCCCTGCCTTATGGAGTGCATAAGGAGCTGCACAGATAGCTGCAATATTTTTACCTTTTTTATCCATCTCTTTGAGTATGTTTTGAATGTTTTCATCATCTGCTAATGCATAAGTACCATCCCATCCACCAGGAAGAACTATCATCTCAAGATCCTTGGCATTGATGTTTTTCACCATTAGGTCAGTCTCTATAGTAATTCCGTTAGCACCTTTAACAAGAGCTTTCTCATCTAATGATGCGACCAACACTTCTATATCTGCACGACGTAAAATATCTATAATAGTGACAGCTTCTATCTCCTCAAATCCATTTGCTAGTGGTACTAAAACTTTCATCATAACTCCCTTTGAAATACTAAATTTTTAAGACTTTTATCTTCATTTGCACTTTTAAACTCTTCTAAGTTCTCTAAACGCTTTACATATTTAAAACTTGGTGCCCACTCTTGCATCATATCTATAATGAAGTTACTCTCTAACTCAGGAGCGTTTAAACAAGAGAGTAAAAGACAATCTTCACTTGCAATTTGAGGGAGTTTTTTAATAATTTTTTCATAATCTTTTGTTGCTTCAAAACTTCCTCTTTGAAAACTTGGTGGGTCAATAATTATCATATCGTAAGGCCCTTTGCGTTTAAGTGATGAGAAGGATTTTAAAATGTTATAGGGTAAAAAACTTGTACCTCTTGGGTCTAGGCCGTTGAGGGAATGGTTCTGCATACCTATTTTTAAAGCACCCTTGCTCATATCTACATTTATAACTTCATAGGCACCACCCATCTTAGCAGCTAAACTGAATGCACAGGTATATGAGAAAAGGTTAAGAATTCGTTTATCTTTAGCATTGGCTTTTACAAATGCTCGACCATTTTTCATATCGGGAAAGTAACCACTGTTTTTATTGTTTAAAAGGTTCAGTTTTATTTTTATACCATTCTCTACAACATAAATATCTTCAGCTAACTCTCCAACAAGAGTTTCACTCGGACTGCCCTTGAGATAGCGTCTTTGGATAATAAGTGTTTTATAATTACTCTCTTTGCTAAAGGCAATTAACATCTCTATAAGTTCACTCTCGCCTACTTCATTAAAGTAGAGAGCAACACTTAAAATAGTATCTATAGAGTCAACTGTTAAGTGTCTCCAATTTTCATAAACTCCACCTCTCCCATGAAAAAGGCGTTTAAACTCTTGAGAACTATTTTTACTATTAGTAATTAAAGTCTCTTTTAATTGTAATAAATTCAAATAGCATCCTTTTTTTTACAGTTTAAAACTACTTACAGCATCTTTAAGTATATGAATATGATTCTCAATAGAGTCAACATTTGTACTTATTTTAGATAACTCATCTACAAGTTTTTCACTATCTTTATTTGATCTATCTATATCTGTAACCATTAGAAATGTTGCATCTTTGATAACAGATATGGTAGCTGTTATTTCTGTTGTTGCATGTTGACTTCTCTCAGCAAGTTTTCGTACTTCATCAGCTACTACAGCAAAACCACGACCATGCTCGCCTGCTCGTGCTGCTTCAATCGCTGCATTTAAAGCAAGTAAATTTGTTTGATTTGCTATGTCTTTAATAAGACTGACCATATTTTCTATTTCATTGGTAGATGCTTCAAGGGATTTTGCTTTTTCAACAAGTTCTACTTGTGCTGTTTGAAATTCACTTGTTGCCCAAAGAACAGAAGCATCCGCTATACTTTTTGTCTCTCTAGAATCATCATCTACAGAATTTGCAGAGCTATTTATTTGGCTAACAATCTCTTGAAGTGTTACTACAATAGCATTTATAGGCTCTTCAAGGTTTTTAAGTTCAGAGTTTTCATCAAGTTGGATGAGCTCTGCTATATCTTTGTTCTTAAGTAGCTCAAGCCTTTCAATGATAGGCGCTGTCTCTTGTTTCAAAAATAATTTTCGATTGAAAAATTCTTCACGTCTATCTCTGATGATAACAAAGCTTCTATCGAGCTCATTGTTTATAAATACAGGAATAACATAAACAAATACAGGGATAATAAGACCATCTTTGTCTTCAATATTTGCAGTACTGTATCCTGCTTTTTTTTCTATGGTATCAAACTGCTTTACAAGTTTACATACTTGACACTCTGTTGGCTTACTTGGCCAAAGAACAGCACCTGCTCCTGTAACACTGCGAAGGTCATTATCATCCCATTTCATGAGTTCTGAAAAAGTTTGATTCCACTCTAAAAATTTTCTATCAGGACTTACTGCAAAAACACCTACTGGATATGTTCTTTTAAACTCTTCCCAGTAGAATATTTCTCGATCTTTTATAGTAAAGAGTGTCTGAATCTTTTTTTGAAGATTATCTCCCTTAAGAATAGAAATCTCATTTTCAAACTTTACAATACTTTTATCATTTAAAATATTATTTACTTCTTCATCTATAAAAGTAAAGTCATATTTTGGAGCTTCTTTTGTGAAAAATCCCATCTGTATTCCTTTATATTATTATTATTATAAGTATATCTAAATTAAGAAACTTTTTAGATAATCCCATTGGATATATGACTTTAATGTGAAGCCAAAGTATTAGATTCTTAAACTTTCTCCCAAAATGTTCCAGCAGGAGTATCCATCAGTGTAACCCCAAATGCTAAAATTTCATTACGAAGTTTATCTGATGCTTCAAAATTTTTCTCTTTTTTTGCTTCGTTACGTTTAGTTATAAGTACCGAGAGTTGCTCTTTAGTTGCTTCATCTACTCCAAACTGAAAATACTCAAAAGGATTTTTTACACCAAATCCTAGAATAGTCTCTATAAATGCAAGATTAGCAATAGTTTCACGCTTAAGAAGTTTATGTTTTCCAGCTGTATCGAGTGTCTCATTTGCACTGCTTATCATTTCATCTATAAGCGCTAGTGAGGAAGAGACATTCATATCATCATTTAAAGCATTAAGAAGTGTCTCTTTGAATGTTGTAGACTCATTGTTTTGAGCTAAACCAAAGAGACGTTTTTTAAGTCTATATATCTTATCTAAACGTTTTTTTGCTGTTACTAGATCTTGAGTGTTGAAGTTAAAGTTACTTCTATAGTGAGTACTGAGTAGATAAAAACGGAGTACTTCACCATCGTACTCTTTTAGTGCATCTTTTAGGAAAAAGCTGTTGCCAAGGGATTTGCTCATTTTTTCACCGTTAATATTTACAAAGCCATTATGCATCCAGTAAGCGGCCAACTCATGGTTTGAAGAACATCTGGTTTGTGCTGCTTCATTTTCATGGTGAGGAAAAAGTAAATCTGCACCCCCTCCATGAATATCTATAGCAAATGCAGTGTCTGGTTTTGCTAGATGTTTCTCTATCATAGCTGAACACTCTAAGTGCCATCCAGGGCGACCATCACCAAAAGGAGAGTCAAATGTAAGTGAGTTGTCTTGAACACTCTTCCATAAAGCAAAATCAGCAGGGTTCTTCTTTTTGCTTGAAGACTCTACCCGTTCTTGTCTATCTTCATCCTCTTGTATGCGATTAGAGAGTGTTAAATACTCTGAATCACTTGCTGTGTCAAAGTAGACATCACCATCTGAAGTAGCATAAGCATGACCATCATCTATGAGTTTTTGTATCATATCATACATCGCAGAGAGTGATTCAGTAGCCTTTGGTTCAATATCTGGACGACTTACTCCAATGAGAGCCATCTCTTTATGAAAAGAGTCTGTGTAAAAGTCTGTAATCTCTTTTATATCTTTACTCTGTTGTATCGCTTTTTTAATAATTTTATCATCTATATCTGTGATATTTCTAGCATAAGTAACATTGAATCCATTTGCTTTTAAAACACGTGTTAAAAGGTCAAAAACAAGGGCAGATTTTGCATGACCTAAATGTGCATCATCATATACTGTTGGACCACAAACATAGAGGCTTACTTCCCCAGCAGTCTGTGGAATAAACTCTCTTTTTACTTTTTTTACTGAGTCATAAATATTCATTTTTTTCCTAAAAATAGTGTTAAAATAATTATAGCATAATCTATATATATGCAGATATAAATGCTTTAAATGCAAGGAGTATGAAAGTAAATATGATACTAGAGAAAATAAGATAAAGGCTTTTTTTTGATTTTATAAAGAGTAAAAACTCTCCAAATCCAAAGACTTTGAGTGTAAAGATAAAACTGACTAAGCCACCAAGTGTACTTGCGAGTGCTAATCCTGCCACTCCAAAAGGCTCTATAAAGCTAAGTGCAAAAACAATGTAAACTCCTAATGAAAGTGTGGCAATTTTTGCAGCTTTCATCTGCATCTCTTTTGCATAGAGCCAGAGAACAAAAAGTTTTTGTATTCCAAAAGGGAGAAGTCCCAACATATACATTTGTAAAACTGCTGTTGTATTTGTTGTGTCAGTTGCATCAAAGGCACCTCTCTCAAAGAGTAGCCATGTGATTTCACGAGAGAGAATAATTCCTCCAATAGTACTTGCAGTAAGTACAAAGGCTAAAAACCAAAAGGCTTTTTCCAAGTTTTGTTTTGCTTTGGCTTCATCGCCATTTTTGAGGTATCTTGCTATTTTAGGAAAGAGTGCTATCGAAGTGGCTATAGCAAAAAGTGCTAAAGGGAGTTGAAAAATACGGTTTGCATAGTAAAGGTAGGAGATTGAACCTGTTACGAGAAAAGAGGCTAAAAATGTATCTAAAAAAGCACTCACCTGTGCTGTAGAATTTCCCCACATAGCAGGAAAAAAGTTCTTTTGAAACTTTTTTGTATCTTTTTTTATTAGTTTACTTTTTACTCTAAAATATTTAACACCACCATAAAGTAAAGGGATAAGCCCCATCTTTTTAATAGCAATAATATGTGCTATAAGTTGTAAAATTCCCCCAATAACTACCCCAAAGCTAAGAAAGTAGACTATCTCATTTTGGGATTTATCTTGAGATAAAAAGAGTGCGCCTATAAGTGAAAGATTAAGAAGTGCTGTACTAAATGCAGTGGTAGCAAAATGGTGTTTGTACTGTAGCATACCACTCAAAAATGTCATAGTAAAAATAAGAGGAAGATACCAAAAGTTTATTGCTACAAAGGGAGATGCAATCTCTATGGTTTGTGTATCAAATCCTACAGCTATAGCCTTGGTAAAGAGTGAAGGAAATATATTGACTAAAAGAGTAATAAGTAAAATAATAGAGAGAAAAACTAAGAAAATATTAACACTGAAGAGGGATTTGTGTTTTGTTCTAGCAAAAGCAGGAATAAAAACTTGTGTAAATGCACCCTCAGCAAAGATACGACGAAAGAGATTTGGAAGTTTAAAAGCTATGAAAAAAATATCACTGTAAATATTGGCACCAAGAGCAGATGCGGTCATAAGGTCTCGGATGAATCCTAGAATTCTTGAAAATAAAATTCCAAAACTATTAGTAAATATGGCTTTAAACATAGGCCTCTTTATGGATATAATCTAAATTTTACGAAATTTTAACAAAGATTTGGTTAAAATTAACACAAATAAAATTGAATTTAAAATATTGGTAGATTAAAATGGCACTATTTGGCTCTAAAGAGAAGACATCATTAGCAAAAAAAACGGTTCGTCCAACAGTTGTTCGTACTCAAAATGTTGCAAAAGAGTTGCAATCTATAGCAAAAAGTTATCAGAGTAAATTAGACTTTTTAGATTTTAATATTTTAGAAGTTAATACCTATTCAAGAATGGGTGATGCTGCAAAAGAGACCGAATGGGAAGAAGTTGAGCAAGAAAATCTTTATGAGTTAGATGACAAAACAGCACTTCTAAATCCTCTCTTTCAAATAAAACAGACGTATGAGATAGAAATTTTTTCACCATCTAAAGATATGCGAACTCCTTGTAAGGATTTAAAAACAGCAGTCGGTGCGAATGCTAGTAAGTGTAAAGTTTACCTAAGTATTGCTGCTGGATCAAAACTAGAGTATGTGAAAACTTTAGAGGATGATTTAAAAACTCTTATTAAAAAGAAAAAGGTTCGAGCGGGAATTTTAATAGGTATATTTGATGAGATGATAAATGATGCTGTCTCTAAGATTTCTGCTCAGGCACGAGTAGAAGATGGTATAGAGTATGAAAAAGCGAAAACTATTCTTATTGCAGAGGGGATAGAACCTACTGCTACTACTAATGATGAGATAATTTTACATTATGAAAACTCCACTGATGTTGATGAGAATGCTAAAGTAGATTACTCCTCACGTGGATTTATTCAAAGTGTAAAAGAGGGTGAACTCCTTATTGAGTATGTTAAAGCAAAACAGGGTCTTCCTGGTAGAAATTGTCGTGGTGAATTTATGCAACCTAAGGAGCCAGTAGTCACGAATGAAATTACTTTTGAGGTTGATAGCAATATTCGTGTTAGTGAAGATGAAGACTCTATTAAGTATTATGCAAAAGAGAATGGTTATATTGTATTTGAAGATAATCTTTACACTATAAAAACAGATATAGATGTTGGAGAGATTAGTTTTAAAACTACAGGTTCTATAAATAGTGGTGTTGATTCTGATGTAAATATTAGTGTTAAAGAGACAGATGCCGTGAAAGATGCCATTGGTACAGGAATGAGTGTTGAGGTAAGCGAGATAGATATTGATGGAAATGTTGGATCAAACGCTAAGGTTACAGCACTTAAAGCTACGATAGGTGGTCAAACACATGGAAGTGCAATTATTAAAGCAGATGATTTAGATATAAATGTGCATAAGGGTAAGGCATATGGAAAGAGTATTAAAATAACAAGACTCGAGCATGGGGAAGTAGAAGGGGATAGTATAAATATCTCTCAAGCTTTAGGCGGTACCATAAAAGGAAAAGATGTAACTATTGGTATATGCTCATCTCATGTAAAAGTGACCGCTTCCATGAAAATAGAGATAGGAAAGCTCCAAGGGAGTGAGAATATTTTTATTATTGATCCCTTAGTTCAGAAATCTGAACAAGAGAAGCTTAATGAAAATACGGGTGATATTAAAGAGTTAACAGAGAGTGTAGATGATCTCTTTCGTGAAGTTTCAAAATATACTCAAATGATCAAAGAGGGTACTTCTGCATTTCAAGAGATTAAAAAAAGATTAATGCATTATAAAAAAAATGGTGTAAAAATGCCTGCTTCATTTGTAAAAAAATATAAGCAGTTTACAGGAATGCAAGATAAACTTAAAGAGTTACAAGAGTCTTATAGGATAAAAAAAGATCAACTTGATTTGCATCTTAATAAAACATCTTCCTTTCAAGATAATATTTTAGAAGCAAGAGTGATTAATAGAGATAGATGGAAAGGGTATAATGAGATAAAATTTAAGCTTGTTGACCCTCCTATAGAACTTGTATATAAACCAGAAGAGGGTTCTAAAGATATGATTTTTGGTCTTGTTGAGGTAGAAGAGGGTGAGTTTATGATTAAAGCGATGAGTGAGTAGTAATGATAGTAGGTTTAAATGGAAATATAGTTTATAAAGAACCAGGATTTGTTCATGTAGATGTAAATGGTTTGGTCTATGAGGTTTTTATCTCTCTACAGACCTTTTCAGCACTGGGGAGTAAAGAGATCTCTCTTTATACAACGCAGATTATTAGAGAAGATGCATCTCTACTCTTTGGTTTTATAGATATGAATGAGAAAAAAATGTTCGCACGACTTATAAAAATAAATGGTGTAGGACCTAAGGTTGCTATGGCAATTTGTTCAACATACACTCCTTCTCAGTTTGCTACAGTTATAAATAATAAAGATCTAAATGGTGTGAAAAAAGTACCAGGGATTGGTCCAAAAGGGGCTGGGCGTATACTTGTTGAGTTAGCTGGGTTTGATGCTGAGCTTATTGCTAGTGGTGATGGTACACCCTCTACATCATTAGCCTTTTCTCAAGCAGCAGAGGCTTTAGAAGCTTTAGGATTTAAGAAAGACAAAATAAGTAAGGCGCTGAGTGCTTGTGAGGGTAGTGATACCGCAGTACTTGTTAAAGGTGCTTTAAGATTACTACAAACAGTGTAAAAGGAAATATATATTGAAATTAATGATTTTATTTGGTGGGGCTAGTTTTGAGCATGAGATAAGTGTTGTAAGTGCTATAACATTAAAAGAGAAATTAACTTCCTTTGATTTGAGTTTTATATTTTGTGATGGAGATCATAAATTTTATCTTATAGATTCAAGTAAGATGAAAGCAACTACTTTTTCAAAGGGTGCACATAAAAAAATGCCAGAACTTTTATTAACACATGGTGCTTTTTCACAAAAGTCATTTTTTGGTTCAAAAGAGCATGGTGGTGTAGTTTTAAACTTAATTCATGGAAGTGATGGTGAAGATGGTACTATAGCTTCTCTTTTGGACTTCTACTCTATTAACTATATAGGTCCAAGAAAAGAGGCTTGTACATTCTCGTACGATAAACGATATACTAAATATCTCTGTGAAGCTATAAATGTGAGAAGTGTTAATTATGAAGTGTTTTATAAAAATATAGAGAAGAATCTGGGTATTCCTTTTCCTATTATTGTAAAACCCGCCTCTTTAGGAAGTTCTATTGGTGTAAGTATTGTCAGGGAAGCTAGTGATTTTGACTATGCACTTGATACCGCATTTGAGTATGATGAGGCTGTACTTGTTGAACCATTTATAGAGGGTGTTAAAGAGTATAACCTTGCTGGATATATGGCTAATGGGAAGATGCACTTTTCCATAATTGAAGAGCCACAAAAAGAGGAGTTTTTAGATTTTGAGAAGAAGTATATGGATTTTTCACGAAGTGAACATGTTTTAAAAGCAGATATAGATGAAGCACTTGTAAATAAACTTAAAACAAATTTTGAAAAAGTGTATCGTGGGCTTTTTGAAGGTGCGCTTATACGATGTGATTTTTTTGTCGTAAATGGCGAGGTTTTTCTTAATGAAATAAACCCTATACCAGGATCTATGGCAAACTATCTTTTTGAAAATTTTGATGACTCTTTAAAATCTTTAGTAAATTCATTACCGCACTCAAAAAGAGTAAAAGTTTCCTATGACTATATTCACTCAATTTCACAAGCCAAAGGAAAGTAATGGCTATTAAATCTATTCAATACAATCAACATACATTTGACATAAGTTATGAGATCGTAAATCCTCATGCAAAGATAGATATTATTATATTACATGGTTGGGGAAGTAATAAAAAGATTATGCGAGATAATTTTCACCTCTCTATGCACGGTTTTAGACATATCTACATAGATCTTCCAGGATTTGGAAGCTCTACATGTTCTACTGCTTTAACAACTGCTGATGTCGCACGCATTGTAGAATTACTTTTAGTTTATATTAATGTTTCAAAGTGCATCATAATGGGACACTCTTTTGGTGGTAAGGTAGCACTACTTTTAGAGCCAAAAGTACTCGTTTTACTCTCTAGTGCTGGTATATATAGAGCAAAGTCAGTAAAAGTTCAAACAAAAATTACACTCTTTAAAATGTTAAAGGGTCTTGGACTTGCTAAGTTACGCTCTAAGTTTGTTGCTGAAGATGCGAAATATTTAAGTGAACACATGTATCAGACATTTAAAAATGTTGTAGATGAAGATTTTAGTGATCAATTTTCTAAGTATAATGGTAAAGCACTCTTATGTTGGGGTAAAGATGATACAGCAACTCCTTTAAGCTCAGGAAAAAAGATAGAGTCTCTTATAAAAGATTCACAATTAGAAGTTTATGAGGGAGATCACTTCTTTTTTACAAAAAATATAAAAGCAATTTCTAAGAGAGTTGAAGAGACTTTTTTATCAACATTGGAACATTAGATGCAAGAGTTTGAAACTCTTATAGCATTTGCAACAAATGCTGTTTTTGTAACACTTTTGGGTTGGTATCTTATTACAAATTTACAGTGGTACAACTACTCTCTTTCTCGTGTTATTTTAAAGCATCATAAACCACAGTGGCATATACTTTACTTTATCATTCCGTTTATAGCTTACTATACTACAGGTAAATTTTTTGTTATCTTTTTTCTTTTTGCTGTACTTCCTAGTATTATTATATGGTATAAAAGATTAGATAAAAAACTTGTACTTACTGGGCGAGTAAAGCGATTTCTTATACTCCTTATAGGTTTAACACTCTTTCAAGATGTTCTTTGTACCTTGAAAGATGCCTGTGAAGTTTATGGTGTTTTTATGCCTTTAGCTGTTGCCTATATTGGCTCGTATCTTATAGAAAAGTATCTTTTTATGGTTTATAAAAAACAGGCTAAAAGAAAACTATTCGCTATGGAGAAGCTTGAAGTCGTAGCAATTACTGGAAGTTATGGAAAAACAAGTATAAAAAATTTTGTGGCACAGATTCTTTCTAAAAAATTTAAAGTTTATGCTACACCAAGAAGTGTGAATACTCTTGGCGGTATTATGGGCGATATAAACAACAATCTACCTCAAGAGTGTGAAATATATATTTGTGAAGCGGGTGCACGTGAACGTGGCGATATTTATGATATTACTACCTTTATAGAGCCACAAACTGTAGTAGTCGGTCGTGTTGGGGAAGCTCATATAGAGTACTTTAAATCACTTCAAAACATCATAGCCACTAAATTAGAGATAATGCAATCTCCTAGACTAGAGAGAGCTTTTATACATACAAGTGTAACAGATGAACCACATGAGAAAGTAACATTTTTTGGGAATGAGATAGAGAATGTAAATGCAGATCTTAATGGTATAGATTTTACAATGAAACTTGCTGATTCTTCATTGAAACTGCATACGGATATTTTAGGTGAGTTTCAGACTATGAACATTGCAGTAGCTGTAAAAGTTGCAAAAAGTTTTGGTATGAGTGATCGTGAAATTATTCAAGCAGTAAAAGAGTTAGAGCCTGTAGAACATAGACTTCAGATGATAAAAGCAGGTGGAAAGCTGATTCTTGATGATGGTTATAATGGTAACATTGATGGGATGCTTGAGGGTGTCAGACTCTGCTCTTTACATGAGGGTGGTCAAAAAGTTATAGTGACACCAGGGCTTGTAGAGAGTACAGATGCTTTAAACTTACAACTCATCGAAGCGATAAATAAAGTCTTTGATCTTGTTATAGTCACTGGTGCATTAAATGCAGAACTTTTCAAGAAAAATCTTACAGTAAAAAATAGAGTGATGCTTGCAGACAAAACATCTCTAACGGCAGTTCTAGCAAATCAAACAAAATCAGGAGACATCATACTTTTTGCAAATGATGCTCCGAACTTTATATAAGGAAAAAAATGATAGTACACATAGTAATGTTTACATTTAAAGAAGAAGATAAACAAGCAAATTTAGTAAAAGTAA
>CAZMBK010000041.1:0-11454 GCA_964564315.1 uncultured Sulfurimonas sp.
CAGGAACATATACTGAGGGACGTCGTACTGATGTAGAAGATGATTATGATGATATAGACATAGAAGATCTTATTCCAAATGAGCCAATGGTTGTTACTATTACACACCGTGGATATATTAAACGTGTTCCTTTGGCATCATATGAAAAACAGAAACGAGGTGGTAAAGGTAAAACAGCCGTTACTACTTATGATGATGATTTTATAGAGAATTTCTTTACATGTAACACACATGACACTCTCCTTTTTGTAACTGACCGTGGGCAACTTCACTGGTTAAAAGTATATAGAATTCCAGAAGGAAGTCGTACTGCAAAAGGTAAGGCTGTTGTAAACCTTATTAACCTTGTGGCAGATGAAAAAATTCAGTCTATTATTCCAACAACTGACTTTAGCGAAGATAAAGGTCTTGTTTTCTTTACTAAAAATGGTGTTGTAAAACGTACGAACTTAAGTGAATTTAGTAACATAAGAAGTAATGGAGTAAGAGCAATTGTCCTTGATGATGATGATGCTTTAGTCAATGCAAAAATTGCAAATCAAGATGTTAGATACCTCTTTATCGTAACAAAATTTGCACAATGTATTAAATTTGAAATAGAAAAAACACGTGAGCAAGGTCGATCAACTCGTGGTGTTCGTGGTATTAAGTTTAAACATGAGGGTGATGAAGTAGTAGATGCTAACATCATTGCAACAGATGAGCAAGAGATTCTTATGATAGCGGAGAAAGGTATTGGTAAACGTACTGATGCGGGAGAGTATAGACTTACTAACCGTGGTGGTTCTGGTGTTATCGCTATGAAAATGACTACAAAAACTGGTAAGAACATTGTAGGATGTCTTATGGTTGATGAAGAGATGGACATGATGGCACTTACAAAAAGTGGTAAAATGATCCGTGTAGATATGCAAACTATCTCAAAATCAAGCCGTAATACCTCTGGTGTTTACATAGTTAAAGGTGATGATGTTGCTTCAATTTCTCGCTGTCCAAAAGAGGAAAAAGATGAAGATGAGAGTGAAGAGCTACAAGAAACCCTCATTTTGGAATAGTAGTTGCTAGAGATGTTTCAATAAATTAAGTAGAGGATTTTATCCTCTTCAAGGATATTTAATGAAATACTCACTCTTACTTCTATCTCTTTTATCTATTACATCTTTTGCTGTAAATAATGAGCCTGTTATGGTAGAATCACATGAAGCTATAGCAGTTATGGAGACTATGCCAAACAACACGGCAATGGTAACTTGCCCAGATCCACAAGGTTGCCTTTTAAAAGAAGAAAAATCAGTTCTAATTAGTGTTATTGGACAGGGTGTTGCTCCTATGAAAACTGCTTCTCCCGCACAGGCTTATGCACTTGCAAAACGTGCTGCAGTTGCTGATGCATATAGACTTATTGCTGAAAAAGTGAAAGGTGTTCGTGTAGATGGTCAAGATCTCATCAAAAACATGATGGTACAACGTTCAACCGTTCGAACATCCGTAGAAGCTATGGTAAGAAATGCACAAATAGTAGAAACAACATTTAAAGAAGGTTTATGCGAAGTAGAGATGGAAATAGTTATGGCTCACTCTCAGTTCAACTAATATTTTTACTCCTCTACTCTCTTTCACTCTCTGGGAGTGAATACCTTATCTCTTATAGATATGTTGTTAAAAATGCAATTATCTATAATGAAGAGTTATCTCTCTCTAAAGCAATGCAAAAATGCTCTGGTACACCCTCTAACACACTTACTTTAGAAATACAAAAGAGTAAAGATTTAAAAGTAATCCTTTCACAAAACTATGAACTGTTTCTTGATTATATATATAAATTAGGCTTGAGTGTTTCTCACAAGGAGAGTACTATAAACTATGAAAACTATTCAACCACCATACTTACGCTTAAAACAACTTGCTTCAAAGTCCATTTTAATGATAATTTTGTTAAAATTTCAGCTTTAAAACAATAGGATTTTCCGTGAAGATTGCAATAGTTGAAGATGATATAAATATGAGAAAATCTCTTGAAATCGCGATGAGCGATTATGAAGAGTTTGAAGTGGTCACTTTTAAAAATGCAGTTGATGCCTTAAAAAAACTTGACAATAGTTTTGATCTTGTTATTACCGATATTAATATGCCAAAAATGGATGGTATTGAATTTGTAAAAGAGCTTAATGGTCGTTATGAAGTCATCATCATGACAGGAAATGCAACACTTACGCGTGCTATTGAGTCTATTCACCTTGGAGTCAAAGATTTTTTACTCAAACCATTTGATGTTGATGCTCTAATAGGTGCTATTAAACGAGAAGATAAAATTCAAAAAGTTCAAAAAAGTGTCCCTAAAAAAAGAGAGATTACAAATAATTTTTTAGGAAAATCAGAAGCACTTTCAAAAGCACTAAAGATTGCAGATAAAGCTTCTAAAACAGATGCAAGTATTTTACTTTTAGGTCAAAGTGGTGTTGGGAAAGAGGTGTTCGCTTCTTACATACACACAAATTCTCCTCGAGATAAGAAACCTTTCATCGCACTTAACATGGCTGCCATTCCAGATAATCTTATAGAGAGCGAACTCTTTGGATTTGAAAAAGGTGCCTTTACTGATGCAAGCGAAACAAAAGCGGGACAGTTTGAGTTAGCAAATGGTGGTACACTTTTTCTTGATGAAATTGCTGAGATGCCTTACGCTGTGCAAGCCAAACTGCTTCGTGCTTTACAAGAGAAAGAGGTGCGTCGTCTTGGTTCCGCAAAGAGTATAAAAATCGACATTAGAGTAATAAGTGCTACCAATGCTGATTTACATAAAAAAATAAGAGAGGGTGAGTTTAGAGAAGATCTCTACTACCGTCTAAACACTATTCCTCTTCATATCCCTCCCCTTTGCGAGAGAAAAGATGAAATTTTAGAGATTGCAGAAGCTACTTGTAAAGCCAACTGTGAGAAGTATGGATTTGAGTTAAAAACATTTTCAACTGAGGCAAAATCAGAGTTACTTGATTATAACTGGCCGGGAAATATTCGAGAGCTTATCTCTGTAGTTGAGAGATCTGTAATACTTAGTGAAACACAAGAGATTCAAAAAGATGAACTCTTTTTAGATATACGAAAATAAAATAAATAAACTATACATAGGAAAAATAATGAGTGAAAAAACATATAATGTTGCTGTAGTTGGTGCAAATGGTGCCGTTGGAGAAGAGATACTTACTGTTCTGGGAGAGATAGACTTTCCTCTTAATAAACTTATTCCCCTTGCAAGTGCAAGAAGTGTTGGGAAAAATGTTGCATACAATGGAGAAACACTCCCTATCATTGAGCTAACACATGATGTATTTGCTGCATACAATGTAGACATTGCTCTTTTTAGTGCTGGGGGAAGTGTAAGTGCTGAGTTTGCTCCATCTGCGGTCAAAGCAGGTGCTGTAGTTATAGACAACACTTCTCACTTTAGAATGGATGAGAACACTCCTTTAGTTGTCCCTGAAGTTAATCCAGAAGATATTAAAAAATGGAGACAGACTGGAATTATTGCTAATCCTAACTGTTCAACTATACAGATGGTTCAAGCACTTAAACCTCTTGATGAAGCTTATGATTTACAACGTGTGGATGTAAGTACATACCAAGCAACAAGTGGTGCTGGTAAAAGTGCTATGGAAGAGTTAGTAAGTCAAATGCAAGCATTCTTTGCATTTACACTTAGTGATGCAGAGCATAAAGCATTTAACCAACAAATTGCTCTTAATGTTATTCCTCAAATTGATGTTTTCACTGAAAATGGATATACAAAAGAGGAGATGAAAATGGTTAATGAAACTGTTAAAATTCTCAACAAAGATATAGCTTTAAGTGCTACATGTGTTCGGGTACCAACACTACGTGGTCATGCAGAGGCCCTTACTCTTACTTTTGATAGTGATGTAGATGCTAATGAAGCAAGAGAAGTTTTAGCAAAAGCTCCAAACCTTGTTATTTTAGATAATCCAGATGAAGCACTCTACCCTATGCCTGCAACATGTGTAGATAAAAATGAGACATTTGTTGGTCGTATTAGAAATGATCTATATGCTAAAAATATGCTTCACCTTTTCATAGTGGCTGACAACCTTAGAGTTGGTGCTGCTACAAATGCTGTAAGAATCGCTCAGAAATGGGTTGAGTTTCAAGGAGAATAAAAGATGTTAGAAAGAATGTTCGAGGGTACACTATGGTCTTCACGTTTTATGATTATAATGGCTGTTGTTTTTGGGATAGTAGGTGCTGTTGTACTTTTTATAGTTGCTTCGGTTGATGTTTACAATACTGCAGCTTTTGTACTTAACACTTATATGCACCATGCACACCCTGCTACTTTTCATGAAGATGTAGTGGGTGGTATTATCGGTGCTGTTGACTTATACCTTATAGGTGTAGTTATGCTTCTTTTCTCTTTTGGTCTATATGAGCTTTTTATCTCTGAGATAGATGCTGCAAAAGATATGGAAGGAAAAGAGAATAGAATTCTTGCTATTCACTCACTCGATCAACTTAAAGATAAAATAAGTAAAGTAATTGTGATGGTTCTTGTGGTTGGATTTTTTCAAAAGGTGGGTCATACTGAATACACAGGTGCCTTAGATATGCTCTATTTTGCACTTTCTATCACCGCTGTAGCCATAGGTTTATACTTTCTTGGTAAAGTAGGGAAACACTAAAGTAAAAAATTTGGATGTAGGCCTTTAGTCGTATCCAAGAACTCATGTGAAACTACAGAAAAAAATTAGTTTTTTTCTAAGTTGTGCTTTAGCACTAATAGTATCACACCCGAGACAAAATAAGGAATTAATATGAGTAAAATATTTGTAGATGCATGTTTAGGAAAAGAGACGCCTTACACTCCAGTTTGGATGATGAGACAAGCAGGTCGTTACCTTCCTGAATATATGGCTGTTCGTGCAGAGGCTGGAAACTTCTTAAACCTATGTCATGACCCTAAAAAAGCAGCTGAAGTAACACTACAGCCTTTAGATATTGTTGGTGTTGATGCTGCGATTCTTTTTAGTGATATTCTTGTTATTCCTGATGAGATGGGAATGGATCTGTCATTTGTAAAAGGCGAAGGTCCTAAATTTTCTGATCCTTTAAAAAATCAAGAGGATTTAGATAGACTTATTGGCGGAGATGAGGCTGCAAGTAAACTTACTTATGTTTTTGAGACTATTGAACTTCTTCGTGCACAACTTGATGCTCGTGGTGATGATAAAGCACTTATAGGTTTTACGGGTGCTCCATGGACTCTTGCAACTTACATGATAGAGGGACAAGGGACAAAAACTTACAATATCTGTAAAAAAATGATGTATTCAAACCCTGAACTTCTACACAATATACTTAAAAAAGTGACTGAAGTTGTGAAACTTTATATGGAAAAACAGATTCAAGCAGGAATTGATGTAGTTCAGATCTTTGACTCATGGGCAGCTGCTATTGAGACTGATAAATATGATGAGTTCTCTTGGAAATATATGGTAGAAATTGCTGAATATCTTAAAGAAAGATATCCTCATATTCCGGTTATTATGTTTCCTAAGGGTATCCCTGCTTTTTATGACAAAGTATACGGAAACTTCGATGTATTTGGTGTGGATTGGGCAACTCCTATTGAACTTGCAAAAGAGAAACTTGGAGATAAATATGTTCTTCAAGGAAATATGGAGCCATGTCGCCTCTACTCTCAAGAAGCAACAACTGAGTCAGTTGAGCATATTCAGTCTGTAATGGGTACAAGTCGTCATATTTTTAATCTCGGTCATGGAATTCTTCCAGATGTTCCAGTAGACAATGCAAAGCACTTTGTCTCTGAGTGCCAACGTGTCAGCCGTGTCAGCAAAAAATAGCATAATTTTTGGTCCCGTAAACTCACGCCGTTTTGGCATGAGTTTGGGCATCGACCTCTCCCCTGCCCTAAAACAGTGTAACTTTGACTGTCTTTACTGTGAACTTGCTCCCTCTGCTACAGTTGATAAACAGAACCAAAGTATAAGTGTAGAAGAGATAATCAGTGAGCTTAAATCTCATCTAAACACAAAAATAGATGTTATAACCCTCACCGCAAATGGGGAACCAACACTCTACCCACATCTAAATGACCTCATAGATAAAATAAACACAATAAAAGGCAAGACTGAAACTCTTATACTGACAAATAGTGCAACCCTTATGGATGATAGTGTCTACAAGGCTTTACTGAAACTCGACCAAGTAAAACTCTCACTTGATGCAGTGAGTGGCGATGTCTTTAAAAAGATAGATCGTCCTCATAAGAGTATAGAAGTTACAAATATTGTTGAGAGAGTTATAGCATTTAGTAAAGAGTATAGTGGAAAACTCTTCATTGAGATTCTCTTTGTACATCAACTCAACGATACAAAAGAGGAGATAGCAAAACTAAATGCTACTCTTTTAGAGATAAATGCCCTAAGAGTGGATCTTGGGACTATAGATAGACCTCCTGCTTATCCTGTTGTTGGTATTAGCTACAAAGAGCTTCACGATATTAGTATGATGTTTGATAGCTCTTTACCTATACATATAGCCTCACGAGTGCATGCAGAACCTAATAATGCCTACTATAGTGATGAAGATATACTCAACACTTTAGATAAACGTCCACTTACACAGGAGGATATCAATCTTCTTTTAGATGAAGAGAGTAAACAAAGGTTAGAGACTCTTTTAGCTAAGGGTGAAGTAGTTATAAAAGAGACAAGTAATTTAGAATTTTTAATTCCTGCACAAAATATACAAAGAAAGAGAAAAAAATGAGTTATGAACATTTAGAACTAGACAATGTCTTTATTCCTGCTAAAAAACCATCTAAAAAACTTATGGTTATTCTCCATGGACGTGGAGACTCTAGCGATGGCTTTTTAGGGTTTCCTCCCTACCTTAACCTTGATGATATGAACTACATTCTCTTCGATGCACCCTTTGAGTACTTCACTGGTTTTTCATGGTATCAACTCCCACCTGACCAACTCCCAGGCATAGAGTACTCATCAAAACTACTCACAAAAGATTTAGACACTCTTTTCAGTAGTGATTTTAATGCCGAAGAGAGTTTTCTCTTTGGATTTTCGCAAGGATCACTTTTAACATTTGAGTTTGGAGCTAGATACCATAGAGTACTTGCTGGATACATCGCTATTAGTGGGTATATCTATGATGCAAAACAACTTCTTATGGAGATGAATCCAGAAGTAAACAAGCAAAACTGGCTCTGCACTCATGGTCTGCAAGACCCAGTACTCCCCTTTGAAACATCAAAAGATCAAATAAAAATTCTACAAAATGGTGGATTTAAGATAAACTTTAAAAGTTACGACAAAGAGCATAATATAGAAAAAGAGGAGTTAGAGATGATCTCTCAATGGATAAAACAGAAATATTAAGTTTTAAAAAAAAACTATATTAAGGAATTTAAAAATACTTGTAGGTATTTATTATTATACTTTCCAATCATTGTTTTATCTTGTAACATAAACTTCAGTGCTTCAAAAGAGGTAAACTTTTTTCTATAGGGTCGGTTATTTGTGAGTGCATCAAAGGTATCACATATACATAAAATAGCAGCAAACTTCCCTATCTGATTTTTTAAAAGTTTATCCGGATAGCCACTCCCATCATATCGCTCGTGATGATGCATAATAGCATCAATAATATAAGGGTCATGTATATGATTATGTTTGGCAATAATAGCACTCTCTTTAGGGTGTTTTTGAATTGTTTGAAGCTCTTTAGCATCAAGCTTTGTATTCTTCAGTAAGATATCATCATCAATAGTTTTAACACCTATATCATGTAATAATCCAGATAAACCAACTTGAAATAGCTCTTCATCATTAAACTTAAGAATATAGGCAAGGTTTACAGCATATATTGCTACATGTAAAGAGTGTATCTCTAACTTATACTCAGCAGAAAAGTATTGCATTGATTCTTTTAGAAATTTTTTTTTCTCTTTAATAATATATATCAAAGTATGTACAATATTTTTCATACAATTTATAGCATTTTCAGAATAGTTATCTTTAAGTAAAGAGGGATAATTTTTTATTTGTACTTTATATAAAAAATTGAGTACTGTTTCATTTAAGCCGATGTTTAAGGAAACATACTCCTGCAAACTAGCACAATTTAACTCTTTAGCTGTATGATTTTTTGTTTGAATATACAACTTATTTTGTTTTTGTAATTTTTGATACATATTTTGTGTAAGTAGTGTACCAGAATGTACCACAATAACAAAACCATCCTCTTTTTTTATAAAAACATCGAAGAGCATATATGAATTTAGTTCTAGTTTTCTTATATCAAATAACATATATTCTGAAGGACGAGAAATATCTTTTTGTATAATTGTAAGCATTTAATATTATAGCAAAAATTCTTATAGGTAGTAATAAGTAATGTTTTAAATTTTAGACTGTACCGTTACTTTTTTTGCCTCAAACAACTCTATAGCCTTTTGAACCATAGGCTCTTGAGTTATATCAGTACCATTTGTCTGCTCTAGTGGTGCAGGATCAGCACAGTTAGTTACACAACTTGTGTTGCCACCCATCTCTGCGTCTTCTATCATAGAAGTACTTTGAGCCGCTTGCATCATGTCAGGTTGAGTAATATTTGCCACTATATTTTGAGTTACTTCGGTTACTTCTCGTATCTTTTGAGAAGATTTTGAACAAGCTATACCTTTTATCTTTGTTTCAAAACTAAAAATTTCACGAACAAGTTGTTTAATAACAGCATAACCATGCTTCAGTGCTTTTTTACACTGCTCATCTGCACAGCTTTCCCAAGTTAAAACACCCTCTTTATAAGAGATATATTTTATATTTTTTGTAAAGCACTCACCTAGTTCAAAGTTTCTATCTTTTATCTTAGAGACAAGTTCTTCAAAAGTTTTAAGATGTGGATCTTGAACTTCTATAGGCTCCTCTTGCTTAAGTACCTCTTGTATCTCCTCTTTTGTAGGAATAACAGGAATATTCTCTTGAACTTCTTCTTTCTCTTTAGAGATAGCCATCTCAGGTGTTGCTGTCTGAATTTTTATAACAGGTCGTGTTACATCCTTTTGAAAAGACTCTATCATCTGATCGATCTCACGAATACGCAAGGCCTCAACCATCTTAAAAAAAATGAGAGAGAGAACAAATGATCCATCTGCATTTATACTAAAGAGATACTTCGACTCACTTAAAATTCTAAAAAATCTATCTAAAACCAATGTTGAGAAGAGTGCAGTATCACCACTATACATCTTCTCTTTAAGATAAGCGATAAGTTCATCTACAACCATCTCTGACTCATAATCTTCAAGAATTTTTGTCTTAGCAACAAGCCCAGCATAATCTTTTGCAAAAACTGTACTAAAAAGTTCATCAATAAACTTAGGATCAACAAGTCCTAACATATCGGTCACAGTACGAACATCCACATAATTTTTAGAGTAAATAATGGCCTGATCAAGAAGCGTAAGTGTATCACGAAGACTACCACTACCACTTCTAGCAAGTATCTCTAAGGCATCATTCTCATACTCTATCCCTTCAAGATGCAAGATATGTGCTAAATGATCTACTATTTTGTTTGTAGCAATACTCTTAAATCTAAAATGCTGTGTACGACTTAAAATAGTTGCTGGTAATTTAAGAGGATCTGTCGTAGCTAAGATAAATTTCACATATGCAGGTGGCTCTTCAAGAGTCTTTAAAAGGGCATTAAATGCCTCTTTTGTGAGCATATGTACCTCATCAATGATGAAAATTTTATAGCGAGCAACAGCAGGTTTATACTTCGTCTGCTCAACTAAGTCTCGAATATCATCTATTTTTCGAGAACTAGCCCCATCCATCTCTATAATATCCATATGGCGATTTTCGATAGCCATAATACAGTTAGAACACTTACCACAAGGTTGATGACTCATCCCCTCTTCGCAAATAAGTGCCTTAGCAAAAATACGGGCCGTAGATGTTTTACCACTTCCTCGAAGTCCTGAAAAAAGGTATGCATGAGAGAGTCTGTTTGAATCAAGTGCAAGTGAGAGTGTTTGAGATATGGTCTCTTGACCTATAAGCTCATCAAAGTTTGAGGGACGGTATTTTCTTGCTAATACTTCAGATGCTTCTTTCAAAAATGACTCCATAATTAAGTAGAGTCATTTTAGCATTTATAGAGTTAAAAGTTTATATAATTGTATCTTTTTCTACTACTAAAGAGACAACTTTTTTATTCTCTATTTTTAAAATTCTATCACAAAGAGGAAGCATCGCCTCATCATGTGTTACCATAACAACTGCTACATTTTGATCTATAGCTATTTTTTTAAGCATCTTCACGACATCAACCGAACGCTCCATATCTAATGCTGCCGTTGGTTCATCTGCAAGAATAATCTCTGGGCTGTTTGCAAGTGCACGAGCGATTGCCACCCTTTGGTTTTGTCCACCTGAGAGTTCAGATGGCATAGCAGTTGCCTTATCTGCAATGTCAAAATAGTCTAAGAGATCCATAGCTTCTTTATGAGATTGCTCTTCTGAAACACCATTTACCTGAGAAACAAGTGTAACATTATCTATAATGTTTAAAAAAGGAATAAGATAGTGTGCTTGAAAAATAAATCCAATTTTTTCACGTCTAATTTTTCGAGTCTCTTTTGTCAGCCACTTATTCTCATAAACTTTCTCATCACCTAAGTAGATAGTCCCACTTGTTGGCTCTTCCACACACCCTATCATCATAAGAAGTGTTGTCTTTCCTGCACCACTTGGAGCTATAAGTGCTACAAGCTCACCCTTGTTTATCTGAAAATCTGCACCATCTATAACACTAACAAGACTTTCACCACTCCCAAAATTTTTAACAATGTTTTCTACTTTTATACTTTGACTTTTACTCATAATCAACCACCAATAGCAGCTGAAGGATCAGCACTAATTACTTTTTTAACACCTATAAATGAAGAAAATATAGAGGCTATAATAACGACTAAAAAGAGCATCCAAGCATCTGGAATCTCTAAAACAACACGCTTGGGAAATTTTGAGTAGATAAGATGAGAAAAAATATTTCCAAAAATAAAAGCTAAAAAACCAAGAAGTAGCGTCTCTTGAACAATCATCTTAATAATAATACTATTGGGAATCCCAATTAACTTCATAATAGATATCTCTTTCATCTTCTCTAATGTCATAGTATAGATAATAAGAGCAATGATTATAGTAGAAACTAAGACTAAAATAGCGGTAAAAAGCCCTATCTGTTTAGAAGCTTTTTCTATAAGATTTTTTGTTAAAATACCTTTCTGCTCAAAACGAGTATATACACTTTTATGTTTATACCTTTTAATATCTTGTGCCACTTTTTCTATAGAGTAGCCCTTATGAAGTGTTGCAACAATAGTATTTACCATAT
>CAZMBK010000042.1:0-11374 GCA_964564315.1 uncultured Sulfurimonas sp.
ACTTCACCAGCTGTTGGCTTCTCTGTAGCACTATCTGGGATAATAATTCCCGATGCAGTTGTTGTAGCTTCTTCTACACGCTTTACTAAAACTCTATTTCCTAATGGTTGAAAATTCATTGTATACCTCTTTTAATATAGTTTTTATTTTATAATCGCGATTCTATCATAATAGGTTTAATAAAAAAATAGGCTATGTTCGCATTAAAGGTTGAAAGCTAAGAATAAAAGTGTTATACTAGTTATATGAGACCTAAAACAGGGGGATAAAGCGATGAAAGTCAAACTATTTCAGGGGCTACTCCTTGAGGGTACAAATTATTAAGTCAATTAGAAAACCTAACTTTTACTCAATCCAAAGAGCTTGAAGAGACACTACATAAAAAATGTTCCTTAGAGAACTTAGAAGATGTCACAGGGCATGTCACTTCATGTCCACATTGTCAATCACGACATAAAGAAGTTTGGATGGATTATGCCAAAGATATTATCACTGGTGAATCAATACGAGATTCTGCTAAACATTGTAAAGTAGCAAATAGTACAAGCTTTAGATGGAGACATCGAATGTTAAGTCATTTAGAGCGAAAAGCTCGTAAGCGAGGAGGCAAAGCTTCTCAAAGAGGTGTCTCATCAGAACAAACATCCGTACTTATTGTAAGAGATAGAAATGGCAATACAACAGATACAATATTGGAGAAAAGCAATCAAGATACTTTAGCTGATATTCTCATTCCTATCATAGATAAAGACACACTGTTATGTAGTGATAAAAAGACATCCTACACTGCTTTTGCAAAGAAGTATCACTATACTCTTGAAACTATTAATTCAAGTGCTAAAGAGTACACAAGAGGAATATTTCATGTTCAGAATGTTAATGCTTATGATAGCCGACTTAAAGCATGGATGAAACACTTTCATGGTGTAGCCACTAAATATTTGACAAGTTATTTGGGATGGATGAGGCTACTTGATAGAGAGAAAGATATCACAGTTAGAAAACTTTTAGCGGTGATTGCAGGTCGTGACTTATTCCTCTATGATGTTTTGTTATATGTGCGACAAGTTTTTGTATGTATTCCCACCTAAAATAGGTGGGAATTAGGAGGATATTTTTACTATTTCATGCTTTTTGCTAAAGGAATTAAATCACCTTCAACTGTAAGACAATTTTGTCCATAAATAAAAGTGTTCCAACTTGTTACACCAATTTTGGCATTTACTAAAACATCACCACTTAAACCAGCTTTATGTCCATTGTCAATAGCATTATCTGTAGCAATTTGTAATCTATTTTGAAAATCACCCCATGGAATAATTAAAAAATTATGACTACAACTTTCACCTTTAATTCTTTGTTCTGTTTTTACATCTGCTGAAAGACCATCAACATTATTTGTAGATACTACAGTCATATTCCCTAGTCTTGTTGAACATCCACTAAAACCTACAATTACAAGAAGTGTTAAAACACTTAAACTAAATTTCTTCATTAAGAAATCTCCGAAAATTAAATTTACCAATTCATTTACATAAACAGGCATATCTAAAATTCCAGATAAGGTGGATTCTTAGATATAACTATTTATCAACACATATTATATAGAGAAAACCTTAGATATAATAAATAATTATTATATCTAATAGATGTTAAATATTAGAATATCACTAAAAACCTATAAAAAATGAGAAGAGTTAGTTGCTGCTTAAAGTTTTAGTGTATACCAAATAGAGGAAACTATGGATAACTGCCACGGTAAATCAAAACTAAGAGCTCTTTAAACTAAATATATCCAACACACCCCAAGTAAACATTTTTCTAGAGAGTGGTTTTAACATAAGGAATTTGCTCTGTTCTTGTTCTATCAAAGTCTTCTTGATAGGCTACATCTTTAACATAATGAAGTGAATTTTAGTTGCAGTTACTTTTGCAAATCGTTTTACCATTGGCCACTCTTTATCAATTTGATATAGGTCATCATATATTTGTAAGAGAGATAAACATAATTTCTCCGACATTAAACTTTAGTTGTTTGCATTTTCTGTAGTCTGGTAGCTCTCTAAATTTATCTAATAATTGTGTCATTTTTACTCTCATCTCATTTTTTATGAAACTTAAGCAATATCTGTTCTTCGCTTAGTCCTGATTTACAGTGTGGTGAAACAAGGGAAGTAAACCCCTTGACTATATTATTGTAACATAGGTGCAAAATTGCACTAATGTGAAGATAAGCTTATCCATAAAATTTCCCTTATGTAGTTTAGGAGGGCAAAAAAAGTCGAAAGGTAATTAACCCTCTTCACTCTCATTAGCCATTTTCTCAACCTCATAAACAAACTTATCCACAAGTTCAGCCTCATCAAGATTAGCGATAACTTCGCCTTTTACCATGATGAGACCTTTCCCTTTCCCATAAGCTATGGCAACATCAGCATGAGCTGCTTCACCGATGGCATTTACTACACAACCCATCACTGAGACATTGAGTGGTTTTTTAATGTGGGCTGTTCTTTTTTCTATCTCTGCTACAGCTGTAACTAGGTCTGCTTCTATTCGTCCACATGTAGGGCATGAGATGATGTTGAGACCATCTGGCATCGCACCACTATCTTTGAGGATTGCACGGGCTACATTTATCTCTTCTTCTAACTCTCCCGTGATACTGATTCGCATAGTATCACCTATACCATCGAGTAGTAATGCACCTAAGCCAATAGAACTTTTTACAGTTGCATGAAAAAGTGTTCCGGCTTCTGTAACACCAAGATGAAACGGGTAGTTGTTTTTTACTCGTAACATTCTGTAGGCATCTACTGTTCTCTGCACATCACTTGCTTTAAGGCTAATTTTTATATCTTCAAAACCTAAGTCCTCAAGAAATTTTATGTTGTACTCAGCAGAAGCGACCATACCCTCATGTGTCTGTCCATACTTGTTTTCGAACTCTTTTTCTAAACTACCAGCATTGACACCAATGCGAATGGGAAGATTGCGCTCTTGACAAGCTTTAACTATCTCTTTTATACGAGATTTATCCCCAATATTTCCAGGGTTAAAGCGTATGCAGTCTACAGACTCAGCTGCAATAAGTGCTAGTTTATAGTTATAGTGGATATCTGCGACAAGAGGAAGAGAGATATTCTCTTTTATAGATTTAAGAGCTAATGCATCCTGCATATCAGGAACAGCTACACGAACAATGTCACACCCAGCAAAGTGTAAACGGTTTATTTGCTCCACTGTGGCTGCAACATCATGTGTATTTGAGTAAGTCATCGATTGTGTAGAGATTGGGGCATCACCACCAACGGCCACATTACCGACATATATTTTTTTAGTAGGGTATCTTTTTATCATAAGAGATTCTAGCAACTTTTATATGAAAAAGTGCTTATCTCTTTTTTTAAAATTTAAAATCAAGATTTGTGTAGATATAACGACCAGGCTCATTCATAAGCATAACATCCGTTGAACCACCTGCTGTAATGAGTATAAGATCTGCATATGTATTACTTTGTGCATATGCTTGATTGAACATATTGTTTACTCCAACAGTCAAGTCAAACTTTTTGTTCACAGCATGTTTTACTTTTGCATCAAGTGTTGCCCATCCTGCAAGTTCTTGCTCTCCATTATCACTATCTATAACATCCCATCTATCACTTGCACGAGCTTTAAGTGTTGCTATAGAGTTGTTTGCATACTCATAGTTCAAAGCAATACTTCCACGAAGAGGTGCAATATCTGCTAGATCTGTGTCTGTTTGGTTTTGCATCGCTTGATCTTTTTGCCCTTTTTTATAAGAGGCATCCATATCAAGTGTCATATCATCATTTATGTAGTAAGAAGCAGTAAGTTCGGTTCCATAGATAGTTGCATCAATATTTTCAAAGGCATTATATGAAACGGCTTTTCCCATCATAATAGTAGTATTTGTTTTATTTAAGTAGATGTAATTACTAAGCATAGAGTAAAATGCTTTGACTTTGAACTTAAAGTCATCACTCTCTAGTTCATATCCTAAATCTACTTCTTGGTTGGTTGTTTGATCTAAGTCAGGTGTTCCAACAAGATTACCCCTAGAACCTAAAAAGTATAACTCTCTAGCATCAGGTACACGAGAAGCTTCTCCTAGACCAAAAAAGAGTTTGTTGTCTTTATTAAAGTTGTAAGTTGTTAAAATATTTGCACTAAATGCTGTGTAATCATTTGATTGGTATGTATCGTTTGTTATTGAAGTATCATCATAACGCATTCCTACACTCACATTAAATTTCCCAAATTTTTTGTCAACTTTTGCAAAAATTGCACTATTATCTGTAACAGCATTATCTATACTTTTCCTTCCGGCATCATCTGGGAGGTATTGGGGATTTGAATTCATCTCATAGTGACCATCCCATGTTCTTCTACTTGTATCTAAACCAAGAACTGTTTTAAAAGTATCAACATCAAGAGTAGTTTTGAGTTTAAGTCCATCCATATCTGTAGTTAACCAGTTAGTCATCACTGGATTATCTCCAAATGAGGAGATCCTATAATCAGTTCCCATTGGGTGATCAACATCTGAGTGATAAGCTTGTATATTTACATTTTTAACAAGATCACTAATTGCATCTATATTATACTCAGCACTGTAGATATTTGAGTCATCATATAGGGCATCCATTTTTGAGTTACCATAAAGTACATTATCACTTCTATTTGCTGTAACACTTAAACGAAGTTCTTGATTTTCAGCTGTAGTGATAAATGCTTTTACCATGGCACTCTTTTTTGTATAGGCTTTCATATCTTTGTATTCAGGTTGTAGTGCAGTACCTGCTGCATCTGGATTTGCTGTAACATAGTTGTCAATCTGCTCAGAGATAGTAGCACCATTGCCATCTTTATACTGGTCACTTGACTCTGTTGAAATTGTTGCTGCAACTCGTACTCTATCATTACCAGCACTTGCACTTGCTCCAAATTTTTTGTAGTTAAATGAACCAACTCCTACATTAATAGAAGATTTGAACTCTTTTGAGGGTTGTTTCGTCTTTATCTTTACACCCCCACTCAGTGTACCAAATGACTCTACATCGTAAGGTCCCTCAATAACTTCTATAACATCAATCTGATTCGCAACAATATGCGAAACTGGAGGATCCATTCTATTTGGACAAGCTCCATAAATTTTTGTGCCATCTACTTCTACAGTAATATTGTCACGTTTTTGTCCACGGATAAAAACATCATTAGCTATACCGCTACGACGACTTATATCTATGCTTGGGACATTTTTACTCAGAGCATCTGCAACATCTGCTGAGGTCTGTGCAGTCTGTGCGACATCTTCGATAAGTGTTGATTCTACTCCTATAGTTTCAAGTTGTATTTCACTTGCATTGAGTGCCACTACAGCCATAATTGATAAAGGGAGAATTCTTTTCATATTGTAAACCTCATATTTTGATTAGGAAATAATATTAAAAGAGTGTTACAAAAGTGTTAAATATTAGTAGAGTTTTGCTAAAATTAGGGAATGAGTAAAATAGAGAAGATAAAACGTACCATTTTAATATCCATAGGCTTTGCTTTAGCAACATACCTTATTATGAGTGGCAGTGCCATGCTAGACGAAGAGAGTGTCAATTTAGAGAAAGAAGCTATACATGTCAAGCATACAGCTCAGTAAATCAAACTTTTTTTATAATCTTGATGCAATTGTTGCCAAAACTGGGTCTATTTCAAAAGTTGCACTTGTCTTAAAAGATAATGCTTATGGTCATGGGCTTTTAGAGATGGCAAGCCTCGCAGCTGAGTATGGCATTACAAAAGCTATAGTTCGTTCAAATATAGAAGCGAAGAGAGTAGAAGATTTTTTTGAGTATATCCTTGTACTGTCAGATATTCCAAAGAGAGTAAGTAAAAAAATTCGTTATACCATTAATGACTTTAATACTATTAGTCAATTTCCAAAAGGGACACGAGTAGAGTTAAAAGTAAACACCTCTATGAATAGAAATGGTGTAGATATACAAGATATAAATAAAACCATAGATGCTATTAATCTTCAGGGCTTAAAGCTGGAAGCAATTTTTACACATCATAGCTGTGCTGATGAGTTGAATGGAAACTATGAGATACAAAAGAAAAATTTTGAGCAGATAAAAAAGAGTGCACCTAAGGGACTCTGTTTTCACTCTTGTAACTCAGCTGCACTTTTTAGAGAAGAGCTCTTTAGTGAAGATATGGCAAGAGTAGGTATTGCCGCTTATGGATGCTTAGAACTTCCAGAGACATTTAATGCTCCAAAGTTACAACCTGTTCTCTCTCTTTATGCAAAAAAAATCTCCCAAAGAGAGTTAGAAATTGGGGAGAGTGTAGGGTATGGTGCTACTTTTATAGCAAAGAGTAAACTTACTGTAAGTAATTATGATTTTGGATATGGAGATGGTTTTCTGCGAGCTTGCTCTAACCACTATGTTACACCTCATAACATAAAAATAGCAGGAAGAATCTCTATGGATAACAGCTCTTTTTTGAGTGCTCAAGAGAAACTTCTTATTTTTGATGATGCAAGTGTAGTTTCAAAATTTGCAAAAACTATAAGCTATGAGATTCTTACTTCTTTAAAGTCTTATATAAAAAGAGAAATAGTTTAGGAGTTTATCTTAATAATAGCATTTGAGAAGAGGACTCCATCTATACCAAGAAGTGCAAACTCTTGAATCTCTTGTTCTTCTTCTATATTTACAAGAATTTTAGCATCAAAGAGGTAGGACTCTGCAATGTTTTGAGCACTTTTAGCAAGCTCTTTAGAGAGGATAATAAAACGAGCTCCTAAAGCAGAAGCATAAATAAGCTCAGTGATACTCTCTACACTTAAAGCAAATGATACATCATTTTCTGTGAGATGTTTAATAATATCAAGATTCTCCTCTTTAAAGTTTAAAAAAAGTGTAGAAGAGGGGGGTGTATTTTTTACGGCATCTATGTCTGTTATATGATAAAACTTCTCACTCTCTACAAACCTATGCCCAAAAAGTAACATTTAAGAAGCCTTCTCTAAGCACTCTTGTGAGCAGTAGTACTTTGAACCACTTAAAATAGAATCACTGAGTTGTGTATATACACCGCACTCTGCACATTCAACCATATCACTTGCTTGAGGTTCATCTTTTTTGGCAGTGTTTTTCACACTCCCTTGAGGTTTTTTCTTTATAAACATAAAGTAAACTACTCCAATAACAGCAGCAATAAGTAAAATTTTCATAATCATAATGATGTTCCTAAAAGTAAATAGTGTCTATTTTTTCTCTCTATAATTTTGTGTTGCATATCTTTTACTCCATCTTCAACTTCATCAAAAACTTTTTCACCTTTATAAAAAAGATATTTTGTATCTGCATCACGAAAATTTTTGCTAAGCTGTAGTAACATTTTTGTCTCTGTTACTGCACGTGAGGTGATCATATCAAAAATCTTTGGCTCCATATCTTCTACTCTTTTTTTTATAACAGTGACATTAGTAAGTCCTAAGTCTGCTTTTATAAACTGCAAAAAACTAGCACGTTTCATAAGAGGTTCCACAAGCGTTACCTCTGTTTTTGGGAGACCAAGTGCTAAAATCATACCAGGAAATCCAGCACCAGTTCCTATATCCATTAGTGAGTTTAGCTCTGGTAAAAAACTAAGAGGAAAGATTGCATCGTAGATAAAAGCATCAACGGTCTCCTTATCTCTTGCCCCTGTAAGGTTATGGATTTTATTCCATTTGTGAAGGTGCTCTTTATACTTTTGAATATTATAAAAAAAGTTCTCAGGTAGTTTTATGTTATCTGCGGTAAGTGTGGCTTTTAAATCCAAATAAAATCCTTAAATTTATGAAAATTTAAGTTTATTATATAGTTTTTTTAATTAAACTTATATGTTAATTTAAAATTTTTTACTAAATAAGGTAGCAGAGATGAAAAAAAATGAGATGATAGAAGCATTAGAAAATGCTAAAAGTCTCCATATGAAGCAGATGAACAAGATAGAGTCAGAGCTTGCTGGTAAAAAGGTCAAAGACCCAACTGCTCTTAGTAAAATGGAGTGTGAGTGCGGTATTTGGTTTTATGAAAATGAAGCGATGATGATAAAGTATTTAGGATTACAACTGTTTGAGCGTTTAGATAGAAATCATGAAGAGTGGCATAATGACTATACAAATATTTATAATGTTTTTTTTAAAGAAGAGAGAAAAAAGGGAATACTCTCTAAAATCATTGGTTCAAGTGCATTAGATAAGATGAAAGTTGATAAAGCAAAATATTACTACTCTGCATTGCAACGTGATACAGAAGAGTTGCTGAATGCTTCTGATTCAGCGCTGCGAAAAGTGACTGCTATGAGTGATGCTAAGTTTACTTAGCCTTTAGAAGTACTTCTATCTCTTCTGCTGGGATAGGTCTGGAGAAAAAATAACCTTGAATAAGGTCGCAATCATTCTCTATTAGAAATTCTTGTTGTTCTTTTGTTTCAACACCCTCTGCAATCAGGGTTAAGTTAAGACTTTTTCCTAAGGCGATAATTGCTTGAGTTATTGCCATGTCATCTTCATCCTCAGGGATATCTCGTATAAAAGATTGATCAATTTTGAGTTTATCAAGTGGCAGTTTTTTAAGATAAGAGAGCGATGAATACCCTGTTCCAAAGTCATCAATGGCAATTTCAATACCCATATTATGAATCTGTTTGAGTTTTTTTATGGAGAGTTCAGCATTTTTCATAACTTGCCCCTCTGTAACTTCTAGTTCTAGCCACCTTGGAAGAAAACTAAGTTCACTCATAGTAGTAATAAGTTCTGGAAGATACTCCTTTTTTTCAAGTTGTTTCATAGCAAGGTTGAGTGATAAAACACCAGGGATAAGGTTCGCATCATACCATTTTCTAAACTGCGACATTGCTTTTCTCATTACAATGTTATCTATATCAATAATAAGTCCATTCTCTTCAGCAATAGGAATGAATTTTCCCGGAGGGATGAGCCCAAGTGTTGGATGATTCCATCTAACAAGTGCCTCCATGCCAACTAATTTTTTATTTTTTGTTGTAAATTGCGGTTGATAGTGTACAACAAACTGGTCCTCTTTTATAGCTATTTTAAGGTTAGACTCCATCACTACTCGCTCAAATGCAGAGCTTGTCATTTCACTAGAGTAAAATTGAAAGTTATTTCTTCCCTCATCTTTTGCCTTATACATGGCAACATCAGCAAACTTGATGAGATTTTCACCTTTAGAACTATCGTCAGGAAAAATACTAATTCCTATGCTGGAAGTGACATACAGATTCTGTTTATTTATTTTTATAGTCTCTTTCATTATATTTACAACTCTTTGTGCTACATGTGAAGCGGCTTGAATATTATTTATATTTCGTAAAATAATGGTAAATTCATCACCCCCTAAACGGGCTAAAGTATCCTCTTCTCTGAGGACAGACTGCAAACGTGAAGCTGCTTCTATAAGTACCTTATCTCCAACATCATGACCGAGTGAGTCATTTATTTTTTTAAACTGATCTAAGTCTATAAAAAGAAGTGCAAACTGTTCATCATTCCGTTTAGAGTAGGCTATGGCTTGAGAGAGTCTATCTTTAAAAAGAGTTCTATTTGGTAAATCAGTAAGTGCATCATGATGTGCTTGATATTTTAACTGTTCTGTCTGCTCTTCGAGAAGAGATTTAACTCTTTTTTGATCTGTAATATCTTGAATATATCCAATATAACCATCCACTTCCCCGTTTTCGTTTCGAGAGACACTTAAAGAGATATCACAGATAATGCGTGTTCTATCTTTCTTAAACATAAAGGCTTCTAAGTCAAGTTTTCCTTTTTCCTTAAGAAGTGAAAAAATTTCTTCGAGACTATACTTGTTTTTATTATCAAATGTTTCTAATATGTTTTTTCCAAGCATCTCATTTGCTTCATAACCAAAGAGAATTCTACTCCCGTTATTCCAGTTATTTATATCTCCATTTATATCTGTAGAGATAATTGAGTCGTGAATATAGTCAAGTATTTTGGCCTGTTTTTTATACTGGAGTTCAAGTGCAACAGTCTGTGTTATATCCGTGTCAAAAATTACAAAAGCTTGTGTATCTTGATACGTGAGTATATGAAGAAAAGATTGAACATGATAGAGAGAGTTATCTTTGCGTTTATGAATCGTTCTGTTAAGAATTTTTTTTACTGTAAGTAGCTCTTGTATATGGTTTTTTATATGTTCTTCTGTTAAGTAAGGGTTAACGTCTCGAACATTCATTGTAAGTAACTCTTCTTTTGTATAACCAAGAGCATCACAAGCTCCTTTGTTTACATAAAGATAGTTTAGCGTTTCAATGGAGAGAACATAGACTTCATTTGCTGAGTGCTCAATGAGTTCAGAGAGCTCTTTTATGTGCTCTTGTCCTCTCATCTGTTCGGTGATATCTTGAGTACTTCCTATTAACTTAATAGGATTCTTCTCTTCATCATAAATGACTTGAGCATTTATAACTATATGTAAAATACGACCACTTGAATGTTTGACTTTACAAAAAAACTCTGAAGACTTTCCTGTTTGCATCGCTTCTTGTAGCCTTCTTTGTGCCACTTCTTTATACTCAGGGAGTAAAAGAGAGAAAAATGTATCTAACTCTACTTCAGTATTTTCAGGTATTCCATAAATTTCAAAACTTCTAGAAGACCAGATAGACTTCTTTGTTATTAAGTCAATTTCCCAGCTTCCCAGTTTTGAAACTCTCTCTAGTTGTTTAAGATTATTCTCTCTGGCTTTAAGCTTTTTAAGTGCTATCTCTATAATATCGTTTTCTACATCAATTGGCATATTTTATTACTCCTACAGGAAGTGTCCCATTTTATCACGCTTTGTTGCTAAATAGCCACTGTTAAACTCGTTTGTTTGCATAATAATAGGAATACGTTCTATAATTTCAATACCTTCTATAGAATTAATTTTATCAGGGTTATTTGTGAGTAGTTTAATTTTTTTAATTTTGAAGTAGTCTAAAATAAATGTAACGACTTCATAGGTACGTTCATCAGCGGCAAAGCCGAGTTGATGGTTTGCTTCAATAGTATTGAGTCCTTTGTCTTGAAGGGCATACGCATTTATTTTATTTAAAAGACCAATGTTTCTTCCCTCTTGTCTCAGGTATATAACCATACCTGCTTTTTTATTTATAAGTTCTAGGGCATACTCGAGTTGATCACGGCAGTCACATTTTAAACTTCCAATGGCATCACCAGTGAGACACTCCGAGTGAACTCGTACAATTGGCTCATTGCTAAGCTCTTTAGCATAAATTACTAAATGCTCTTTTTCGCCTTGTTTAAAAGCTT
>CAZMBK010000043.1:0-11357 GCA_964564315.1 uncultured Sulfurimonas sp.
TTGCTCCATAAGGACAAGCCATAACACAACCAGCACAACCAATACATCTTGACTTGTCAATATTTACAATACCATTTTCAATGTAGTGAAGTGCAGATACTGGACAGATTCTTTCACATGGAGCATTCTCACAGTGATTACATCTTAGAGGTGTAAATGTTCTCTTTGTCTCTGGAAAAACTCCCACGTCTACATATTTAACACGTAATCTCCATGTACTAAGTGGAACTTCATTTTCCACTTTACATGCGATCTCACAACCTTTACAACCCATACACAGGTGTAAATCAACTAGGAAACCTAATTGCATATATTCTCCTTTAACCATTTAAAAATGGCTTTTTTAGATTTATAACTACGACTAATTTTTATTAAAAGAAGCCCTAATACAGTGCATTGGGGGCTTTTTTTACTGCTACAATATTAGCTAAGTAATCTTAAGAGAGTTATAAAATAGTGATATTTTTTTGATATTTTTTTCGATTGGGAATATTTAGATGGAGTGTATTTTAATGACTTATACTGATTATAAATGGAACTTTATAATCAGTAAGAAGTCAAATGTTTTATTTACTTAATCTTACTCTAACTGACTCTTCATGTGCAGTTAATCCTTCAGTATTAGCAATAAGTGCACAAGCTTCACCTATCTCATTTATAGCTCTCTTACTAAAAGAGATAATACTTGTTTTTTTCATAAAATTTTCCACTCCAAGAGGAGAGTAAAACTTTGCAGTACCACCTGTTGGTAGTGTATGATTAGGTCCTGCTACATAATCCCCTATCGCTTCTGGAGTATTATGTCCTAAAAAGATTGCTCCTGCATGTTTTATGAAAGGGAGTAGTTCAAAAGGGCTCATCGTTGCTACTTCTAAGTGCTCTGGAGCGATATCGTTCATAAGTTTAATCGCTTCATCCATATCTTTTGTTACAATGATAGCACCACGTTCTTCTATTGATTTTCTAGCTATCTCTTGACGAGGTAATTTTACTAACCAGTTTTCTATCTCTATCTTTACAGCATCTGCTAAATCTTGTGATGGTGTTATTAAAATAGAACTTGCCATCTCATCATGCTCTGCTTGAGAAAGAAGATCTATAGCTAAGTGATTTGCATTTGCACTATCATCAGCTAACACACCTATCTCACTTGGTCCTGCTATCATATCTATATGAACATCACCAAAAACCATCTTTTTTGCAGTTGCCACAAAGATATTACCCGGTCCCGTAATAACATCTACTTTAGGAATATTTTCAGTCCCATAAGCCATAGCAGCAATAGCAGAAGCACCTCCAACCTTATAGACTTGATCTACACCACAGAGGTGACAAGCAGCAAGGAGAAGCTCATTTGGTTCATTATCTGGTGTTGGAGTACATACAACTATGTTTTCAACTCCTGCAACTTGTGCTGGAATAACATTCATAAGAAGAGAAGATGGATATGCAGCTTTCCCACCAGGAATGTAGAGCCCTGCACTATCTACAGCAGTCACTTTTTGCCCTAAAATAGTACCATTATCTTCTGTATCAAACCAAGATTTTGGTTTCTGCTTTTCATGATAGACTTTAATTCTATCATATGCCAAATGAAGTGCTGACTTTAGTTTTGGCTCTAGTACATCATAGGCTTTACTCATAGACTCTGTAGAAATTTTCAAATCCGCATCACTACATGGTGTCCAGTTATCAAACTTAGCAATATGCTCTTTAAGCGCACTATTTTTCTTCTCTTTAATTTCTGAAATAATATTGCCAACTATAGTACTAACATGTGCCATATCCATTTTTCCACGACCTAGTAACTCTTCAAAACTCTTGCCAAAATCATTATCGCTAGATTTTATAAACATCATTATTTTTTTTCACTTTTTTTATTTGTATTTTTCACTTCACTTTTAGTAGACAAACGTCTATCAAACTCTTCTTTAACCACAGCTACTGCATTTAAAAAACCATCAGGATCAACCGCACCCATAAGAGGTTGGTACATAGGTGCACCATCTGGCATCAAAAACCAAATAGTAGGAGTACCAGGTCTCCATAATTCACGAGGAGTATAATCGTTCTCATCGCTATAAGAGATAATAGAAATAAAATCTCTATTTAGACCCTTTATAACTCGCTTATCCGAAAAGGTTGTTTTATCTAAAATAACACAATATTTACAACTATGACGAGAAAAAACGAAAAGAACAGGCTTATTCTCTTTTGTTGCTTGCTTTATTCCAGATCTAAAATCTTTTGCCCAGTGAACTTCACTTGCCATCACGGTTGTAGCAAACAACAGTGTTATATATAAAAATATTTTATGCATGTTTTTTTACCTTTTTTAATAATTCTTTTGAACACTCAAATGCACTTTTATCTGTTACATTTATAACAATATCGGCAAGTTTAAGGTACTCAGGACGTCTCTCATTGTAAAGCTTTTTAGCCTGTTTTAAATCAGCCAAGAGAGGACGTTTTTTTAGTTTTTTAACTGCATTTGGATGCTCTTTAATTCTTTTAATAATTGCATCAAAAGGAGAATCAAGAAGTACAATTATACCAATTTTTTTTAAGTTTGTCTGTTTATAAAAGCCACCACCAGTAGAAACAAGTGTATTTTTAACACTTGATTCAAGCCATTTAGAAATATTTTTTTCTAAAACTCGAAAGTAAGCTTCACCCTCTTCCTCAAATATACTCTTAATTTTTCTATTTTCCATAGACTCTATAAGATCATCTGTATCAATAGCCATATACTTAGAGTTTTTAACAACTTCACGAGCAACACTCCCCTTTCCTACTCCCATAAATCCAATTAGTACAATATTTTTCATCTTTTCTCCTAAGATACTTTAAACATACTCATGTCAAAGTCTGGTTTAGTTTTTATAATTTTTCTATATACAAAAGCGGGTGCTAAAACATTTATTTCTAAAATAATCATACTCACTATAAAAAGAGTAGCAGATGGAGATAAAAGTTTTGGCATATAAAATGAAAATATAAAGCCAATCAGAGATAAAAGAAGCAGTGTAAACTGTACTTTCGCTAAATCTTTATCTATCATCTCTGTGAGTGTAGGAATCTTCATATAGCCCATACCATTGAGGTGAAACCATACAAGAAATGGAACTATTTTATAAAGCATACCTATCATAATAGATAGAATAAATCCTCCCCCAATAAGAATTCCAACCATAACTATGTACTCATGTTTAAAAAACTCATCAAAGATCCAAAGAAATGAGCCTAGTGTTAAAAATATACTTGCTGTTCTCCAGTACCAAACAGTCACATCAACAACGGGGCGTTTACGTTTGTTGAACTTTAGCCATACAGTTGTTGCAAATGCCCAAAAAAATGTCGCTATCCATAACTTAGAATAGAGTGCATAATCCTCATAAAAGATGTTTAAAAACATCCATATTATAAGACCAATACTAATAAGATAAACAACTCTACGTTTACAAAACTGTTTAAACTTTGGTGCTACATAAAACATAGGAAGCACTTGAAATGCCACTCCTATAATAAGCAGACCAGAAAAGCCAAAAATTGCCCATACACTATGAATATTTGCCACTAAGAGATGATACTTTGAAATAGAATCTGTAGCATACTCATAAAGTAAAAAAGCACCCATTAAAGAGATGAAAAAAGCAAATATAAGACTCGCAGACATCCCCTTAATAGTAGCGGTAAAATGATTTACTGATTTCAAAGCATATGCTACAGAGAAGATCATTAGTAAAAAGCCAATACCAAGGAATATATAAGAAAACACAGTTAAGAAATTTATTCCAAGTTTTAGACCAAAAATCATAAATAATAAGCCTGTGACTAAAAGTAAATGAGAGAGTGTAGTTACCAGTTTTACTTTTAGCATCTTCGCTCCAGCTAACACAGGAAGCATCTGGGTAAGTGAACCAAACATTATAAATGCAAACATTCCTATAGTTATGGAGTGTGTTACAATAATAGCATCCATAGAGTAGCGATTTATAAGGGAAGGTACATCACTAAAGAGAATCAAGAAACCTGCTAATATACCAAACAGAGGTGCCGTCAAAAAGAAACGTAATGGTGCCGATATGGGAGGTGCTTGATCTACTGAAAGTCCACTTAATTCCAATTTTTCTCCTACTCTACTACGAGAGAGTCCATCATCTCTACAATTCTATCTGACTCCGCACTTAAATGTTGTTGTGCCATTGTGTAGAGCATCTGTTCCTCTTTCATATTATGCTGTTGTAAAAGAATCATCAAAGTTTCAGAAGTACCAAAAAATTTATTTGAATTATTGTCAGATATAGCTTCCAAAAGTTGTTGCATCAATGCTCTCATCTGCATATGTTCCTGACGCATCATAGTCGTTGGACCCTGCGTCATTCCTGTTTTTGTCTCAAACTCTGCAAACATAACACGCTCTTCCATCTGAAAATGATGTTCCATATCTGCCACAAATGCAGTTGTTAACTCTTTCGCCTCAGCTAAAGAGTTTCCAGCTTTCTCTTCCATTTGTGCAAAAACTGCATCACATTTTCTATGATCATCTGTTAAATACTCTTTTATCGTGCTCATTTTTGCCTTCTTTATAGAAATAGTTTTTGACATTATATAGAAATAAGATAATTTACAATTTAAAGGTATAATATCTTTTTAAAAATTAATTATAGGTCTCACATGAAAAATAAAAAATTCATAACTCTTGGTTTTGCGTCTACTGCACTCTCTATGGGTTTACTTTTCTCTTCAACTCTCTTTGCTGAGAGTTCTTTGAAAGATGCAGAAGCATCACGACTACAGTCTCTTGCTAAATTTACAAAAGTAATTAGCATTGTTGAGCAGTACAATGTAGATGACATTACTATTGAAGAGCTTATGGATAAAGCACTTGATGGAATGATGAAGAACCTTGATGCACACTCAAATTTTTTAACAAAAAAAGATTATAAAAAGCTCCAAGTACAGACAAGTGGTGAGTTTGGTGGTCTTGGTATTACCGTAGGGATGAAAGATGGTGCACTTACTGTTATTTCACCCATAGATGATACACCTGCAGATAAAGCTGGATTAAAAGCTGGCGATATAATTTTAAAAATTAGTGAAAAATCAACACTTGGGATGACAATAGATGAAGCTGTTTCGCTTATGCGTGGCAAGGTGGGTGATCCTATTGACATTACAATAGTAAGAAAAGGGGAAATAAAACCTCTTCCTGTGCATATAGTTCGTGGCATTATCACTATAGAATCAGTACGGGCAAAAGTAATAAATGAAGAGACTCTTTATATCCGTGTTGCGAGTTTTGATAAAAAAGTTGCTGAGGATGTAGCAAAAGAGATTAACAAAAGAAAAGCAGTTACAAAGGGGATTATTTTAGATTTAAGAAATAATCCGGGAGGTCTTCTCGATCAAGCCGTTGATTTAGTAGATATTTTTGTAGATAGTGGAAAAATTGTTTCTCAAAAAGGGCGACATGAGAGCGATGCAAAAACTTACTCTGCTACTTCAAGTGCTACACTTACAAAAGTTCCTGTTGTTGTACTTATAAATGGAGGAAGTGCAAGTGCAAGTGAAATTGTTAGTGGTGCACTTCAAGATCATAAGAGAGCCGTTTTAGTTGGTGAAAATACATTTGGTAAAGGGAGTGTTCAGGTTGTTCTTCCTATTACTAAAGAAGAAGCAATTAAGCTTACTATAGCTAGATATTACTTACCAAGTGGCAGAACAATTCAAGCAGTTGGTGTTAAACCAGATATTGAAGTGGCTCCAGGTGAAGTAAAAACACATAAAAATGAATTTGCCATTAAAGAAGCAGACTTAAAGCAACATCTTGAGGAAGAGCTTGAAAAAGTTGATGGAAAAAAAGAGGAAGACAAAGCTGACTCAAAAGATAAAAAAGATATAATCACGCCAGAAATGCTCAACAAAGATATTCAACTTAAAGAAGCAGTTGACATTATTAAAGCTTTAATAATTATAAAAGGATAAACGCAATGGAAAAAAGAGAGTTACTTTACGAAGGAAAAGCAAAAAGACTGTTTTTAACAGATGATGAAAATCTTGTTATTTCAGAGTTCAAAGATGATTTAACTGCGTTTAATGGTGAGAAAAAGTCAAGTGAAGCAGGGAAAGGTGCACTTAACAACAAAATTTCAACAGAGCTATTTAAACTTTTAGAAGAGAATGGCATACCAACTCACTTTGTAAAAATGCTAGATGATAACCATATGCTTCATACAAAAGTAGATGTTATTCTTATAGAAGTTATTGTTCGCAATATCGCTACTGGTTCTCTTAGCCGTAATCTTGGTATAGAAGATGGGAAAGTTCTTCCTTTTACTCTTGTTGAGTTTGATTACAAAGATGATGACTTAGGTGATCCAAAATTAAATGATCAACACTGTCTCATCTTAGAACTTGTTGAGCACCAAGATGAGTTAGATAAACTTCGTCGTATGGCTCGCCAAGTGAATGACATCTTAAAACCTTACTTTGCGCAAAAAGGTTTAAACCTTGTAGACTTTAAACTTGAATTTGGTAAAGATAGCACTGGAAATATCATTTTAGTAGATGAGATTTCTCCTGATAACTGCCGTTTTTGGGACATAGAGTCTGGAGAGAAAATGGATAAAGATAGATTTCGTCAAGGTTTAGGTGGGCTAACAGTGGCTTATGAGCAAGTTTTAAACCGAATTCTCGGTAAGTAATAAATAAAATAATATTAGGAAAATAGTAATGACAGCAATAGTAAATGTATCTTTAAAAGCAGGTGTTTTAGACTCTCAAGGGAAAGCAGTGCATCATGCACTTGATTCTCTTCAGTTTAATGGAATTGAAGATGTTCGTGTTGGAAAACAGATAGTACTTAAACTTACTGAGACAGACAAAGAGAAAGCTATGGTTGAAGTTACTAAAATGTGTGAAGAGATTCTTGCCAATACTGTTATTGAAGATTACACGATAGAGCTAGTATAATGAAAGTTACTATCCTTCAATTTCCAGGGACAAATTGTGAGTATGACACACAACATGCCTTTGAACAACTTGGTGCTACTACTGAAATAGTATGGCATAAAGCAGAATCTCTTCCATCAGATACAAACTTACTTGTTGTTGCTGGTGGTTTCTCTTATGGTGACTACCTTCGTTCTGGTGCTATTGCTAAGTTTAGTCCAGTTATGAAAGCAGTAACTGAGTATGCAAACAAGGGTGGAAAAGTTCTTGGTATTTGTAATGGTTTTCAAGTTTTAACAGAAGCAGGACTACTTCCAGGAGCGCTCAAACGCAATGATGGTCTTCACTTCATCTCAAAACATCATGCGCTCAAAGTAGAGAACAACGATAACATCTTTTTAGAAAAACTTGAGCAAGGTGATGTTGTAAACATTCCTATTGCACACCACGATGGAAACTACTATATAAATGAAGCAGGTTTAGCTGACCTTGAAGCAAATTCTCAAATTTTACTTCGTTATACTAATGCAAATGGAGAGATAAAAAACCCTAATGGTAGTGTAAGTTCTATTGCTGGTGTTTGTAACAAGTCTAAAAATGTATTTGGACTTATGCCTCACCCTGAACGAGCCATGGAGTCTATACTCGGTTCTGATGATGGTGTGAAAATGCTTGAAGGATTTTTAGCACTATAATGAAACTACTTTTACTCACTCTTCTTTTTTGTACATCACTTTTTGCAAATAAAGTTATATACTCAAACTATGAGAATGTACCAAAACGAGTAGTAAAAGGGGAAATTTTTCCTGTCACACTTAAATCTCTCTCTACTGTAAGAGATTTTGAAGATATTGATTATAAGTTTTTAAACCTCTCTGGCTTAAAAGTTCTTACTGAGTATCCCCAAAGAGAAGAGAGAGGAAAGTACTTTTATGATACATTTTACTTTTTAGCTACACAGAGTTGGGCGAAACTACCCGATGTCAATGTAACACTTATAGCATCAAGAGAGTACAATTCTACTATTGTTAAAGGCTCTAAACTCAATGTAATTACACTCAACCCTAAAAAAAACTTCTCAAGTATCGTTGCAAAAGATTTTGATTTACTTGAGTACAAAACAAGCTCCTTTGATGCAACACATAACATCATTGTTTTTGTAGCTACAGCAGAAAACTCTGACATACAAGCTATGCATTTTAACAATGTTTTTAAACAGGGTATAGAGTCAGTAAGTGAATCCTTCCTTACATCAAGAATTACATACTTCTTAGTTATTAACAAAAATATAGAGAACTTCTCATTCTCTTACTTTAACATTAGTAAAAATAAATTTCTCACCTTAGCTATACCTATTATAGTCAGTGATGATAGTGTAACAACACAAAGTGACCTAAAGCCAAAAGATCAATCACATGAAAGAATTAAGATGGCAGTTGCAGGAGTTATAGCGCTGATCTCTTCTATATTTATATTATGGAGAAAAAAATATATTTATCTTATTTTTATTATTATTCCTCTCGTTTATATTGCTTACTTAGCTATTCCAGAACAAGAGATATGTATAAAAGAAGGCACACAAATTCGTCTTTTGCCTGTAGAGAATGGGACAATTTTTGAAACAACAGAGTCACCAATCAGACTCCTAAAAGAGGGAGAGGTAAAGAACTTTATAAAAGTACAACTCTTAAACGAACGCATAGGATGGGTGAAAAATGAAGATATTTGCCAAAATTAACTGGTTTATTGCCACTGTAATTATCTTTACCTCTTTGGTTTTGATGATACTACTCTATCCTATTTTACCTCGACCCTATGCTCGTAAAGCTTCTGCATGGTTTGTCCGTTTAACTATCTTTTTCTTCACAGATGTAAAGGGGAAAGAAGATCCTGCTGCACAGATGTATCTTATAAACCATCAGAGTGATTTAGATATAGCCATTATGGAAACAATTTCCAAAAAAGATCTCTCTTGGGTGGCAAAAAAAGAGCTCTTTGATGTACCATTTTTTGGTCTTGCTATGAGTATGCCTGAAGATATTCCCATAGAACGTCAAAGTAAAACTTCTCTTCTAAGACTTCTAAAAAATGCAAAAGATAGACTCAATAAAGGTCGTGTTATTACTATGTTTCCAGAGGGAACACGCTCACAAAATGGTAAAATGCTCCCTTTTAAAAATGGTGCAAAAGTAGTAGCCGATAAGTACCAGTTAAAAGTACAACCCGTTGTTATCATAGAGAGTGCAAAATGTTACAATATTAAAAAGTTTTACTATAAACCTGCAACTACTCTAAAGGTTATATTTTTAGACTCCTTTATAGCAGATAAGAGTGATGAAAACTGGCTTAAAGAGCTAAGAGAAAAAATGCAAAAGGTGTACAATGATGAGTTGGCAAACGATACTAGCAATAGGTAGTGGAGGATTTATAGGAGCTGTTTTAAGAAGTTATATTAATGGACTTATCTCCCATAGGGTTCCGCATGATCTCCCTTTTGGGACACTTGGAGTAAACTTACTTGGTAGTTTTATTATGGGGACACTTATTGCTTACTTTATGTACACTACACTTCTTTCTGTTCATGTAAAGTCTTTTTTAACTACAGGAATTCTAGGTGCATTAACAACATACTCTACTTTTGCGATTGAGAGTTTTTTACTCTTAGAGGGTGGTAGCATTATGCTAGCATTTGTAAACATCTCACTCAATGTCTTTGGTACTATACTTATGGCAGGGTCGGGTTACTATTTTGTTAACCATTTTTTCAAATCGTAACTACTTCATCTGCACACCACTCTGCTAGTTCTATGTCATGTGTTATAAGAAGCATTGCCATTGAATCTAAATGATTCATAAGCATCTTCATCACATCTAACTGTATGACATTATCAAGAGCGGATGTTGGCTCATCTAAAAGTAAAAGATCAGGTTTCATTAAAATAGCTCGTAAAATTGAAGCTCTTTGCAGTTGACCACCTGAGAGTTCATGTGGCAGCTTATAAAGAAGTGCTTTATCAAGGTTTATAAGGGCTAAATAGTTCTCTAGTTGATTAAGAGAAGCTACATCTTTAATCTGGTTTATAAGTGTATAACTTGGATGAAAAGAGCTGTAAGGGTCTTGAAAAACTTGTGCACAACTACTTACTTTTATACTCCCACTCAAAGGCTTAAGATTTTTAAGTATAAGCTCAAAAAGTGTGCTTTTTCCAGCCCCACTCTCCCCAACTATAGCCTTTATCTCTCCTCTTTTCAAATCGAGTGAAAGATCACTAAAGAGGAGTTTATCTTTAGTGTAACCAAAAGTAAGGTTTTTTATAGTTAAAGTATTGTGCAACAGAGCTACTTAAGTGAGTGCATTATAAGCTTTAGCAAGCTCTTTATAAAGGATATCAGGCTTTATATTACTGTTCTCTTCCCATATACGTTTCATCACAACATTATCCTCTTCACCATTCCATACTTTTACATAAGTGCCCTCTTTATAGCCATTATCTTGACGAAATTGATTTAGAATATTTTTTCCAATATAGAGTCTATAGAGAGACTCAAGATTTAAACCACTGAGCATTACTAAGTCAAAAAACTCTATTATAAGTTGTTCCAAATCTAAACTATCTTTAGCGATAGATAAACGAATAAGATTTTCTACTTTTTCTATTACATCTGATTGAAGTCCAAAAGATGCATTTACTGTTTCAGTCTGTGAGAATGCTTCGAGTTGTGAAATATTTATAGCAAGATCTTCTATGCCACCTCTTAAGTTTTGAGAATAGTTCTCTATAGCTAAACTCATAATAAAGTGCCATACATCTACTACTTCTATCTGGTGGTTAGCCCAATCGGGCTCTGCATTTATAGCTTTCCAATGCTTCCATGAAAAGCTATCTACCATCTCAGCACACTCCATATAGATACAGCGCTGCCAGTTTATAGTTTTACCATTTTTTGTAACACCCTTCGTCCACTCTTCACCATTTGTTGCATCATTAAGCTGATTTTGAAGCTGTAACATTAATAATATTTTATCCATAGACTCGTACTCTCTTTTTTAGTTTATATTTTATTTTTTGTATTGTATCAAATATGCTAAAATACATCAATTAATAAAAGAGTATATATGAAAAAAATTAACTGTAGAAGATGTGTCCATTATTTTGTTACATGGGAAGCTCAAAAACCCCATGGATGTAAAGCTTACGGCTTCAAATCACCCCAAATTCCATCTATGGTGGTTTTTAAAAGTAGTGGTGTAGCGTGTAATCTATTTAGAGAGAAAAGTAGAAATAGGTGATAATATGTATGAAAAAATATATGCTATTCCTTTTTAATTTGAGGTTTCAGCTTCATATCTTTCACTATTTTATCTTTTCAAACTCAAACAAACCAATATTTTTCTCTTTAGA
>CAZMBK010000044.1:0-10604 GCA_964564315.1 uncultured Sulfurimonas sp.
AAGCAGTTCCCCCAGAGTTTTTACCCTCTGAAGGAGAAAATAGTATTTTTAGCAACTGGCTTCCTTTAGTATATTGGTTGATTTGGATCTTTTATAAATATATATGCATTTCCTTTGATGGAATTAGGATTATAAATGGGATCATTTATAGGCCCTTTCATCCCAATAGCTAAATTCTCGCCATTAATCGATACTGCATACCCAAAGTTATAATTAGATGTTGGATTACTTGGTGTAAGTTTATCAATTTGGTAGACATTATTATAACTAGTATCTATTTCAAAAAGATGTACACTCCCTCCATATGAGACTACAGAACTATCATAAATCGCACCTACTGCTATGGTTGTATTACTTATCGACACTGAATAACCAAATAGAGGATACTTGGAGGTACCATAGCCTTGAAGTTTTGCTAGTTGCTCAATATTATTATCTACATCTTTTTTGAAAACATACACACTCCCATTTGTATCATTGTTAGGTGCTCCTATAACTATATAGTCTCCATCAATAGAAACTGACGAAGAGAAGTCATCACCATTAGTTCCATCTGTCGCATTTATATCTGCTACACTATTAGCTTGTAAACCATCATTTATATAAAATAGATATGCATAACCTTTTGAATTTTTATCTTTATGAGAACCTATAACTATATAATTCAGATCCATCGAGATATCTAAGCCAAAGTTATTATAATCTACACTATTTGGAGAAGATAAAACATCTTCTTCTGTTATATTTGTATCGCTATTTATATGATAAAGGTAGGCCAAACCATTATCAGTTCCTCCATCCTCATCTGTTTTTGGTGATCCAACTGTAACAAAGTCTCCTGAAATTGAAACAACACTTCCAAATTTATCATTACCTGTTGCAGCTGATCCTGTGATTTTTCCAATAAGTGTAATTCCTGATTGTGTATCATCATTTCTTTTATATACAAAGGCACTTCCGTTATGGTCAGCATTTTCTGGTCGACCTATTACTATATAGTTGCCATCGATAGCAACACTAGACCCATAGCGATCATCTTCATTTATATCTCCTGCAGGAGATTTTAGCTTTGTAATAAATGTTATAGATTGGTCAGGATTTTTTTTGTAAAGGTAAGCTGCCCCTGAATTTGAAGAATCACTCCCCTCTCCGGGTGCACCAATAATAGTGTAGTTCCCATCTATAGCGATAGCTGAGGCAAAAGTATCATCAACTTGAGAGTCATTTCCTGTAAAACTGGCAACTTCAAAAGTATATGAATCATATATTTCAAGGCTCATGTCTGTTGTTGTCGTTTTACCGTTAGTATCAGTTGCTGCAATGGTGAGTTCATATACATTGTCTTCATTATCATCAACAGGATTTTCATAATCTGCATCAGCATTTGTTGTATAAGTAGTATCTGTTGAAAGAAATGTAAGCTGGTTCTCTAAAAATTCAAAATGAGATCCATCTATTCCTAGTGAAGTATAGCTAATATCACCTGCTGGAGAAGCTGCATCAAAGAAGAAAATAGGTCCTCTTCTATAAAGCTCTTTCCTGTAAAGTGGATAAGTAAGTTTAGTATAAAAATAGGGTTGGCTTATAGCATTTATATTAAAAATATAAGCTTTCGCATCTCCTGTAATTGCTATATAGTCATTAAAAAGAGAGATAGAATAGCCAAATTCAGAATACTCCTCTAAATCAAAAGGAGTTAGTTTTGAAATTTGAGATACATTTAGATCAGCTTGGATTTGAAATAAATATGCACTTCCTGTACTAGGATTATTGCCTTCATCATATACTGAACCAACTATAATATAGTGCTCAGATAAAGAGATGGAATTTCCGAAGTTATAACCAGTATGGGCATCATTTGCAGTAAGTTTCGCTAGAGTTGTGATGTTTGAATCAGAGACTCTTTTAAAAAGGTAAGCACTTCCAGATTCTGATACACTACTATCACCATAAGTATCTCCAACTGCTAAATAGTCATTATACAGAGAGAGTGACACCCCAAAGCTTTCACGATTAGCTCCTATATCCTCAGCAGATATCTTAGCTATTTCACTTATGTTATTATCTGAGATTCTTTTAAAAAAGTATATACTGCTAGTATCTGTACTGTTATCTACTTTTGGGGATCTAATAGCAATATAGTTACCAAACATAGATATTTTTTCTCCAAATTGATCATTATCTGTTGCATCTGAAGTAGACAGTTTAGCTATCTGAGTAACATTAGTATCAGAGTAGCGTTTGAATATATAAACAGTTCCAGAATTTGAACCATTTGTATTATCTTGTGGAGATCCAACAGCGATATAATCACCCGATATAGATACAGCAGTCCCAAACTCATCATTTGCTTCTGGATCAGAAGGAGTTAGCTGAGTAACTAGAGTAATATTTGTATCAGATTGGCGTTTAAAAATATAAACACTCCCCGAGTCGGTATCATTTGTATCTTCTCGTGGTGCTCCAACAGCGATGTAATCCCCATCCATTGAAAGGGCATACCCAAAATGACTGTACTCTTCTAAGATAGGAGCTGTAATGTTTGCAAGTAAGCTTATGTTTGTATCTGAAACTCTTTTATATAAATAAACTATACCAGTTTTGTCATAGTAAGGAGCACTGACTACAGTGTAGTTAGAAGATTGGCTAATAGCTTTTTCATAAGAATTAGGTATATCAAGTTTAGCAATTTGAAAAATTTCATCTATATCGGAAATACTAATGATAACACTGACTGAACCACTAGTCCCTGCAGAGTTTGTAGCAGTAGCATTTAAACTATATGTAGAAGTGTTTTCAAAGTCGAGATTTGCTCCAGAAGCAACAGAGATAAAGCCACTTTGGTTAATATCGAAGTTACTACTACCAGTACCACTTAAAGTAAATGCAGTAATAGGAGAACCCCCATCGCTAGTGATAATAACATTGCCAACAGCTGTACCCTCATATGAGTTTTCAGCTACAGAAGCAGTAGTACTTGCTAAGCTAGGAACTGTAGTTTCATCAACATCAATAATAGAGATATTAAGAGCCGTAGAATCACTAGAGCCAATTTCATTCGAAGCGACTACAGTTAAAGAGTAAGAAGCAGTAGTTTCAAAGTCGAGATTTGCTCCAGAAGCAACAGAGATAAAGCCACTTTGGTTAATATCGAAGTTACTACTACCAGTACCACTTAAAGTAAATGCAGTAATAGGAGAACCCCCATCGCTAGTGATAATAACATTGCCAACAGCTGTACCCTCATATGAGTTTTCAGCTACAGAAGCAGTAGTACTTGTTATGATAGGAGCTGTGATTCCTCTCTCTTTTAAAATAGATTCGTCAAGATTCTTTTTTGCTTGTTTTTTACTAACAAGGGTAATCTCAAGCTCAGCCTCTATTTCTTGTTCAAATGTTTCGCTACTAAAATTAATTTCTTGAGGAAGCTTTTGTACTAAAGTATTATCAAAAGTGATGATATTATCATTAGGATCACTATCTAGAGATTGTAAAAGTTGCGCAAGGTTTATAGCTGCTGCTTCATCACGAGGAAAAAGAGTATATGGGGTAATAGCCTCGGTTTGAGTTTGTACAGTACCAATAACTGTTTTATCAATCATAAAAGTAACTTGATCCCAAACTAAACATTCATATACACCTTCTGTAGATGTATAAAATATAGTAGCACTAGAAGAACATTTATATGCTAAACCATCAATAGGATCATCAATGAACAACCCCTTTATTGTTTGTTGCGGGTTTATAGATTGATTTGAATCCTTACTGCATGAAATAAGCGAAAAAGTCAACAGCATGATTATGACTATATGTAAGTATTTAGTATTCATAAAAAACTCCTTATGTTTATATTATAGCTTAGTGTTTATTAAGTTCTATTTAGTAGTAAATTCAAAGACCCCATCAAAATTTTTAGGTTTAATCTCCAGAAGATGTTCACATCGCTCTTGATATAAAATATAAAGGTATTTTTTATAGCTTTTATGGAGTTTTTTAAAAAGTTCCAAGGCTGTTTGAAACTCTCCTTGTATATAGAATAAGTGAGCTTTTTCATAAATTTGTAATTCTTTTTCTTTCTCATTAGAAGACTTACCCATCGCAATAACTTCATAAATCTTCACAGGCTCATTTTTTCCTTTTACTTTGACAATATCAAGAAGTTGTATAACATAAGGTTGTGTTAATTTCTCTCTCGTAAACTCAGAGATAACTAGACGTACCTTATAGGGCTTACATAGCCCTTCAAGTCTAGATGCAAGGTTTACAGCATCTCCGATGATAGTATAGTCTGAACGACCTTGTGAGCCTATCTCTCCTACAACTACATCTCCAGTATTTATTCCAATACCGTAGTCAACATCAAAACCAAAATCTCTGTGTATAGTTTCATTAAGTTTATCTCTTTGCTCAACTTGATAGAGTGCAGTCATAACAGCTTTATCTGCATGCTTATCAACTGGTAGTGGAGCATTCCAGTAAGCCATAATTGCATCTCCAATAAACTTATCAATAGTTCCTTGGTTCTTTTCAATCGGGATAACCATGCTATTCATATAGAAGTTCAAAAATTCCGTAATGCGTTTAGGAGATTTCAACTCTTCAGAAATAGTGGTAAAACTACGTATATCTGAGAAATAAATAGTTGTTTCAACTTCTCTTGCACTAAGATTGGTATCCTGTGGATTTAAAAGTAAATCTTCCATAACCTGCTTTGAAACTTTTTTAGAAAAGCTATTTTTGACTAGTTCTTTATATCGAAATTCAAATATATATTTTACTCCTAAGATAGCTATTAAAGAGAGTACCATTGAGAGGAGGGGAAACACAGTGTTAAGAATAATATAGTGTGAAAATAGGAAATAGTAATTAGCATAAAAAATAAGATATATAGAAGCAGGATAAAGAATAGAGAGATAAATTATTGAGAGTTTAGAAAAAATGAAAATAACAATAAATATACTTAAAAATATAACCGCTATAGTAATAAGTTCTTCAAGGACAGGTTTTGTGAGCATATCATTATGCAAGAGGTTGTCTATAATATTTGCATGTACTTCCACTCCTGCAATAACACTATCCATAGGTGTTGATCGAAGATCCATTAATCCATATGCAGATGTACCTATTAAGATAATTTTTCCATTTATCATACTTGTATCAATACTGTTATTGTATACATCTATAGCAGAAATATATTTATAGCTTTTAAAAGGTCCACGAAAGTTTATGTGAAGTCTCGCAAATCTATCTGTGTTTATACGCTCTTTTCCTAAATAAAGTGACTCTACTCCTGCTTTAGAGTACTCTACTGTAACTCTCTTTGTATTAGATACAATTCTAAACATCTCAAATGCTAACGAGGGATAAAGGATATCATCATATTTGAAAAGAAGAGGAACACTTCGTATAATTCCTGTATCATCAGGAATATTATTCATATATCCACTAGAGTATCCTGCTTTTTGTATAATATTTAGGTTTGTTAAAACACCTTTTGCTTGGAGTAAAAACTCCTGTTTCTGTTTATGCTTTTCTACAAATATAGCTGGGATTTCTGGTGCATCATTACCATTCGTAGTATCAAAATCAAATTGATATCCAAGAATAGTTGGAGTAGATGCAATAGTTTGTGCAAATATAAAATCATAATCTTCTGCACTACTCTCATCTGCTCCAAACTGTGCTGCAAAAAGTTTTGGTGATGTTTTATCTTGCTCTGAAAAGACAATATCCAGACCAATAATCCAAGCTCCATTATTTGCAAGATTTTGTAAAATTTGAGCAAGTTTATCTCTTTCCCACGGCCATTGTCCCAGGGCTTGAATACTTTTTTCATCAATATCTACAATGACAATACGCTCATCAGTTTTTTCTGCACCTCTAAATAGAAAGTAGAAATCTCTAATTCTATTATCTATAGAGTTAAACTGATTAGGAAGAAAGATATAGAGAGAAGAGATACTCATCGATATTAGTAAAAAAAGTGTTACTAATACCTTTGTTTTTGATAACATTAATTACTGAAGTTGTTCAAATGTTTGAGCTGAGTAGATGCCTTCTGCACCATTTTCATTTTCAGTATATGTAAATTCACCATTTACATCATTTCCAGTAGGACCAAAAAAGAGTATATTTGCTCTTCCATTACCATCTGTTTGTGCCCCTATAACATTATTATGGTTTACATCATTAAAATCATATCTTGCTGTAGAAGTTGGATTATTAAAACTACCAAGTTCTAAACTTGCTGCATCTTTTGAAAAATCAATGGAAAGTTTTACATCGCCATTGACGGGAAGGTTTGTGTTATTTACTGAAGTAGCATACTCACCAAAATATGTAATTACTTTTTTTGCATTATAACTAGCTATTGTTTCATCAAGAGTTTGTGTAACAGTAGCATTTTGAATGGTATCCATACTACTTTGAGAAATACTATTTATGTCTACATCTGTTTTGTCAGTAATAGTAACATTAAGCTGTTTGTGATTTGATTTTTCATTTTGAACAATTTCTGCTGCTGCTGTTGTAGAAGATTTTTTGCTTTTAATTAATCCAAATTTTTCTTTTCGCATCTCTTTTAATGTTTTTGCTGTAAACTCTTTAATTTTTACAATATTATCTTTAGATATTGAGATATAAAAACCTTGTTTAATACTATGCATAGTATTATTACTCAATATTGTAATTTCTCCATATGTACAGTAAGCATTAAAAAGTCCTAAATCATTAAGAGTGACAGTGAAGTTTGTTCCCCTAATTCCAATAGTAGCTGTTTTTGTTGTTACACTAAATTTTTGAGGTGCAACCTTACCAATTTTCCCAGTAATTACTCTCATCGCTCCTCCAAACATTCCAAAACGAGCTATGGGTGCTTTCTCATCTTCAAAAAGGTATTCAGCTATTGAAAAATGACTATTTTTTCCTATACTAATAACTGTTTCATCTTCAAAAATAATTTGAACTTTAGAGTTCTCCTCTGTAAATATAGAGTCCTTTTGTTTGAGTTTTAAACCAAGTGTAGCATCTGTTTTTTCATTATCTCGAAGAATATGTGCTTTCCCTTTTACTGCTGTAATAGTTGCTACATAGTTTGCAAGTAAATTAGAGCTTAAAAGTAAAAAAGTTATGAGTAAAAAGTGTAGTTTTTTCATTTTGATTCCTTAAAATGTTTTGCTGATACCAGCAGAAATAATATATTTTTCATATGAAAATCTATCTTGGTTAGAGTTAACATATTCATAACTTGTTTTTAAATTAGCACTTAATGTAGGCATAATTGAAAAAGTAAAATTAACATTTACTAAAGCACCAATATCTTCTCTTTTTGAGTTAAACCCTTGACTATACTCCTTGTAATCTCTTGCTCTCATCTGTCCATAAAGATTAATACCGTAAAGAGATGTGAGTTGATTTGCATAAGTAAGGTTTAGTTTGTACTCATTAAAGTCAACATAAATATTGTCTTCATTGTCTCTATCTTTATTTTCATTAATAAAAAAAAGATTTGACTGAATAAAAGAGCGAGGAGAGAGAATCTTTTGAATTCCATATGCTATTTCAAATCTATTTGCATCTAAGCCTTTTTGAGAATCTTGAAGAAATTTTTTGAGTTGATATTTCATATAGAGTAAACTTCTAAAAGAGATTGTATGGTTGTACTGCATGGATGGATTTATAGAAAAAAGGTTCATATACTTTTCTCTTCCTAGTGTTAATAAATCTATACCTAAAGCTAATTCAGTACTATATTTGGTTTCTCTATAAAGTAAACTTGGAGTATAAGATAAATAAACAGTATTGTAATCCTCTTCTGTAAAGTATTCTTTAGCAAAGAGAGAGAGTCCATTTTTTACTGCAAATCCATTTTTATCACCGATATCATATATATTATTTATATTTGCATATATCTCTACAGCACCATCTGAACGCTCATCTATTTTACTCAATTTACTGCCCCCATATTGATAATCTCCGAGTGAGCCGTAATTAACATTAGAATCATAGAGTATATTCATAAAGGTAGTTATATAGGTAAAAGATTTTTGCTGTACTTTTGAAACTCTTGATAAAGACAATTCTATATTTTTTCTAATATTACTTGGTATATTAGGGTTTGCTAAGACATCTTTAAAAGCAATTTGTGCATCTTCATACATTTTTAGCATATAATATGTTCGTGCCATTTCAAGTTTATTTCTGATGTTTGCAGTATCAACTATCTCTACACGTTCAAATGCTGCAAGTGCCATTTCATAATGACCTGTTTCATAAGCACTGCGACCAAAGCGAAAGTTAAATTCAAGGTCTGAAAGATGTTTTAGGTAAATCGCATGAAATAGTTCATAACTCTGTTGAAAGTTTTTCTCTTGATAATATACTAAGCCATCTTTATATGGATTATGTTCCTTCTGTTCGGAGGCAAAGATATATAAGGGAAAAAGAAATAAGAAGATAAGTTTGTTTTGCATTTTTATTACCTTTAGTGATGTTTTATGAATTTTAACACTTATTAATTTTATTCTTGATTAAAATCAAATTAGATTTAACTTTTAAGTAGTTGTTGTATAATAATACAATTGATAATTGGAGTTATAATGAAAAAATATGCAAGTAGTTTGAATGCTAGTGAAATTCTCGAACTAGTTTTTATTTATTTAGCCAAGGTTTCATCTTTGAAAGATTATGATGAAATTTTGGAAGTTTTAGCTGATATGGGTAAGGCACTAACAAGTGCTGATAGATGTAGTATTTGGATAGTTGATAAAGAGAAAAAGAAGCTTTGGACGAAAGTAGCACAAGGTATAGATAGAATTGAAATTGATTGTGCTTCTGGAATTGTAGGGGCTTCTATTGTAAGTGGAAGAAGAGAAGTTATAGATGATGTTTACCTTGATAGTCGATTTAATAAAGAAATAGATAAAAAAACAGGCTATAAAACAAAGAGTATGATGGTAATCCCAATGTATAACTATGAAGAAGAAATAGTAGGGGCATTTCAAGTTATAAATCATACGGGAACATATGAAAAATTTGATAAAAGAGACCTAGAAAGATTAACACTAGCAAGTACTTATGCTGCTGAAACACTTGTCTCTGCAAAACTTGCTCTTGAAATAGAGGAGACTCAAAAAGAAGTAGTCTTTACAATGGGTTCTATAGGTGAGAGTAGAAGTAAGGAGACAGGTAATCATGTAAAGCGTGTTGCAGAGTACTCAAAACTTTTAGCTTTAGCATATGGTATGGATGAGAAAGAATCAGATCTCTTAAAACAAGCAAGTCCTATGCATGATATAGGAAAAATTGCAATTCCAGATAGTATTTTAAATAAGCCTGGTCGTTTTGATGAGAATGAGCGTTTCATTATGAATGAGCATGCAAAGTTGGGCTATGAGATGATTCGCCACTCTGAGCGACCTCTTTTAAAAGCTGCAGCAATTGTTGCTTATGAGCATCATGAAAAGTGGGATGGAACGGGATATCCTAATAAAAAAAGTGGTGAAGATATACATATATATGGACGTATAACTGCATTGGCTGATGTTTTTGATGCATTAGGGAGTGATAGGGTTTATAAAAAAGCATGGAGTGATGAGAGAATCTTTAAACTTATTAAAGAGGAGAGAGGACGGCATTTTGATCCTCAACTTGTAGATATATTTTTTAAAGAACTAGAAAAGATAAAAGAGGTAAGAAAAAAATTTCAGGATAGGTATGTTGAAGAAACAGATGCAAAAAGAGATAAGCAGATAAAAATTCTTGGTGCATATGGAACAAAATCTAAAGGCTATGGGACGACTTCATTTTTTCTTAATAAAAAGAATGTTATTGATGCTGGACATCTTCTAGAGTCCATGGACATTACTTCTATAGATATAGAAAATGTTTGGATGACACACTCCCATTTAGATCATATAGTAGATATAGCTTATATATTAGACAATTATTTTAATATGAGAAAAAAATCTCTTAATATTATTGGCTTACCCGAAACTATTAAAGCAATTAAAGAGAATTTTTTAAACAATACAATATGGCCAGATTTCTCTAAAATACCTTTAATCCTTTCAAATGAAATGGCTGTAACATATACAGAAGTGAAAATGGGTAGAGAGTATGAAATAGGAGAGGGTGAATCCATACGTGCATTTAAGACAGATCATACTGTTCCTAGTTGTGGTTATGTTTATACAAAAGATGAATCTGCTGTTCTTATAACAGCAGATACTTACTCTTTGCAAACTCTTTATGATGAATTGACAATAGATAATAAGATAAAAACTATAGTTGTAGAATGCTCTTTTTCGAGTGATTTAGAAGAATTAGCAAAAAATTCGAAACATTTGACTCCAAAATTACTCTTTGAAAATCTCAAAAAGTTAGAAAATAGTAATTTATCGCTTTATATTCATCATATTAAACCATCTTTCTTTAAAAAGATTTCTGATGAAATAGAGCAATATAGGGGTTCATGGGATGCCAAAATATTAAAAGATGGAAATTTTATAAACTTTTAGCAAAAACACTTGACATTGAAAGCAAAAAGGATTATAATTCTGACTCAATTTCGATGCCGACATAGCTCAGTTGGCTAGAGCAGCTGA
>CAZMBK010000045.1:0-10380 GCA_964564315.1 uncultured Sulfurimonas sp.
ATCATAAGTGCAATAATTCTTGGCATAACTAAAAAGACAAAAGGATCAAATCCCATAGTTTTCATAGCATCTAACTCTTGTGTTATCTTCATGGCTCCTATTTGTGCTGTAAAAGCAGAACCGGAACGTCCTGCAATAACTATGGCAGTTATAAGTGGTGCCAACTCTCTTAATATAGAGATTCCTAACATATCGACTATAAAAATATTTGCACCATAAAGTTTTAACTGATATGCAGATTGATAGGCTACTACAAGCCCAATTAAGAAACTAGTTAAAGCAACAATACCTATAGCCTTAATTGCTGACTCATTTATCTCAAAAGCTATCTCTTTAAAACGTATATTTTTTAAAGATTTTAAATAGTACAATTTTGTAGCGAAAAGTTGTCCGAAGAACTCTATAAAAGATATAAATCCTATATAATAACTATATACTTTTTCTAAATATGCTTTTACAAAATGCTTTCTTTCTCTACTCTCTTTATATGAACTTCTATTTAACTCTGATTTCTTTACTAAGTTTAAAGTTGCAAGCTGTTGCGTATCTTGACAGAGCAGAGATACATCTTTTTTTGTTGTAATAAACTTTTTTTCTAAATTTTTTAAAAAAATAGCACCTGCTGTATCCATAAAAGTAACTTCATATAAATCAATGACAATTACTTTTATAACTTGAAAATTTAAATTTTGCAGCTGTTTTTCACACTGAGAGAGAGTATAGAGTGTCAGCTCACCAGAGAATTCTAGTGAAAGCTGATTATTTTTGATCTGAATTTTTAAGTTTTTATCCATAACAAACTAATTAAAAATCTCTCTCAAGTAGTTTATTTACTTTTAAAATTGTAATAATTTTATCGGCTTGTTTTCCTACACCTTCTATAATGGTATCATCACCATTAACAGTATCTGGAGCTGGTCCGATATCTGCTTTTTTAATACGAATAGCCATAGTAAGTCTATCTATCACAAATCCAGCGACATCATCACCATGACGCATCACTATAAAACGTGTCTCTTCAGACTGATTTTTTGTTTGCAGTCCAAACTTAGCACGTAGATCTATAAGTGGTATCACAGCACCACGAAGATTAAATACACCAAGAACACAAGAGGGAACTTGAGGGACTCTTGTCCAAGTAAATGGTTTAATAATCTCTTGAATAGAGAGAATAGGAATAGCATACTCCTCCTCTCCAATTACAAAACCTACAAGCTGAACAATATCATCTAACTGATCAGTTTCTACATTTTGCTGATCACCCTGCTTATTAATTATCTGTTTTAATTTATCACTCATTATAAGAACTCCGCTTTAAAGTTAACATTTCTTTGAACTACACTTGAAAGATAATCTGCCGAGTATGGTTTAGTAATATACTCAACCATTCCAGACTCAACACCACGCATACGGTCAGATTTACCTGTTCTGGATGTTACTGCAATGAGAGGTAGATTTTTGTATTTATTATACTTTTTAATCTCCGAAGCTAAAGTATACCCATCCATTCTAGGCATCTCTATATCAACAAGCATGGCATCAAAATTATGCTCACCTGCTTTTAAAATACTAAGTGCCTCTTGCCCATCACTCGCTTCAACAAGTGTCACACCCATAGGTTCTAATGCTTTGCGCATAATTGTTCTGTCGGTTTTAGAATCATCTACTATCATAATAGTATAATCACTTGGCTTTGTTTTCTCTGTTATAGCTGCTGCAGAAGATGTATCTGCCATTGGTGCAGATTTCACATCTTTTGCCATCTGCATAAGTGCAACAACATCAACGATTAAAGTAACACCACCATCACCACGAATAGTAGCCCCTGCAATACCCTCAATACCTTTGAGATAATCTCCAAGAGACTTAATAACGATCTCTTCTTGCCCAACAAGAGTATCTACGATTAGACCAAGTTTACTCGTTCCAAGTCCAAGAACAACAACATAAGCATGTTCTCCTGCATCTAAAATACGCTCTACTTCAAAAATATCACCTATATGGACAAGTGATAAAACTTCATCTCTTAGTCTCATAACGGAGCGACCTTCAACAGTATAAATCTCATCTCTTGATATTCTTACTGTCTCTAAAACAGATGCTAAAGGAATAGCATAATACTCCTCCTGAACACCAACGAGAAGAGCTTGAATAATAGCAAGTGTTAAAGGAATTTTAAGCTTCATAGATGTTCCAACACCAAGCTCAGAATCTATGTCAATAATACCATTCAGTTTCTCAATATTTGTTTTTACAACATCCATACCAACACCACGACCACTTACATTTGTAACAGCAGCAGCAGTTGAAAATCCTGGTTTAAAGATAAGACCAAAGGCCTCTTTCTCACTCATAGAGTCAGCTTCTTTTTCTGTAATAATTCCCTTCTCAAGAGATTTATTTTTTAGCATATCAGTATCAAGCCCTTTTCCATCGTCATCTATCTGAATAACAATTTGATTCCCTTCATTATATGCTTTTAGACCAATAATCCCTGTTTCATCTTTTCCTTTTGCAAGGCGCTCTTCTGGAGTCTCAACACCATGATCACATGAGTTACGAATGATGTGAACAAGAGGATCACCAATCTCTTCAACTATAGACTTATCAAGCTCTGTATCCTCACCGGCGAGTTCGAGATCTATCTTTTTATTCAGTTCACGTGAAAGATCTCGGATCATACGAGGAAATTTATTAAAAACTTTTCCAATAGGAAGCATACGTGTTTTCATAACTGCTATTTGAAGATCAGTTGTTACAAGAGAAACAATACTTACAACTTGATTAAGTTCTTCAAGAAACTCTTCACCCTCATAACGCTCTTCAACATCATCATTAATTTTAATAAGTCTATTTTTAGCGAGTACAAGCTCACCTATAAGATTCATAAGATGATCAAGCCGTTTTACATCCACACGAATAGTTTGCTCAACTGTTGCAGGTGCACGTTTAGCTGGTGCTGCTGCTTTTGGATCTTCTTTTGGTGTACTCTTCTCTACTACTGGTGCAGGAGTTGGTGCCACGGGAGGAGGTGTTGCTTTAGGAGCAGCTTTTTGCTCTTCTTTCGCAGAAGAAGCTTCTTCCGTCGGTTCAGGTGGGGCAGCTAATACACTCTCACCTGCAGCAAGTTTCGCATTCCGTTTTGCCTTATCTTCAGCTTGTCTCTCTTGTAAAAGTTTTTCAATCTCTGCTTCAAGATCATCAGGACTCATGCTGTCATAATCTGGTTCATCATCCCCAACAGGAGTTTCTACAACTTCTTCAACTACAGGAGTCGGTTCAGCAGCTACTACTACGGGAGTTTTAACATCTCCAGAACCACCTGTAATTTTATCAAGCTTTACAACACAAGCAGAAACATCAATACCAGCATCTGTACTAGTATCTCGTATAGTCTCAAGAAGTGCTTTCATAAGATCTATAGATTCTAAAACTACATCCATTACATCTGGAGTAATTATAAGATCTCCATGTCGTGCCTTATTTAAAACATCTTCCATGTGATGTGTTAGATGTGTTAAAACATCAAAATTAAGAAATGATGATGCTCCCTTTACAGTATGCGCAACACGAAAAATTCCATTTAATAACTCTAAATCTTCGGGGTTGTTCTCTAACTCAACTAAATCTTCATCTAATTTTTCTACAAGTTCAAATGACTCAACTAAAAAATCCTGTAGTATCTCTTGAAACTCATCCATATTTACACTCCTTCTTTCATATGTGCACGAACAACACGTGCTACTTCATCATAAAATGAACTCGCTTGAAACTTCACTAAGTAAGCTTCTCCACCAGCTTCTATTCCTCTATCTTCACTAAAATGATCACTTATCGAAGAGTTAAAAACTATAGGTATATTACTAAATCTTGGATCCTCTTTCACATTTGCAGCAAAATGGAAACCATCCATTTTAGGCATTTCAACATCACTAATAATTATTTTTAAATTATTTGAGAGATTTTCCCCATATGTTTTATAGAGCTCATTCAATTTAGCAAGTCCCTCTTCTCCATCCATAGCTTCCACGACATGAAATCCCATTTTTAGTAGAGCTTCTTTTACAATTTTTCTAGCTGTAGAACTATCATCTAATATGAGTGCTAAACCAGAAAAAGTCTCTAACTCTTGAGGAATATTATCCACATCTGGTTCATAAAGACCAAGGTCTTGGACAACTGCCTCTAAATCTAAGATCAGAAGAACATTATCCCCCTCTATTTTTGTAACACCTGTAATTTTATTAGACTCTAGTGGATCTACACCACTCATAAAAGTTGCAGGTTCTATGTCACTCCAGTTTATTCTTCGAATACGTTTTGCTTCATGCACAACAAATCCGATAAGAACATTATTAAACTCTGTAATAATAATTCTCGAATTTTTTCTAGCATCTTCAGGCTCCACAATCCCCATCCATTTGGCAAGGTTTACAACAGGAATCACCACATCACGTAGATCAAATATACCATCAATAAACTCTGGAGTACCCGGAAGTTCGGTAAGTGCAGGGACACGAATAATTTCACGTACCTTTGATACATTTATACCGTAAATACCCTCATATACAGCATCTTCTTCTTGCTTTTGTATACGAAAATCTACAAGTTCCATCTCATTGGAACCTACCTTTAAGGAATTATCATCCATTCTTTACATCTCCTTATGAGAGTTTTCTTCTATAATTAATTCTCTATCTTTAGATGATTTTACTATAAAGTATCTTTGATTGCAAGCAAAAGCTGCTAAATTTATATACTTATATGTATCAAAATCAAACCTTCTATTTTGATGGTAATGTCCCTCTACAAAATAGTCACACTGATACTTTTGAAGTTTACGTTGCAATATATATGTTTCAAAATTTTTAAACTCTTTACAATCATCTTTCTTGTTTAAATATCTATCCACTTTTTGTATAATCATATTTCCTATTTTTTTATCTATAAAGTTAAGAATTTTTAAAACGAAAAAGTTTCTTATAACAGCTGTATAAAGTTGATAACTAAAAGGGAGATCAAAGTCACCATGAGCGAGTGCAACACTCTTCCCTTTAAAGGAACAAAGGAGAGGTTGCATACTAAAAGGATAGATTTTTGCATTTGAAAAGACATTTTTTAGATTAAAGTCATGATTACCTTCTAAAAATATAATCTCAATTTCTAGATTTATTTCTTCTAAAAGTGCTATCATCTCTATATTTTTTTCACATGTATACGAAATAGTTCCAAAAAGTAAATCAAAGACATCACCTAAGAGAATAAGTTGTGTTGCTTCTATCTTTTTAACTCTAATATCTTTTATAAGAGAGAGTAGTTCTGGTCGTAAATGCGAATAGTGTGCATCTGTAATAATCAAAGCACCTTCTAAAATTTCTAGTTTATGGGACATAAGCTATGTTTGGTACTCCCTCATTTTCTTCTAATCCCATCATTAAGTTTGCATTTACAAGTGCTTGACTTGAAGCACCACGCATGAGATTATCAATAGCACTTGAAATAAAGAGCATATTTCCCTTACGTTTGACATAAACATCACAAAAATTTGTTCCTGCTACATTTTTCATATCTACAGGAACACTGCTTACCCTTACATTTTTTTCATTTTTATAAAATTCTTGGAGTAGTGTTTGTGCATCAAATTCCCCTGAAACCTGAAGATAGATCGAACTTATCATACCACGAGTTAGTGGCACTAAATGAGGCACAAAATTTACTTCATCAAAAGAGACTCCAAGTTTTTGTGCTATTTCGGGAGCATGTCTATGAAGGAGTGGATTATAAGCGAAAAGGTTATCGTTTACATTAACAAAATGTGTCACATCACTTAGTTTTTTACCAGCACCACTTACCCCTGTTTTTGCATCAATAATTATGGGTGTATTCTCTTGACGTTTGGAAAGAAATGGGAGTAAGCCAAGTATTGCTGAAGTTGGGAAACATCCTGGATTTGCTACAAGTTTTGCTGATTTAAGTTCTTCACGAAACATTTCAGGGAGACCATAAACAACATGACTTAAGTTTTCAATATCAGTATGTGGCACATAAAATTCTTCATAAATCTCTTGTGTTAATCTATAATCTGCTGAAAGATCTACGACTTTAAGCCCTAAAGATATAAGTGGTTTTACATAGACCATTGCTGTTTTATGAGGTACGGCAAGAAAAACAAGTTCACAACTTTTTGCTATTTCATCAACATCAGCTTTTACAACTTCATCTTCACACACACCATTTAAAGAAGGATGCAGTCTATTAATAGTTGTACCACCCTCAGAATTTGCTATATAATTAAGATGAAAAGAGGGATGTGCTAGTAACATTTTCACAAGTTCTAAACCCGTATAACCTGTTGCACCAACAACACCTACATTAATTTTTTTATTAGCCATTTTTAGTGACACTCAAAAACTATTTCTTGGTATCTCACCTCATCTATCTCAAACTCTTTTTCACCCCCAGGAAGACGTACTTTTGCCTCATCTCCCTCCTCTTTTCCTAAAAGTTGTTTTGCAAGTGGTGAGTTAAAAGAGATAAGCCCTCTATCTGGATTTGATTCACATCCACCTACTATAGTATAAGTCACCTCTTCATCTGTGTCCATATCTGTCATTCGAACAGTTGAACCAAAACTAATTTTTGAGTGTTCTAATTCCGTTGGGTCAACTATTTGTGCTTTTCCTAAAATATCTTGAAGCTCTGCTAAACGATTGTCTATATTTTTTTGCATCTCTTTTGCTGCATGGTACTCAGCATTCTCTTTTAAATCTCCATGTTCAAGTGCTTCTTCTATATCTTTAACACAACGAGGACGCTTTACCTCTTTGAGATCTTTTACCTCTGCTTGTAATTTTTCATAGCCAAATAGTGTCATTGGTTCTATATTTTGCATATATTATCCTTAGTAATTATTTTTTTTTAAAAACTCTCATATAAAAACTCTATCTCAAGTCTACGGTTTTTATCTCTTCCCTCTTGTGTATCATTGCTATACATCGGTTCGTGAAAGCCTCTTCCCTCTGTCTCTATTCTATCTGCTGCAATTCCTCGTTTAACTATCTCTTTTTTAAATGTATCTGCCCTAGACTTTGAGAGTCTTAGGTTATAAGCATCCCCACTGACAGGTGTTCTACTAGAGTGTCCAATAATATTTACACGTAGTTGTGGACGGTTTTTTAAAAATGCAACAAATGTTTTTATATCTGCTTCAAGTGCATCAGAAACCTCAAAACTATTATTTTTAAAATTAGCATGAATTATAAAGTAACGTTCACACCCATCTTTATCAACCACATATCCTTTAGGTGTCTTTAAACAACCATCAATAAAATCAATTACACCATCTCCATCAGAATCGCTATCAACAGGTTCTGCCATCAATAATGTTGTAAGAAACATCAACGAGAGCAGTAGTTTACTTTTTGTTTTTATCATTTTAGAGACTCCTTTGAGTAGTTATGTCACTTTATCAAAAGCCATCTTTAGAGTTGCTTAGAGGGACTTATCATTGCTATAAAATTATCTAATAGTCGAAAGATCAAATAAGACTTCTTTTGTACTACTCCTTAAACTAATAATACACCCTTTTTTAGAGATCTCTTCAATATTTTCAAGACCACTTAAAAGAACTAAGATATCCTTTGTTATGGGATCATAAACACATAAAGAATCTTCTTGCATAAAGAAAATACGACCACCACCACATCCATCACCAATAAGACCCTCACAAATTAGAGGAGAACTTACATCAAAACCATCCACTATCATTACACTCTTCTCTTGTATCTTTTAAGAACTCAGTAAATTCTGTTGCATTTTTATCTATAGCATCATACTCTACATATGTATACTCTTTAAAAAGTGCCTCATCTATACACTTACAAAGTTTTGTATCTTTACTTGTGTCACAATGATTAAGTAAAAGTTTTTTTTGACTCTCTTCCCATCCTACATAAGAAGTATAATAAGGATAAAGTGTCCAAACTGCAAAACCTATGGTTAAAACAATATTGACAATGTATTCACGTTTACGAGTATCAAAATACTTCTTCAAGTCATAACTTATAAGGAGGACAAAAACAACTTCTAAACCTATATTAAACCAATCACTATCTAAAAAATCAAACAACTACTTCACTCCTCTTATTTTCTTCATAGCTTCACCACACATAATCAGTCCAAAAGTTGCAGTTACTCCCATAAAAGAACCTTTCTCTTTTATGTTTGCCTCTTCTGAAGAGAATATCACTTTATATTTCTTTTTAAAGCCTCGTTTTTTTAATTCATATCGTATTTTTGAACCAAAGCGATCTCCATAACTTTTCCAAATATCATCTACTTTTATCTTTGTAGGATCCATGCGTTTTGCACCACCAAAAGAGCTTATAAGTTTTTTATAACACTTCTGTGCAAGTGCTAATTTTGCATTTCTATCATCAATAGCATCAAGTACAAGATCATAAGGTTCAAAGTCAAATGCCCAAACCCACTCATCATCTACCCTATAGTTTATAATTTCTATCTCAGGATAATGCTTTTGCAGTGCTTCTACTTTTAACTCTTTCTCATGCAACTCTGACCACATCTGACGATTTTGATTACTTACATCATAGGTATCAAAATCAACTATAGTTATATTTTTCACACCACTACGGTAAAGACAATCCAAGCAAAAACTACCAACACCACCCACACCAAGTAGAATTATTTTTGCATTTTGAAGCTTACTAAAGTCCTCACCAACTAACAACTCTATACGGTCATAAACACCCACTAGCTATAACCACTCTTCTAAGGTACTCATAGATTTATATGCACTTAAATCGAGCATTATAGGTGTAATAGAGATATATCCAGCCTCTATAGCTTCATAATCACTTATCCCCTCAACCCCTTTTCGTGGTGCAAAGTCCAAAGGGTGTAAACCAAGCCAGTAGAACTCTTCCCCTCTTGGATTACGGTGAAGATGTGCATCATTAGCATAATATCTATAGCCAGCATATGTCACTTTCATCTCTGCATCTTTAGTTTTTGAAGGAATATTTATATTAATAAATTCACGTTTTGGAAGAGGAAATTTTCCTTCTCTTATTTTAGTAACTATTTTTTGAATTGTTTTTTGCGCCAAAGAGAAATCACCATCCGGATTTGAAAAATCCATCACTTGACTTATTGCTATAGAAGGAATATTATGTAAAACTCCTTCCATTGCCCCAGCTGCTGTTCCTGAGTAGGTTATATCTTCTCCCATATTTGAACCACGATTTATACCACTTACAAGAAGATCTGGTTTTTCATCCTCAAAAAGAGCAGACAATGAGAGGTACACACAGTCGCTCGGTGTTCCATCTTCAAGTTTATAAAAATCGTCATCCACACTCACAAAACGTAGTGGACGAGTAAGTGTCAAAGAGTGTCCGCAAGCAGATTTCTCATTTGCAGGAGCAACAACCGTTACCTCTACATCTTCTAACTCTTTTAAAGCAGTTACTAAAGAGAGAATGCCTTTTGCTTCATAACCATCATCATTTGTTACTAATATTTTATATCCCAAGGGAGTTTCCTTGTCTTATGCTTTGTGCATATTTTATTTGTAATGTTATTTTACTCTATTTATATTAAACGTACTGCTTTTATATGTTTTGTTTAAAGAATAGTGCATTAGCATCCATATGTTCTTTCTCACAAAAAAGAAGTATATCTTCATAAGGAGTTACATTACGCTTCTTTATCGTGGCAAACCTTGCTTGATTTATATCTAACAAAATTGCGACATCCTTATCAAGTACTTTACTTTTTTTTTCTTTAAACAAGTATGCCTTTAACTCTTTTATAATAGCCTGAAAATCCTTCATGGTAACTCTTTATTTTGATTTTCAGAAATATATCAAAAATTTTAAGAGAGATGAAAAAATATTGCATTTTGCTATTTTTTTAAAGTTTTTTTCTCTTTTTGAGAGAGCCGTTTTGCTATATTTTTAAGATAAATAGCACTCTCTAAAAATTCAAAGTAATACTCTATTTTTATACTTGACTTATACTCTTTAGATTCTGAAATCTCCTCTGTATAATTTTTTAAGGCTCTCATATCCTTCCCTATCTTATGTGATAGATACCAAGAAGCAGTGAATATAAAGGAGAGTGAAAGAAGTGTTATAATTACTAAAAAAAGAAAAGGTGTAGACTCTTTTAAGAATATATAAAGGCTAAAATCAAAAAAAAGAAAAGTGATCATAAAAGAAATAAAAAAAAATTTAGATATATCTTTCCCTATATGCTTCATTCTTTTTTTCCTTATTTTTTTAGAATTTTATCATATTTTCTAAGGTTTTATATAAAACAACTTTATTTCTTTACAATTTCTTAAGGACTTTTATTTTA
>CAZMBK010000046.1:0-9948 GCA_964564315.1 uncultured Sulfurimonas sp.
TTATTAGTTTAAAAAGTTCTATATATTCATCTTTTAGTTCAAATTGTATCATTCTAACCTCTTTTTTATCTTTGTAAATTATTATTGAAATTATAGCATTTAAGTACTATAATTGAGATTATGCAGATAGTTTTAAATTTTGGGCTGCTTAATCTAACTGCTTACTTAAAAAAGCATTGAGCTGATTTGCGAACATCTCTGCATCTTTTTTTGAGAATGCCTTTGGGCCTTTGGTTATCTCCCCACTCTCTCTAATTTTTTCCATCAAATTTCGCATTGCTAAATACTGCTTAATATTGTCTACACTATAGAGCTCTCCCCTATGATCAATAGCATGTCCCTTTTTACTTATTACTCTATCTGCAAGTGGAATATCGGCGGTTATAACAAGATCTCCCTCTTCCAACATATCGACAATCTTATGATCCGCTTCATCTGCACCTGCATCCACGACTAAATAAGAGATATTTTTACTTTTTCCTATACTTACTTTTTTATTTGCTATTACCACTGTTTCTAGTTTTAAACGCTCTACTTGTTTGAGTAATATTGGTTTTAAAAGATTTGGAAAAGCATCCCCATCTACAAATATTCTAAACATTAATTAACTCCAATTTCGCCACTCTTGACATTTTTTTTATACTATATTCTCGCTTAGAAGCACTACTTCTATCTGCTACTCTTTCATTATAAACCAGTGTGACAGGCCTTCGTACTTTTGTATATTTTGCACCCTTAGGTGAGTGATTATGTTCATCAACCCTACGTGCAAGATCAGTTGTTATCCCTGTGTATAGCGTATTATCACTACATCTTAATATATATATAAAATATGCCATAAAGGTATTTTAGCAAAATAAATTGAGAAATTTAGTATAATATAATTTTATTCAAAATAAAAAGGCAATTCTCTTGGTATAAAGAGCAAAAACTCTTCTGAACTTGTTATACTTGAAAACTTAGGACATGTTTCAATGATCGAAGATGCACCTCTGGTTGCATCAAAAATAAAATAATGGAAAATATATGCAAATAGCTACACAAGAACTACTTAACTTAGGAGTTGACGGAGATGAAGAGATTAATGAATCCCAACTGCTTTTACTCGATATAAAAAAAGAGGAAGAACAAGGGGAGTGGAGGAGTAGCGCATTAGGAAAAGAACTTTCAGATGCCAGAGCAGAGCTTTTTGTATTGCTTCATAATATTAATGATCCAGATACTCGAGATACACTTATTCAAAACTATAAATCTTTACAAAAATTTAGAAAAGAGCAAAACAAAACGTCAGAACCTTTAGTAATACCACAAAAAAAAGAAATAAATAAAAGTACAAAAGAGAGTATAACTATTTACTGTGATGGAGGATGTACTCCAAATCCAGGAGAAGCTGGTTCAGGTGTTGCAGTCTATAGAAATGCAGTAGTTTCTGAGCTTTGGTATGGGCTATATGAAGAGATGGGAACAAATAACACAGCAGAGCTCAATGCTCTCTATCAATCCCTTCTTTTAGCAAAAAAAGAGATAGAAAATGGTAATGAGGTAGCAATAAAATGTGATTCAATGTACTCCATTAACTGCATAAAAACTTGGGCTATCTCTTGGGAAAAAAGAGGGTGGACTAAAAAAGGAGGTGAGATTAAAAACTTAGAAATTATCAAGTTAGCATATGCTCTTTATAACTCTATAAAAGAGAGTGTCAAGCTCACACATATTAAAGCACATGCAGGTTATGAAGGGAATGAACTTGCAGATAGAATGACTATCTATACTATAAAACAAAAAAATAGTGACTTTACACAGTACAGCAAGCCTATTAATGTAGCAGAAATTTTAAAGATGCGTACTAGCTAGTATAATAAGTGTAAATTTGTAACAAATGTGATAACCTTATGATAAAATCATTGTAAATAGTATTAAGTTATATTATAATGGAGAAATTTTTATCACATTTTAGTCAAAATAAATAAACCATAGGTTCAAATATGCAAAAACATAAAATAATAATTGTTGAGGATGATGAAATAACATCACTCAATCTCAATATGTCTCTTCAAAAAAACGGTTATAGTGTTGTAGCAGTTTGTGATAATATAGAACAAGCAAAATATAAAATAAGCACAAGTAATCCGGACTTGGTTATCGTTGATATATCTTTAGATGAGAACAACGATGGAATAGAACTCGCCAAAACTATACGAGAAAAACATAATATTCCCTTTATATACTTAACATCTTATAGTGATGACAACATCATTGCACAAGCAAAGCTTACTGAACCATACGGTTATATAGTGAAACCCTTTGATCCTAGCTCCCTTCATGCAACGATTCAAATGGCACTTTTTAAGTTTCAACAAGAGTGTGACCGAAAAGAGGATGTGGAGACCCTTCAAGTTGACAAACTCAACTTAGAAAAACTACTCTATTCTAAAAGATCTTCAGATAAACCCATAGTCCCTTTTGCAGAAGATTATCACTTAGATATCAGTATATGTGAAACATTTTATCAAGGAAAAAAAATAAAACTTACGAAAAAAGAGAATGCTTTTTTAAGACTTCTCGTAGCACAACTTGGTGTTGTTGTAAGCTTTGAGCAAGCCATGAACTATGTTTGGGATGAGAATGGTGCTACTGAAAATAGTGTACGAACACTAGTATGGCGATTAAGAAATAAACTTGAGACAGATATTATTAAAAATGCTTCAGGAATTGGTTACTATATTGAAGAGTAATCTATAAATTTATATTATATTTCTATATTTTAAAGAGCTAAGTGTATTTATATGTTATTATACATTATATATAAATTCAAGGAGTCCTTAAATGAATAAGTTTAAAGTAGCAATTGTTGAAGATGATGAAATAACATCTATGAACTTAAAACTATCTCTTCAAAAACAGAACTATGAAGTGGTTTCAGTCTCCGAGAATGCGGAGAAAGCACTTAAAGAGATTGCAAATAATACTCCTGATATTGCCGTTATCGATATTTCACTCAAAGATAGTGATGATGGAATTAATTTAGCAACTATTATAAAAGAGCAATATAATATCCCTTTTATCTATCTTACTTCTCATTGTAGTGATGATATTATTGCAAAAGCGAAAAAGACTAAACCTTATGGTTATATAGTAAAACCTTTTCACCCTAATTCTCTGCATGCATCTATACAAATGGCACTTTTTCAATTTAAAGAGGATCAAGAAGAGAATACAATAGTAAAAGATAAAAGTTCTACTGTTGAAACCTTAGTAAATCAAAAATCCCACAATAGTGTTCTCTCTTTTTCCCAATCCTATAAGTATGATATAGATCGTAATAGCCTTACTCATTATGATATTCCTATAGAACTCAAAGAGAGTGAAAAAGCATTTATAAAACTGCTCCTTTCAAAACTTGGAGTTGTTGTAACTTTTGAAGAGGCACTTTCATACATAGAGGAAAATACAAGTGAGACTATTCGGCTCAAACCTATGGTTCTACGTTTACGAGCTAAACTTCCAACACAACCAATAGAAAATGTTGCAGGAATTGGCTATTTCATAAAAGAGTAAAAGAGTTTTTTACTCTTTTACTCTTATTTTATTCACTGCTAGTTCTATAGACTTCAAAGCATCTTCATAGTTAAAATCTTTTACACTTCCTTTAGCCATATCTTCCATATGACTCGCTAAGTCTTGAAGCATTTTAATTCTAAAGTTACCACTAGATCCCTTTATGGAGTGTGCAAGTAAAGCGATCTTTTTATAATCCCTATGCGCTATTACCTCACTTAATTCAGGAATGGTTTTCTTCATTTTTTTCAAAAAAAGTTTAAGAAGCATAAGTAGTTCATCCTCTGTAAGCATCAACTCTCTCATTAACTTTTGCATATCTAAACCAACTATTTTCTCATCTGTTTGAATGGCTTGTGTCTCTTGCTCTAGTGGCACTATATTTTCATTTACTTCAAGATAGTTAGAAAAAACTTCTTCTAAATCTTTAAGGACAATAGGCTTCCCTAAATGAGCATCAAAACCTGCCATTTGCCCTTTTTCTTTGGCACCCTTAAGAACATTAGCCGTCAAAGCAGATATAGGTGTATGAGTAAGTTCTAAACGCTCTTCATACTCTATGATCTTCGCAACGGCTTCATGACCATTCATCACAGGCATCTGCTCATCCATTAAAATAAGATCATACTTATTTAACTTATAAAAGTTAAGTGCCTCTAGTCCATTTTCTGCTAAATCGAAAGAGAGACCATACTTCGATAAAACTATTTTAATAAGCTCTTGATTTGCTTCGTTATCTTCAGCAACAAGAAGATGTCCTGTATACTTTTTTGAAACACGATGTGCATATGAAGATGACTCTTGAGGATTGAGGAGTTCATGAAATACCGTATGAATTTTAGAGCAGTAAAGTGGAAAACACATACTATTTATATGTGTATCATCTTCATAATCATCATACTCCTTACTCATCAGTGCTATAAATTTTTTATCTTTAGCTTTGACTTGAGCTAAAAACTCTTTACTTGAGTCTTCATACACAAAAATACATAGATCAAATGGCTCATCAATTGTATCGACAACCTCAATATTCATTCCAAATATATTTGCATATTTTAAAAAGGAGTTATGTTTAAATGATAGTTGCTTGTTTTCTGCAAAAATTACAATTTTCAGTTTTTGAAACTCCCCTATGTCATTAAAGTATTGACTCTGTTTTGTAGAAGTAGCGATGGGAATTTGAATTTCAAAACGACTCCCTTTGTCTATTTTAGAACTTACACTTACCTCTCCTTTCATCTTTTGTGCTAACTGATAACAGATGGAGAGTCCGAGTCCCGTTCCCCCTTTATTTATATCTATTCCGTTTTGAGCTTGTGCAAATGCTGTGAAAATATTTTCTATATCCTCTTTAGCTATTCCAATTCCACTATCTTCTACACTAATACTAAGAGTACCTTTTTCATATAATCCCTCAATATTTATGACCCCACTCTCAGGAGTAAACTTAATAGCATTACTTAAAAAGTTTGATAAAATTTGTTTGATTCGTAAGGAGTCTCCATAGAGTTCAACCGGTATACTTGGATCTATAAAAGAGGTAATAGTAATATCTTTTGCATTTGCACTTGCAACAAATAACTCCATAGTATTACTCAATTCTTCGTGCAAAGAGAAGTTTCTAAACTCAAGGTTAAACTCACCACTTCTAAGTTTTGAAAAATCTAAAATATCATTAATAATACCTAAAAGATTTTCTCCACTACTATTTATAATATCGAGATAATTTCTATGTTTTTTACTTATATCTTCATCTAAAAGAAGATTTACAAAGCCTAAAATAGCATTCAGTGGCGTTCTTATTTCATGAGACATATTTGAAAGAAAATACTCTTTTGCTTGACTAGCACGAACTGCATCCTGCTTTGCATCTATAAGCTTTTGAAAAATTGTATCTGTATAAAACTTTAAAATTCCCTTGAAATTTTGATCAAAAATAAAGGAGATATCATCAAAAAGTTCTTTAGAATTTAGTTTAGCATCATATGAAAAATCAATCATTGATCTACGAAAATGAGAGCAGAGTTCAAACAGTTCATCAGCACTTATCTCTCGTGTTTTTAAGTAGCTAAGAAGTTCTTGCATAACAGGACAGTTTCCTATCTTAACATCTCCAGATATAACACCCATAAAGTAATCAAAAACACCACTTGCATATTTTTCTAAAAAGAAGTCTGCTTCAATATTATGAAGTGACAATATATACTTAGGTGCAGGATATGTTACCCACTGCCTTATAATTTTTGTTTTTGATGCAATAAAGAGATTATGAGACTCTGTTAATGCTGGTACAATTACTTGCATGACTACCCCTTAAGATGGATTAATTATAAAGAAAGAAACTCCCATTAAAATTGTCAGTTTTATAAGTGAAATGAATGTTGTCCCTATTATATTTCCTATTTGACAAGAGCCACATGATACATATTTGTTTCCCTCATACTGTGCATAAAAGAAATATACTATATTTAAGGCTAGAACAGTAAATGATCCATAAAGCTGATACTGCCAAAGAGAAGCATTAAGTGTTGTATCTGATACAAAAAAAGAAGCTCCTAACAATAAAAGCATCATAATCATAATACCATTGATAAGATAAATAATTTTATCACGCTGAAAAGTCGTTGGACAGTAATCGGTAGTGCCAACATTTCCTCCAAATTCTAAGCTACGCTCAAAGAGTTCCCTCTCCTCTACACTCATTTTATGAATAAATGTAGCACCAAAGGTATAATCTATTTTTCTTTGTAAGAGGATGGCTAAATCACCCTCTGCTTTAAGTGACCTATCTTTAGCATCTCTATCTTGATAGACTATGCTTACTTCTTCAAATCTTTGAATTTTTGCACTTACATTTGGATAGTATGCTGTTCTCTCCTCTGTAGTCACTTTACCTTTATGTGCGATTAAACGAGGGTTAATGAGTTCTATAAACTCACCATTTTCGTCTTTAATAACTACAATATTATAGTAACTCCCTATTTGATAAGCAGAAAGTCCATTAAGATTGTTTTCATTTATAGTATCTTTAAGATCATCTATCAATGAAAACAACGTTTCATCAAATACTCTTACATCTGTAGCATATTCTACACTTAAAGGGCTTGGGTAACGGACTATTTCTTTTATCATAAAACTAAACCTTTGATGTTAGGTATATTGAAGAGGGGTAAAAGGGTCTTGAGATAAGACCCTTTTAAATTTTTAGTGACTTTTACTCACCACTACAAGCATTTTAATGTTAATAGTTACAAATCTAATAAACTGCCAGATAACACAAGTACGCATTTTTCTAGCAAATGCACCAGGAATCATAGTTCTACTAAACTCTTCACTCTTTTGAAAGTTTAATTCTTCTTTTTTCATTATTTTATCCTTTTCTTTTATTCTGGGATCAATGTCCAACCTGGATTTAGTTTTGCTTTGTGAATAAACATAAAGTGTAATATATGTTTAATCCAGTGACCTGCAAGACCAATCTCACCAAATGTATAATCTGTATCACGACCTGTTCCAGGGTATTTTTCAAAGTCAGGAACAACAGGGAAAACTGTCATTGCTGCAGCTGTACCTGTAAATATACCTTTACCTGCAGAAGCAACACAAGCCGCACCCATTTCAGCCATAGAAGCTTCATGTAAGTGAGCAGAATCACCTTTTGTAATTAAATCACAAACAGAGTGTGCAACTGCTTTACCAATAATACCAGCTGGCATACCTGTTCTTGGAGGTGTAGGATTAATCGGTGTTCCATTTGGAGAACTCATCGGTTTAGAGATAAGGTGTGGTGGTGCAAATGCAATACCAGCAGCAAACATATTTGAGTATGAAGGATTCTGATAAGTTCTTGGCCAGTCACTTGCTTTCCAATTTTCATAAGCACCTGCAGCATAGTTTGCATCAACTTTCATAAAGCCATTTGGAGCGAATACAGTACTTGTTATATCTGAACCATCTTTAGCAAATGCCTTAATACCAACACCAGCAAATGGTGGGATAAGCATAGCAAAGTCAAACTCTTCTTCACCCATAGAACCATCAAGCAGTTCATAGCTTACTTTTCCAGCTTCTACTTTAGATGTATGTGCACCAATTAACCAGTCAACATTACGCTCAGCAAAAAGTGACTCAGCAAAAAGTTTTGAAGATACTACATATCCACCAACTTTCATATGAAGTCCACCCATACCGAAGTCACCTAAGAAAGACTCATTAGAGATCCATTTCATATCTGCCATATCACGAACACCAGCTTTATTTAACTCATGCTCAATGTTGAAGATGTACTCAAATGCAGCACCTTGACAAGTACACATACCGTGACCTGTACCGATTAAGAATTTTTGGCGAGTTCCCGCTTTCATCTTCTCAATACACTCATGCAATTCATGAGCTGCATGAACTGCATGATCTGCTGTACATACTGAAACTGTATGCTCACCCATTTGTCCTGCACCATCACCGAGACCTGGAGTAGCATCAAAGTTAAGCTTTGGACCTGTTGCATTTACAATGTAATCATACTCTATATTTTCACTTTGACCCTCTTTACTTGGATCAGTGTACTCTATAGTAACAAATGGTTTACCACTTGACTCATTCCCCTCAGGGTTCAGTGAAACTGCTTTTGCTTGTTTATAAGTAATACCTGCTTTTGCATACACAGGTGCGAGATCAAAAGTAACCTCTTCCTTACTCATTTGACCAACGCCAACCCAAATATTTGATGGAATCCAATTCCATTTACTATTTGGTGTAACAACAACAACTTCATGTTGTGAACCTAACCATTTTGCAGCGAATGTAGCCGTCGTATGACCTGAAACACCACCACCTAAAACAATTAATCTTGCCATTTGATTTTCCTTTTTTTTTCTTCTAAAAGTAACTTTATCACTAAAGTATCACTATTTTATCACACATTAGAATATTATAGCTTATAATTATTATTCAAAGAATTTATAAAGTGGTTTAATTACCTAAAATGGGTACATAAATGGGTTATTATATCAAAAAAGATATTTTTCATTACAAAAATATTTTAAAGAAAAAATCTATATGTGTAGATTTTACACATTAAAAGAGAAGAGTAATGCAATAATTCTAAAGAAACCTGTGAACTAAGCTTTAATAGAATTATTACAAAAGTATTATTTTTATTAACTTAACAAGATGGAACGTTACCACTGTCACTTGCAAAATCATTTGCAAAATCATAGTAATCTTTAATATATTTCGATTTTAATGCTTTCTCGGGTACATTTGGACAAATAGATTTAATTTCATCTGCCATTTTACCACTATCTTCAATATCAGTCCACTCATCTTGAGTATGTTTAGCAGCAAATACAGCACCTGAAAAACCACAAACTTTTTTCAACTTTTTAGCATATAACTTTTGACCTTTTGCTGCATCAGCACTTGCAACAGTTGCACCTAGACTTAAGATTACAGTTGCACTCAGTGCAATTTTTACGATTTTGTTCATATTATCTCCTTAAATTTTACATATTATATAGATTTTTACATAAAAATTATATTTATTATAAATATAATTTATATACTTAATAGAAATATGTAACATTTTGTTATAATATTGCTAAAATTATCTATGTAAGGAAAACATAATGAATAAAGAAAAACTTTTATCAATACTAAACAATATTATATACCCAGGTTTCAACAAAAGCATAACTGCTTTCGACTTTATAAAAGAGACTACAATAGAAGAAAAAACTATTTCTATCATTTTAGATATACCATCAGCAGCACCAGAAATAGAAGAACAGTTAAAAACTGAAATTAAAAATCGACTTAACAGTTATGAGTATGTAGTAAATGTTACGATAAAACAGCCAATTATGCCTCGACAAACAAGTTCTAATGGAAAAAATGTACTTCCAAAGATTCAAAACTTTGTGATGGTTAGTAGTGGAAAAGGTGGTGTAGGAAAATCAACTACAACTGTTAACCTCGCTATTGCCCTCGCACAGCAAGGTAAAAGAGTAGGACTTTTAGATGCCGATATTTATGGTCCAAATATTCCACGTATGATGGGTATAGAAGATGTGCAACCTATATTTCTCGGACAAACTATAGTACCTATAGATGCACACAATATAAAAGTGATGTCAATTGGTTCTTTAGTAGAGAGAGGAGCTTCTCTTATATGGAAAGGTGCAATGGTTACACAAGCGATTGAACAGATGCTTGAAGATATAAAATGGGGAGAACTTGATGTCTTACTCTTCGACATGCCTCCTGGAACTGGTGATGCACAACTAGCTCTCGCTCAGAACCTCCCTGTAACTGCTGGCGTTTGTGTGACTACACCACAAAAAGTCTCTCTTGATGATACTATTAGAAGTATGGATATGTTTACACAACTTC
>CAZMBK010000047.1:0-7719 GCA_964564315.1 uncultured Sulfurimonas sp.
CAGCGTTTATAGGGAGATCATACTTTTTAGCAAAGTCATAATCTCTATCATCATGCGCAGGAACTGCCATAACAGCACCAGAGCCGTAGTCCATAAGTACAAAGTTTGCTATCCATACAGGAACAGTTTTTCCTGTTAAGGGGTGAACTACATTTAGTCCTAAAGGAAGACCCTCTTTTACTTTTTGTCTATCGATAGAAGAAGTATTTTTCATCTTAGTGATTTTTGCAACTGTATCTTCATCTAAAAGATTATTATCAATCATATAAGTTACTATGGTATGCTCAGGAGCAAGAGCTGTATAACTTACACCGTAAATAGTATCTGGACGTGTTGTAAAGACATCAAAGCTTTCAAACTCTGCATTGAGCTTTGCTTTTGAGTCTGCATCAAAAAGTAAGTCAAAAGCTAAACCATTTGATTTTCCTATCCAGTTCTCCTGCATAGTAAGAACTTGTTTTGGCCAACCATCTTCTATTTTAGAGAGATCTGCTAAAAGTTCATCTGAGTAGTCAGTTATTCTAAAGTAGTACTGGTTCATATCTTTTTTAACTATAGGAGTATCACATCTCCAACAACAGCCATCTACTACTTGCTCATTTGCAAGAACTGTTTGATCATGCGGACACCAGTTTAAAAGACCCTTTTCACGGTATAAAAGACCTTTATTATACATATCGATCATAAAAGCTTGCTCAAACTTTGTATAAAGTTCATCCGATGTTGCCATCTCACGTTTACGACTAAAAGAGAAACCTAAAGAGTAAAACTCATTTTTCATATAGTCAATATTATCGTAAGTCCAGCCTTTTGGGTGACTCCCATTTTTAATAGCTGCATTTTCAGCTGGCATACCAAATGAGTCAAAACCAATAGGATGAAGGACATTCTTCCCCTGTTGTCTATGATAACGAGCAAGTGCATCAGAAATAGAGTAATTTCTTACATGCCCCATATGTAAACGTCCACTTGGAAAAGGGAACATACTGAGAATGTATTTTTTATCTATACTAAAATCTTCACTCGGTTCAAAACTATCGTTTTGCTTCCAATACTCTTGCCATTTTTTTTCTATGTCTGCTGAAATGTATTCCACTGTAATAAATCCTATAATATATTAATTCATACGAACTCTTTCCTGCGCTACTACAAGAAAGAGCTCTAATGAGTTAATACTCTTCTTTCTGCTTTGAACTCTCTATATAAACGAGACCCATAGAGAAAACATTTGCTATTAATGCTCCTATAGATAAAGCAATAGCCCATGTATCATCCCCAATTATTACTAAAAAGATAAATGCAGGGATTAGGTGTAAATCTGCAACTAATGAAGAAGCAAGAAGCTCAGCAGAGAGAAGATTTCTCACCCCAATCTTTAAAATAGTACTCATCAAGTTTACACTTGCAGCAATAAAGAGTGAAACTGCTGTATTTTCATATAGAAATCCAGCGATAGATGTTAAACTCATAAGTGAAAAGAAAACGTATATTACTTTACCCCAATCCATGACTAATCCTTTAATTTATTTATTAGTTGATTTTTTAAACCACACCCTGATCAAACTGATCACGCATCTTTTGCTTTTCAGCTGCACGTTTCGCTTTCTCTGCTAGTTTATTATGATAATTTTTCACATCAAATCCAAACCATAAAAGAATTGGACTTGCTACAAAAACTGAAGAGTAAGTTCCCACAACAACACCTACAAGTAGTGTAAATGCAAAAGCATGAATAATCTCACCACCAAACATAAAGAGTGTAAACACAACAAAGAATGTTGTGAGAGATGTTAAAGTCGTACGGGCTAATGTTCTCGTAACAGACTCATTAATAGTAGACTCTAAATCCTGCATACGATTTCCAGTTACGCCCTCACGAATTCTATCAAAAACAATAATAGTATCATTAAGTGAATATCCAAGTATAGTCAGAAGTGCTGCTAAAACATCAAGATTTACATCTATCTGAAACAGAGCAACCATTCCAAGTGCTATACTAATATCATGAACAAGTGCAACAATAGAAGCTACCGCAAAACGCCACTCAAAGCGAAATGCCACATAGACTAAAATACCAAGTACAGCCAAAAGTAAAGACATAATTCCTTTCTCTTTAAGCTCAGCACCAACGGTTGGTCCAACTATATCTACACGACGAATTTCAAAATTCCCACTCCCTTTTAGAGCTTCTCTTGTCTCATCACCAATATCTGTAGTTACACTACCTGTAGTTGTCTTCATTCGAATTACAACTTCATCAGGACTTCCAAACTCACTTATACTTGCCCCAGCAAAAAGAGGGTTTCCTTTTAAGGAATCTCTCATTTTATTAATTGGTGCAGTTGTGTCATATTTTACCTGAACAACTGTTCCCCCTGCAAAATCTACACCGTAATTTAAACCTTTTGTAGCAAGAATAGCATACGAAGCTAAAATAAGAATGATTGACATTACCATAGCAAGTTTAGACTTGCCCATAAAATTAAAGGTTCTTGTATATCTAAAAAATTCCATCTACTTACCCCTTAATCCCAAACCAAAGTTTGTTGTTTTTACTTTTTGTGATGCGACTCTCTAACATCTGATAAATACCATGTGTACCAAGAATAGCTGTAAGCATAGAAGCTAATATACCAATACTCATAGTAATAGCAAATCCTTTAATAGCACCCGTTCCATAAGCATAAAGAACTACAGAAGCGATAAGAGTTGTAATATTGGCATCTAAAATAGCACGCATAGCATTTGCATACCCCTCTTCTATAGCCTTATGCATAGACTTCCCTTCATAAATAAGCTCACGAATACGCTCACTAATAATAACATTCGCATCGACTGCCATACCAACAGTTAAAACAATACCTGCCATACCAGGAAGTGTTAAGGTCGCTCCAAAAAGAGACATTACCGCTAAAAGGATAAAAAGGTTTGCAATAAGAGCAATGTTAGCAATAACACCAGCTAAACGATAGTAAACAAGCATAAAAATAATAACTAAGACAAATCCACCAATCAGAGCTACCAATGAAGCTTTAATACTATCTGCACCAAGACTTGGTCCCACCGAACGTTTTTCCATTAAATATATTGGTGCAAGTAGTGCTCCAGAACGAAGAGCAATTGCTAAATCTTTTGCTTCCATTACAGTATAATTTCCGCTAATCTGTCCAGAACCACCACCAATACGTTCATTAATATTTGGAGCGGAATAAACTTTTCCATCAAGAACAACAGCTAAACGCTTTCCAACACTACGTCCAGTAAAATCACCAAATATCTCAGCACCCTCTGCATTTAACTTGAAGTTAATAAGTGGACGGTTATTTTGATCAAACCCCATAGATGCATCTGTCAGCATCCCACCATCTAAAATAGGAATTTCACGAACTAAATACTTTATAGAAGGATTTTTAGCATCACTGAGTATAATATCTCCATACTCTGCAGCATCTGCATCACTCATGTTATAAACGCGAGCATTACGGTCTTCATCAACAGCCATAAGTTCAAGCTTAGCAGCACGAGAGATCAACTCACGAGCACGTTGCTCCTCTTCTTGCGTTTTAATCCCAGCGAGTTGTACAAGAATCTTCTCTTCACCCTGCTTTGCAACAACTGGTTCTGAAAGCCCAAACTGATCCAGACGATTTCTAATAGTCTCTATAGCTTGAGATACTGCTTCTTTTTTAGTCTTTATAATCTCTTTTTCTGTAAGTGAAAGAGAGATTACTGTGCCAACTTTAGAGATGACACTCCCCTCTATTTCTTTAAAAAAATCATCAAATTTAGTAAGTTCATCACTATCTAAAACTTCAAATGTCACACCAGCTTCATCAAAAGTAAGTCCATCTATTAAAATATCATGGCGTTCAGCAAAGTGTTTAATACTTGCAGCAATGGATTTAATACGTGACTTAGTTGCTTCCTCAGTTTTAACACCAAGTAGCATGTGAAGACCACCTTGAAGATCAAGTCCTAAAGTAACCTTTTTACCGCCCTCTGTCTGAAGCAGAGAGGGCATAGAAAAAGCTACACCGAAAATAATCGCTAATGCGAAAATAACTATGCGGTAATTAAGCTTCACTCTCAAACTTCTTTGCTATAGCATCTTTAGTAATTTTTGTAATAGTAGCATCATTCATTTTAACACTTAAAAACTCCTCTTCTACTTTATGTATGACAACGATAAAACCACCATTAGTGACAACTTTATCACCTTTTTTAAGAGCTTCTAACATCTCTTTTTTAGCTTGCGCCTCTTTTTGTTGTGGACGAATAATTACAAAGTACATAATTGCAATTAAAAATATAAATGGTAACAGTTGAGAGATAATTTCCATATCTTAACTTCCTTTGTTTGAATAAAATTGTAGCGATTATACAAAAGTTATACTAATAAGCTCATAAAAAGTGTATAATTTACTTATGAATAAAATAATACAGACACTCGCACTTGGACTTTTAACCGCAATTTTTTTCTCTGCATTTATCTATTTTGAAGAGTACCACCTTACAAATAAGCTGATTAATACTCTTTGTGCTCTTGGAGCCTTAACACTTTTTCTCTATATTCCAAAACGTTCAATTCCTGTGGCTGGTTTTCTTATAGGTCTCTTTTGGTTTTACTGGATTGGGTATAGTTTTGAGTATCAAGGTGTTGGTTATATGAGACCTATTATAACTGTAGCATTTGGTTTTATCTATCTTCTCTTCTTTTTACCCTTATATTTTACAGAAAAAGCATATATTCGAGCACTCTTACTCTTTGGGCTTAGTTTTGTAGAACCATTTGACTGGAACTGGTTGCAGATAGAGTTACTCTTTGTTGAGAGCTATATAGGTGTATATAAGTACCAACTTCTAGTAGTTTTACTAGCACTGGTACTACCGAGCCTTATAGATAAACAGAAGTATAAATATTTACCACTTTTACTTCTTATACTCTCTATTAATTATGGCTATAAAGAGCAAAAGGATGCTCCATTAAAAATTAAACTCGTACAGACAGACATAAAACAAGCAGAAAAATGGAAAAGAGAGAACAGAGATACTACACTTTTCATGATACAAAAAGAGATTTTAGATGCAACAGACAAGGGGTATGATATAGTGGTACTACCAGAGTCTGTTTTTCCATTTTATATGAATCTTCATCCAGATGTCATTGCTAAAATGAAAAGACTTTCTCAACAAATTACTATAGTAGCAGGTTCACTTTTACGTAAAAAAAGCCATAGTTATAATGTGACCTATATGTTTCAAAAAGGAGAAGTATCTATAGCTAAAAAGCTTGTACTCGTTCCCTTTGGAGAGTATATTCCTCTTCCAAAATTTGCACAGAAATTTATAAATGAGTATTTTTTTAGTGGTGCTAGTGATTTTGAAACTGCACAGAAACCTACAGATTTTACAATCAAAGGGATTAAGTTTAGAAATGCCATCTGCTATGAAGCTACTTGTGAAGAGATTTATAGGGGAGATGTAAATTTTGTAATTGCTATTAGTAATAATGCTTGGTTCACTCCATCTATAGAGCCAACACTTCAAAAACTGCTTTTAAAGTACTATGCTCGTAAAAATGGAGTAACTATTTATCATGCGGCAAATCATGCAGGAAGTGGTATAATTAAGTAGTAACTTCCTCTTCTTTATTAGCTTTTATAAACTCTAAAAAGAAGACTAAGAAAATTCCTAAAATAATACTTGTTATAAAGGAAACAACCATAATAAGCCCACGTTTAGGTTTTGTTTTATCTCTAATGTATGAAACAGATGGAGTAGTAAGTACATCACACTGATAGTAAACCTTAGACTTCATCATCACTTTCTCTTGAACAATACTCGATATCATACTTGAGAGGCTTTGACGCAGCTCAAAACTCTCTACACTTCGCATCTCTTTAGAGAAGTAATTTAGTTTATTATCTATAATACGAAGATTATTCTCTACAAGATACTTACTAGCATCTCTTAAAAAAGCATTAATAATAAAAGGAGGATATGCTCTATCACTATCACTATATGAAACAGTAATTAAAGCTGTCTTTTTATCACTACTAATAGAGAACTTCCCTTTAATCATTTTTATAGTATTAAAAATATCATTTTCTACATCTGCTTCTACACCTTCATCTTCGTTAGGAGAAGATTTAAAAAGATCATAAATTCCTCGAAATCCTAAAGCAAATACATAGTTTTTATCTACATTTTCATCTTTATAATGTTCTACTATTTTATTGTTTACAACAAACTCTTTCATAAACTCATAATCATTGAGCAGGGTATTAAATGCCACATCAGGAGTCATACTCCCACCGCCCCCTATGCTAACACCAGCCATAGCAGCAAGTCCACCAAGTCCACCAAGAGAAGAGCCTCCTTTTTCAGCAGTAGGAATTAAAATCGATTCTGATTTATATACATTCGGAAGCTTTAATGCATAAATAAGCGTTAAGAGGACAATACTTACAGTAATCACGGCTATTATCTTTTTCCCTTTTAAAATCGTCTGCCATAACTCTCTTAAGTCTATCTCATCCTCTTCAATATAGTGTGTTTGAGTATTTTCATTCATTAAATTACACCTAAACTATTAACAGCAGCTGCAGTAAGTGCAAATGATGAGAAAATTTTAGAGACACTATCCCAAATTTCTAAAGTATTGTACTCTTTTATATAGATAGGAACTACTATAGTATCTCCTTTTTCTATCTCTACACTTGCACTAAACCACCCTCCACTTAGAGGTTCACTCATACCATTAGCATGAATTACATAAACATTATCACTATCCGCAGCACGGGAGAGTCCACTCGCCATATCTAAGTACTCATCTGCATCAAGCTTGTTATTATAAACAAATGAACTAGGATTAAACACCTCTCCAAATACAGTTACTGTATCGATTTGATTTGGAATTGTAATGCTATCTTGATCTTTTAGTGCTATGTTAAACTGACTCTTCTCAAAGGCTTCTAAATCTCTCTCAAGATTAATGCTTACTCGTCCAATTGGTTGGTATTTTCTTGCCTCTAGAATTACTTCATTAAGAGTACTTGATGCTCCTGATGATACAGCCGCTTTTTTAGAGTTCGCTGGCATTGCATTATAGAGTGCTAACTCTCGTTTTATTTTTGCTAAAGAGCGATTATATTGTTCAATCTGTTGCTTACGAATAGACTCTCTTGTAAAAACAGCCCCCTCTATAAATGCCTCTGATGTATAGCCACCTGCTCGTTTTATAACACTTGCAAGTCTCTCACCATTCTCTATACTATATGTACCAGGAAAACGAACTTCACCTTTAAGGAGTACACTTTTAGACTCATTCCATTTTGGAATTTTAAATATTCTCACGATATCATAAGGCTGCAGTTTAATGTTTGAATAAGCTTTATTTTCAACAGCGACTTTCAAGATCTCTCTCTGTCTTGTCTCATTTTCATCTACAGAGTATCTTACAATCTCAATATCTCTACTATAAGCTCGTTTCGTAAGTCCTCCAGACATAATTATAAGATCTTTTACAGTCATCCCTGTACCATACTTTACATTCATAGGGTTTCGCACTTCACCTTTAATCTGTACAGTTTCATAATCTTGTGAATCCCATCCAAGAATTTTAGATATCTTCACTTCATCATATGGCTCTAACATAATCTCACTTAGTTTTATTTTATCTAAGTCATAGTTAAGTACTTTTTGCTGTCTTGTTTGTGT
>CAZMBK010000047.1:7819-9868 GCA_964564315.1 uncultured Sulfurimonas sp.
TTAGTTTTATTTTATCTAAGTCATAGTTAAGTACTTTTTGCTGTCTTGTTTGTGTATCATCTATCCAGTAACGAATAATACTTAATGATTTTGTGTATGCTTTTTTATTAAAGCCACCTGCAACATTTAACAGATCCTGCACACTCATACCCTTCTCATAAAAAACGGAAACTGCTTTTACAACTTCTCCTTTTATCGAAACAGGTTCTAGTATATGTGTTGCATAGTAGTCAAAAACTTCTAACTCATCATATGCATTTAAAACTGTATTCCCATCCTTTTCTAAAGAATAAAATGATGTTTTTGGCATAAGGTCTGGCGTTGTATATGTTGTTACTCGCACTTTATCATCTAAAACACCATCAATTCCTGAAGCATTTATGGCATCTTGAATTGTAATTCCTGCTACATATTGTAACTTTCCAGGTTTTACAAGTGTTGCACCTTTAGTAAGTACATATGCATTTGAGTAAATATCATTCATACTAAAAATATATATTTTATCATTCGGTTTTAATTTTACTTTCACTTTTCCATTAATTGCATCTTTTAAATTAAATGATTTACTCTCATACTCAAGTGCATCACTATAACGTTTAATAAGTGCATACTCAAAATATGTATTTGGAAGAAAGAATTTTTTCATTCCACCCTTAAGTACCCCTTTTAAGAATGAATTCAATGATGCTTTTTTACTGTTAAAGTTATATGCACCAGGTCTAATAATGTTACCATATATATTTATACTGCTGTTTGCTGTAAAGTCTAATGGATAAATATAAACCTTATCTCCATTTTGCATCTTAAATTTTTCACTCTTTTTATAAGAAACTTTAAATGTTTTCAGTTTTGCATTATTGTCAAATCTACTTATTTTTATCTCTAGTTTTGAAGCATTAGGTTTCATACCACCTGCATACTCTATAAGAGTTTTTAAATTCTCTTTTTCTTTGAGTTCAAAGATTGCTGCATTATTTACATAACCATCAATTTGTACAAGTGTTTTTGCTTTCTCTATAATAACAACATCCCCATGCTTAAGAAGAAGTGTTCCAAAAGAGTCCCCTTTAAAAAGAAGGTCATAAAAATCAAGTGTTGCAATTATTTTTGAATCTCTTTTGATTTTTATCTTTCGAACAGAAGCACTATCTCGTACACCTTTTGCTACAATAAGTAGATCTTTTACTGTTGAAAAAGAAGAGAGATTATAGATACCTGGGTACTTTACATCTCCTATTAAAGTTGCTTGAATAGTGCTGTATTTTTCAATATTTATATTAAAATCACTCATTTTAAAATGAGACTTGAGTTTATGAGCTAAATGCTTTTTCGCAGCAGAAAATTCCATACCACCCACTTTAAGTGGTCCAATAAATGAGAGATCAATTGTTCCATCATTTTTAATCGCTAAAGAGTAACTTTTATCTCTATCTCCATAAATATGAATCCCTATTTTATCACCTACTGTTAAGATATAATCATCTGGAGTAGGAAGTGAGGAGGAGTCTAATTTGTTCTTATTTGCATAAAAAGAGCTTGAGTATCTTTTAAGTTTACTAAAAGATACCACTTGTTGCTTATTCATCAACTCTTCACGTATCTCTTTATTTGTTTTATAATAAAAAGGATTTATCCTCTTTGCCAAAGCATTCGGTTTTTTAATAAGCTCCTGTTTCTCCTCAGTTTCAATCTTTTCATCCTGAGTTTCAATCTTTTCATCTTGAGTTTCAACACTCGTATCGATCTCATTTTGAAGATCGGTTTCTTTACTGGTTTCAACTGTTGTTGCACTTCCTTCTGAGAGTTTTTGGTTCACCTCACTAATGGTTACCCCTTTCTCAGCCATCGCAGCTTTTGCCTGAGGTGTGTTTAAAAGAGCTGGGTTTTGAGCGACAGCTTGCTTCACTTGAGCGAGGGATGGTTCAGCAAAAAGAGCAACAAAACCAAGAGTTAAAAGAAATACAATTCGTGACAAAATATTTATCCTTTGAGAAAATTTTCTTATTATAGTGAAACTATTATTAGAGTGTTGTTAAAATTTGCTATAAT
>CAZMBK010000048.1:0-9817 GCA_964564315.1 uncultured Sulfurimonas sp.
TATGCTCCTAGAAAATGGAGCTGAGTTTATCATCCATGCGGGGGATATTTGTGAGTATGAAACACTAGAGCTTCTTAAAAACTGTTCCAAAAGATATGTAGCGGTTTATGGGAACAATGATGCTCATTTAGTGCAGTTTCATAACGACTACAACCTTGTCCAAGAACCAAACTACTTTAAACTCTCAAACACTACTTTTAAGCTAATGCACCTTCCTTTTTATATGACTCCTGACAGTGAAGTTGTTATCTCAGGGCATACCCATGAGTTTCACTCTGAGTTTGTAGAGGGGACACTCTTTTTAAATCCTGGAGAGATATGTGCTAGAAGTAAGCCTATCTCTGAGTGTGCTATGCTTGAAGTGCTCGAAGATAAACTCATAGTTACTCACTACACAAAAAAAATAGACAAGAAAAAAGAGAAGCCTTTTAAAGAAAAAACTTTTAAATATAAGAGGAAAAAATAGTGCAAAAAGAGAAAATATTTTTATGCTCCATCTGTAACATTAATAGTGGAACTTGTTTAGAGGATTGTAAATTTTGTTCTCAGAGTGTCCGATACAAGGCAGACATAGAGCGTTATAAACAAAAAGAGATAAAACTCATTCAAGAAGAAGCAGTAAATGCTAGAGATAATGGTGCTTTGGGATTTTGTCTTGTAACAGCAGATAAAGGGCTAACAGATAAAACTTTAACCTTTGTTTGTGATGTAGCAAAAGCAGTTATAGCAGTAGCTCCAGAGTTGCGTTTAATAGCTTGTAACGGTACAGCGACAGTAGAACAATTACTCATACTTAAAGAAGCAGGTATAAAAGCATATAATCATAACTTGGAGACAAGTGAATCTTTTTATAAAGAGATATGTACAACCCACCCATGGAGTGAGCGTTATGAGACCTGCCAAAATGTGAACAAGGCAGGATTAGTACTTATAACAGGTGGTATCTTTGGTTTAGGTGAAACACAGGCAGATAGAGTCAGTATGCTAGAATCGCTTAAGAGTTTAAATCCAACTTCTGTACCTATAAACTTTTATCATCATAATGAAGCACTAGAGTTACAGCCAAATTCGCTCACTGTAGATGAAGCACTCTCTCTTATCTCACTCACGCGTAAAAGCATCCCAAATGCAGAACGTATTATGGTAGCTGGTGGTCGTGAGCTTATGTTTAAAGAGAGACAAAACGAAATATTTGATGCAGGGGCGAACTCTATAGTGATAGGAAATTATCTTACAACTAGTGGCAGAGCTATGAATAAAGATTTAGATATGCTACAATTGCTCAACCTTGATATTGCAAAAAGTGTATAAATAATGACTGGGAAAATTCTCTTCTTCAATGCTTCTGATGGTAAGGGCATTATTATCACAAACGATAAGAAAAAAATTCCCTTTGAAGTTGGAGAGTGGGATGACTTTGAAGTCATGCCCTCTTTGGGTTTAGAGATTGCTTTTGACCTGCATAATAATACCCCGACTTCTATTGCTGCAATCGCAAACTATGTGCCACCAGAAAAGATTATATATGAGGAAGAGGAAAAGGAAAAGGAAAAAGTAGAACATATTTCTGACACTCATAATAAAACTGAAGAGCAAGAAGATATCGCTTCACCTGAAGATGCACTAGAAGAAAATGAAGATGCAGAAGAAGAGTTCTTTGAAGAAGAGCCTGAGATAAATGAAATAGAAGAAGAAGAGGAAGAACTTCCCCAGAGAGAGGAGAGTGTCACTATTTCCCTTAATGTTCATAAGGCTGTAGACAATTATTTTACTATTATTGAAGAGAATATTAACAAAAGAAAACTCTATAAAAAAGTAGAAGGGAGACTCAATTATCTTCTTGTAAGACGTTTTTTATGGACTATTTATAATAACCTTAGCGAAATTGATGTGCATCTTATAAATCCTCAAATTCGTGCCCTCTCCATAGATTTAAAAGCAATGGCTAGAGTTTACGATGATTTTCGACTTAAAACAAAGTATCCACACCTAGCTTATGAAGAAGTTTTTCTCTCTTGTCAAGCAGAGTATATAAAAATAAAAAATGGAGCAGAACAGACTGTAGCACGGCTAAAATCTCTTAAAGGAAATGAGCAGTATGTAGGTTCTGCCCTTAAAGTCAAAAAAGAGGACCTTGCAAAATCGATAGATAGTGAAGAGTTTGAACTTTTAAAAAATGAATTAAGATCTCTCAATGGTGCCTATGTTGATACTGTTCACATGATGGCAGAACTTGATGAGCGATATAAGCATGATATGCGAATTTTAAAAGAGTTTGAAAAAGAGTATAGAGATGATTTTTATGAAATTTTTGCACGATCAGCTGAAAAGTATAAGGTAGATTTAGTCGATATACTGAGTGCACAAGCATTTATACTCGATGATAAACTATGGAATAAGGCAAAATTTTCGAAAGCAGTCAAAGCACACTTTCAAAAAGCATCTATAGTGGGCGAATTTAATACAAGAACCTATCTGAAATACTACCTTAAAGCATTTGAAAGTGAACGGATGTCAGATGAAGTAAAAAAACTCTCAGACCTATATGAGTACCTCTGCTCTATCCACAAAGAGTATGCACTTGTTTTAGTTAATGATTCTCAAGATGCCATGGAGTTTGAATCAAGTATAAAAAGTTTAGATAAACATATCTACACAAAATCATTTATAGATCCAACAAAAGCACTAAAGTGGGCTATCAAAAATAGTGTTAGAATTTTAATTATTGAAAATCCTCTTCTTCAGATACATATAGAAACTTTTTTAAAAAATTATCAAAAATACATACTCTCTGTACCAAAAATTATTATCTTAGGTGAAAAACCAAAATCGCATGAGTACCCCATAACAAAACTACTCTCCAAAAACAGTGCTCCAATGATTGTAGCTAAAAATACTAAAGAGCTCTACTTTGAAAAAAAAGAGAAAGCTGATGAATAAGCATGAGTGAAAATATCACCCTAATAATCACTATCTCTCTTATAATTATGTTCTCTCCATTTATAGCAAAATTTTTAAAACTACCTACAACACCTATAGAGATGATCCTTGGCTCTATCCTTGGCTATCTTGGTTTTTTACATGCAGAGCATCTTTTTGATATTGTCGCTGAATTTGGTTTTTTGTATCTTATGTTTATTGCAGGAACCGAGATTAACCTTAAAAATGTACTCAATACCTCAACGGCAATTATAAAAAAAGTTTTTATCTATCTTCTCTTTTTATATGCTTTTAGTATTCTCTTCTCTATACAGTTTTCACTTGGGAAAATTTTTATGGTTCTCCTCCCTCTTATCTCTGTTGGGCTTGTTGCTGCACTCTCAAAAGAGTATGGTAAAACAGCATGGCTTACTATGTCAATGACAGTTGGTGGGATAGGTGAGGTTGTTAGTATTGTCATTCTCACCATTACTTCAGCCGCACTTCAATCAGGTGTAGGCTTGGGGCTCTTTCAAACGATTATGTCACTTATAGCTTTTTTACTCTTTATGTTTGTACTTTTTCGAGCTATGCAACTTATATTTTGGTGGTTTCCAAAGGTTTCACTCGCTCTTATGCCTCACGAAGACAACAAAGAGCAAGATATACGCCTTAGTATGGGAATATTTTTTCTCCTCGTTGGTGCTATGCTTTACCTGCATCTTGAGCTTGCATTTGGAGCCTTTTTAGCAGGTATTTTTATACCGACATTTTTTGAACATAAACATGAACTTCCCGAAAAACTTGCCTCTTATGGTTTTGGATTTTTAATCCCTATCTTTTTTATTCACATTGGTAGTTCTTTTCATCTTGATGCTCTTTTTATGGATGGTCTTATTGCTAAAGCACTCATCATCACTATAGTGATGGTTTTTATGAGACTTATTGCTTCTCTTGTTTTTATAAAAGAGCTCGGTATTACAGATGCTATACTTATGGGACTCTCCCATGCTATGCCGCTAACACTACTTATAGCTATGGCAACACTTGCTTACAATGCAAACTCCATAGACACTCTCCACTACTATGCATTTATTTTAGCAGCACTTTTTCAGGTTATAAGTGTTATGATTGTTATCAAAGTCTTAAATATTTACAGAGCTAAACAGCAAAAGGAAGTGCGCTAATGTCTCGTTCCATATTACTCCAAATTACTCGAGACTCCATTGAAGAGGTCTTTCAAGCGGAACATAAAATAGATAAGCCTACCCTTCTTCACGAACAACCCCTACTCAATGAAGCAGTAGCAGTAACAATAAATATTTATATAAATGAAGAGTTACAGGGCTCTTACACAACAGCGAAATCTACAAACAATTCACTCCTAAACAATATCATCATCGGCGCAAAGAAAGCTGCCTTTGAAGATAGAAAAACACTTACAACTACGAAGTATTTACACTCCAAAATAGAGCTTATTTTACATACCCTCGATGGAGATATGAGTGAAACTGACCCTGCAATACTCAAAGATGATCATGATGAAAATCTTACACTTTATTAATTTATAAGCTATAAGCTTAAATTATTATTGTATTTGATACAATAGTAGACTTTTTATTTAGGTTTAAACTATGAATACTGTTTTTAATGTTTTAATTGTTGATGATGTGGTTGAAAATATTCAAGTTGCTATGAATGTTCTTAAAGAAGAGAACTATAACTTAACATTCGCACTTCATGGAGAAGAGGCACTTGAGCTTATTTATGAGAATGATTTTGATCTCATACTTTTAGATATTATGATGCCTGGTATCGATGGCTTTGAAGTCTGTAGTAGACTTAAAGAAGATAAAAAAACAGAAGATATTCCCATCATTTTCCTCACTGCAAAAACAAATATAGAGTCTATCTCGGAAGCCTTTGAGAGAGGTGCTGTAGACTATCTTACAAAACCTTTTAACCCTGATGAGCTTATAGCAAGAGTACGTAACCACCTTGAGCTCTACCGTGCAAAGCAGATCTTAGCGCAAAACAATCTAACACTACAAGTTAAGGCTAAAAGTGAAAGAAAACGACTCCTTAGCGAACTGGAAAAAACCCAAAAAGAGATTATCTACATACTTGCAGAACTGACAGAAACTGTTTCAGATGAGACAGGTAAACATATAAAAAGAGTAGCTGATATCTCAAGACTACTCACACACTATCATCCAGCACTCAGTGAAGATGATGTAACAACTGTTCACTGTTCCGCCCCGATGCATGATATAGGGAAAGTCGCAGTCGATCAAAACATTTTACATAAACCATCAGGACTCACTGCCCAAGAGTTTGAAGTGATGAAAACACATACTACCCTAGCACACCACTTTTTAAAAAATAGTGATAGAAAAATCATAAAAGCGGCAGATATCATAGCAATGCAACATCATGAAAAATGGGATGGTAGTGGGTATCCTAAAGGTCTCAAAGGTGAAGATATTCATATCTATGGTCGTATTGTCGCACTTGCCGATGTCTTTGATGCACTGACACATAAACGAGTCTACAAAGACTCTTGGAGTGCAGAAGATGCTACAGCTTACATCCAAAAAAATTCAGGAATACATTTTGACCCAACACTTGTTGCTATCTTTATGGATCATGTTGAAGAGTTTATAGCACTTATAGATGTCCCATGAGACTCTTCGCCTTTCTCACTCTTTTCTTACTTCTACTCCCCTCTCTTTATGCCCAAACGCAGAAGATAAAATTTACACAAAAAGAGCAAGAGTGGCTCAGTAAACATCAGCAAGTCCGTTACACCTATGATCCTGATTGGGCCCCTTTTGAGTGGACCAATGATGTAGGGCAACACACTGGAATCCTAGCAGATATTTTAAAGCTTATAGAAGAGCGAAGTGGCATTTATCTTATTCCTGTTAAAGCTGAAACTTGGGCTGAAGCGGTAACACTTGTTAAACATGCTAAAGCTGATATGTTTAGTGGTGTTGCTAAAAATGAAGAGCGAGCAAGCTATCTCAATTTTAGTTTTAAAGATATTTATACCTATAATACAGCGATTTTAACAAAAGAGAGTAATACAAAAGAGTATAAGGATCTACAAAACCAAAAGAACATTACAATAGCGATCATAGCTAAAAATGCACTAGCACTCTATATACAGAAAAAATATCCTGACCTTCACTATCTATACGTAAAAGGAACACAAGAGGGAATAGATGCTGTTTTACAAAATAAAGCAGAAATTTTTCTCGTAAATATTGCCACAGCAAAATACTTTATAAATAAAGAAGAGAACAATCAAAAATTAAAAGTTGCCTCAATCCTAGAGTATAAGTTTCATTTGAAGATTGCCCTCTCAAAACGTATGCCAAAAGTAGCACTCTCTATAATTGACAAAACACTTGCAACAATTAGTGAAGAAGAACTCAACAACATCTTTACAAAATGGACAGAGGTTCAGATTAAAAAAGAGTTTGATATCGTTTTATTGCTTGAAATACTCCTTGGAATTTTTGCTGTTATACTTTTTCTTCTCTACAACAATAGAAAACTCAACCTCCTTGTAAATGAAAAGACTTCTGCACTTCAAGATGCACTGAACCATCAAGAGCAACTTGTAAAGCAGCGAACTAAAGAACTAGCACTCTCAAAACAAAATCTTGAAAATACAACAAATGCACTCACGGATGCCATATACTATAAGGATTTAGATTTAAAGTACACTTGGGTCAATGATGCTTTTTGTAAATACTCTCATCTTCCTCGAAAAGAGATCATTGGTCAAGATGATCTAGACCTTTTCGATGAAGAGATAAGTATCAAAGCTAATTTTCAAGATACCCTTCTTATAGAAAATGAGCAGAGCATATACTTTGAAGATAGAGTACAGAGTCCTATTGGTAAAACCATCTATATCACAGCACAAAAACATCTTTTAAAGGACTCTTCTGGTAAAGCCTATGCTATTGCAGGAACTATTAGTGATATAACTACACAAAAAGAGACTGAGATAGAGATACGCCGTCAAAAAGAGTTTATTCAAACACTTATCAATTCACAAGAGCAAATTATCATCACCTCTGATGGTAAAAAACTTATCAGTGTTAATGAAACCTTCTTAGATTTTTTTGCTGTTGCTTCCATCCCAGAATTTGTTCAGGAGTATGGGAATGAGTGTATCTGTGGAACATTTAGTGAAGACACTCCAGAGGGCTATCTTCATCCTATGATGTATAATGAGAGTTGGCTTGATTACCTTGTTTCACGTTCTTATAGCCAAGAGGTAAATAAGGCCATGATTCGTAGGGGTTCTACTGACTTTATCTTCTCTGTTACAGCAGCAAAATTACCTGGGAAAAATATAAAATCTGCTGTTTTTACAGATATTACGGAACTTGAAAAAGCAAAAACTGCTGCAGAACTAGCAAATAAGTCCAAGAGTGAATTTCTAGCAAATATGTCCCATGAGATTAGAACACCTATGAATGCTATCATAGGATTTAGTGAACTACTCCATGAACAGATTGAAGATAAAAGACTCAAACAGTTTACAAAAACCATTCAATCAGCCGGACATACACTACTTGAACTTATAAATGATATACTTGATATATCAAAGATCGAAGCAGGAAAACTAGAGATATCACTTGCTCCAACAAATCCTTACCACCTTATAGAAGATACTGCTAATATATTTTCCTTAAAAATACAAGAAAAAAACATATCCCTTCTTATAGATATAGATGCCACTATTCCTCATAGTATTATTATTGATGAAGTGCGAGTAAGACAGATACTTCTTAACCTCATTGGAAATGCTGTTAAGTTTACTCATAGTGGTTATATAAAACTCTCTGCAAAACCAACAAAAATTGATGATATTCAAAGTAGTGTTGATCTACTAATATCAGTAGAAGATAGTGGGATAGGGATAAAAGAGAATCAACTTCAAAAGATATTTAAAAGTTTTGAACAACAAGATGGACAAGATAACAAAGAGTTTGGAGGGACAGGCCTTGGACTAAGTATCTCTAAAAAATTAGCAAATATGATGGATGGAGAGCTCAATGTTACTTCTGTTTATGGAGAGGGTGCAACTTTTACACTCACCCTACCAAATATAAATATCTCCTCTATTGTCATAGAAAAAGAGAGTGATGTCAAAGATCCTGAGTATATTTTTAAACCTGCCACTATTCTCATAGTAGATGACATAGAAAATAACCGTGAACTTGTAGAGCAAAACTTTAAAGATACAAAAATCAACTTTCTTACTGCAAAAAATGGAAAAGAGGCAACAGAAGTAGCACTAGCAAACGATATAGACCTTATACTTATGGATATACGAATGCCTATTATGGATGGGTATGAAGCATCAGATATTATAAAAGATGTAAAACCAAAGCTACCTATTATTGCACTTACTGCTTCTGTTATGCAGGATGAGTTTGAGAATATAAAAGATAAAAATTTTGATGGTTACTTAAGAAAACCTATACTCAAAGCGAATCTGTTTCATGAACTTGCAAAATTTTTAGAGTATGAAGAGAAAAGTACTCAAGAAGAGATTACAAAAGAGATAACTCTCTCTCAAAAAACTAAAAACTATAAAGAAAAGATTCTAGAAAAACTAAATACAGAGCTTCTTGCTCAGTATAAAAAAGTAGCAAAGTCTAACAATATGCAAGAGACTAAACTCTTTGCACAAACACTTTCTACCTTAGCCACAGAGTATGAGATAAGACATCTCCAAGAGTATGCTGAGACACTTATGGATGCTATTGATATTTTTGATATTATGGGGATTAAAAAGCTCTTAGGAGAGTATGAGGAGCAGATAAAACTACTCCACTAAGCTTCTCTATTTAGAAACTTTACATTCACCTTGAATGTAACATGCGATAGCATAGCCATGGTTAAGCCCAAGTGCTATACTCCCTCCAGACTCTTGAGTAATGTCTCCCGCAACAAAAAGCCCCTCTATATTCGTCTCATAGTTTTCATCATGAACGGGTTTTCCATCTGCTTCTTCTATACCACTACTTGAGAGAAAAGCACTAGGTGTTGTACCACCAATGGCATAAATCACTCTATCATAAGTCACAGGTTCTACTTCACTAAAGAGTACTTTTACTCTTCCCTCATCATCTTCAAGGGCAGTAATATTTATACCCAGTATAGGTTTAACTTTTTTATCAGCAATAACATTTGTAATATTAGTCTGATTTGTTGGATTTGCCCGTCTAAAAGTCTCGCGTCTATAACAGATACTCACATCATTCTTCTCACTTAAGTCGACTGCATACTCAACTGCACTATCTCCACCACCAACAACAAGAATCTTTTCACCCTCGCTACAACCATCTAATGTATAGCCGATCTTTTTTCTAAGAGTTGGGGGTATTTTATAGCTCGGTTTATTTGGTTTTCCCATTCGCCCAATCGTAACTACTACATTTTCTGCTTCTATACTTTTTCCAGCCATAAAAACTTCAAAATAACCCTCTTTTTTTTCTATAGACTGTACCTCTACATGTGTTTGTAGTTCCACAGAATGGTTTTCAAGGATCTCATCAAAAAAGTCTAAAGTACTCTCTTTTGTTCCATCTACAAAATAGATACGGCCATCAAGCTCAACTTTCTGACCTTTCCAATCTACATCAACACGCTTGTTATCTTTATAATACTTACGAATAGTTGCATTATGGTTTGTATCTTTTTCCAAAAGAACAATATCTCTGACACCTTGCAAATAACTCTCAACAGCAGTAGCAATCCCTGCTGGCCCTGCACCAACTATGGCTAATTCGTATCTATGACTCATAAGAACTCCTTGTAAATAGTAAAATTACAAAAGGAGTCTACCATAGAATTAGTAATTTTAGTATAT
>CAZMBK010000049.1:0-9529 GCA_964564315.1 uncultured Sulfurimonas sp.
TTTTTTGCACTTTTTTCCCTTGTTATTTATGATATGGATGATTTGATAATATAGAGAACCCTCTATATATCTGCTCAAGTAAAACTACTTTCGCTATTTTATGACTCATGGTCAACTTTCCTAAACTTATGACAGTGTCACTTCTCTTTAAAAAGTTATCCTCAAAGCCATATGCACCGCCAATAAAAAATTTAACTGACATTTTATCATTTAAAAGCTTACTAAATTCAAAACTATCGATTAATTTTCCATCAGGATGTAAAGTAACACTAAAACAAGCATTTAAATGAGGCTCTAAAACTTTTGTATATATTTTTTGTGCACTCTCTGAAGAGATTGAATGTGCCTTATTTATCTCTTTATTGAAAATTTCAGTATCCTTAAGTGTTGCAAAACGACTTATCATTTTTGTTAACTCTTTGTAGAGTGGATCATAAAGAGTTTTTTCTTTTTTTGCAATACTTACAATTTCTATTTTCATGATAAAAGAGCACTTCCTATAACATTATAAGTAATATGCTCAAAATTATCACTTAATTTTACACCACCGATAGCTGCCACAAGATGTTTCGAGTTTGATGCAATACTGTCAATACTCTCTCCCAAGATAGTATTAATATCTCCCTTTGTTCTTGTTGCTCTATAAGCACCAAGTCCTATGTAATTCAGTGCTAAACTATTTGCTTCGATTACTTCTTCTTTATTATGTGTTGAAATACCCAGTATTTTATCTTCGGTAACCACACTTCTTAAAATTTTAACTGCCTTAGAAATATCTTCATCAATGGCATGTAAATCTTCTTGACCCATATGCACACCATCACAATACTCTATAAGCTCATATGCATCATTAACAACTAAAAAACCATCATAAATTTTTCGAATTCTAATCAGTTGTTTTTTTATAAAGGTAATATCTGCATTTTTGTTACGATACTGTAGTATTTCAGCACTATTCTTCTTCGCTATTTCTACAAACTCTTCAATCGAGACCCCATTAGAATCAAGCATATCCTGATCGCAAAGGGCATAAAGTTTCATTTTTAAACTTTAAATAGTGTAAAGAGATCAGAAAGAGTTTTCTTTAACTCATTACGATTTACTATCATGTCGACAGAACCTTTTTCAAGTAAAAACTCTGCTCTTTGAAAACCATCAGGAAGTGCTGATCCAATAGTCTGTTCAATGACTCTAGCACCAGCAAATCCAATAAGAGCTCCTGGTTCTGCAATAATAATATCACCAAGTGTTGCAAACGATGCAGAAACACCACCCATAGTAGGGTCGGTCAATACAGAAATATATGGAAGATTTTCATTTGCAAGTTTGGCTAAAGCTGCAGATGTTTTACTCATCTGCAACAGTGAAAATGTAGACTCTTGCATTCTTGCACCACCAGAAGCTGAAAAAATAACAAGACCTTCTCTGTTTTCAATGGCACGTTTTACCGCACGAACAATTTTCTCACCCTCTACAGAACCGAGACTTCCACCCATAAATGCAAAATCAAAAATAATAACTTGAGTACTTACACCATTCATTTGACAGCTTCCCGCTACTACTGATGATTTTCTACCAGTTTTAGCAAAGCCCTCTTCTATTCTTTTTTTGTAAGATTTTTTATCAATGAAGTCAAGAGGATCAACAGGTGCTAAAGATGCATCGTGTTCTACAAAAGTACCCTCATCCGCTAAAAGTGCGATACGTTCTTTCACACCAATACGAATATGATAGCCACACTTTGGGCAAACATAATTCTGATTAGCCACCTCTTTATAGTACATAGTCGAATGGCAAGATTTACACTTAATCCAGTGTGAAGATGCTTCCTCTTTTACAGGTTGTTTATTATCAAATGTTTTATTAAATAGGTCAAGTAGGTTCACAAAAAATCCTTCAGTTATATAAATAACATTTATTATAACTAATTTATGCTTATTTTATATTTTTTTTGCTGGATATTTCTAAATTTCACACGGAATATATGAAATAACCACTATCTCTCTTTTAGTAAGAAAAATAGTAATTTATACCGAAATAAAGTGTCTGTAAATCATCATACTCTACTTTTGTAGTTGTACTCTCTTCACTCGCCGTTTCATTAAAGTATTTATATCCAAGTTCAACTGAAAAGTTTTCTGTAATATTATAAAATGTACCCATTTCAACACCATAATGCAAGCCATCTAAGTTTACACTAGCATCTTCATACCAACTATATCCAATAACCGGCCCAGCAAATAATGCTACACCTGAAGTTGCAATAGGAAATGTAAAATCATAAGCAAAATTAAAAGCACTCACTTGTTTTACTACTGTTGTATCATGATTAACAAAAGTATAAGATGCATTAAATCGACCACTTTCATACTTATGACCAAAAGTAAGAGTCATAGCTACACCATCACTACTATCATTCTGTAAAGAAGAAGAAGTTGTTGTAGTTTGAACAGTAGATAATTTACTCACTCCTCCACTCAAACCTATATAATCATTATTCTGAGATGCCATTAAACTAATAGTTAATAAGCTTAGTGTTATTATTTTTTTCAATACTTGTCCTAATTGTTTTATAAGTAGATTTTATCTCTATTGTTCTTATAAGAGACTGAAGTTATCTTATACCTTCCTCTTCTAATCTCTCATATTTTCTACATGCACTGCTATGTCCCATATTACAAGCTTTTGCAAACATCTCTTTTGCTTTATGTTTATCTACAAAAACACCTTTGCCATTCCTGTGCATTTTTGCACCATAATAACAGCCATAACCATGACCTTTTTCACATGTATCATCATAAATAGCACTCGCCAAACTATAGTCACGAACTACGCCTCTTCCTCTATAGTAAGCCGTAGCTAAATTATAACATCCATCTACATCACCAGCATCACAAGCTTTTAAATACATCTTACTAGCATGCTTAAAGTCTCTATGAACACCTCCAACGCCATTTTCAAGTAAAACACCCAAATTTGTACATGCTCTCGCATCTCCTGCTTCGCATACTTTGTTGTAAAGTTTTGCTGCTTTTAATTCATTATAGTGTGTACCTAAGCCGTTTGCATATATCTGTGCTACATTATAACAAGCACTTAAATTACCACTATCACATGACTCTTCCCAAATAACTCTTGCTAACTTATAATCCTTATATTTATATGCTACATAACCATCGTGAACCTTATCTGCAAATAAATTTACACTAAAGAGTAGTGCAACCAAAAGTACTATTTTTTTCATACTATAATCCCCTGTTTTTGTTTTATAGAAGCATTATAATTGATTGTAACTTAAAAGAATGAGTATATGAAAAGAAGTTAAGAAAGAAGAAAAAATGTCTACCCATCAAAGATGGATAGACTTGGTACTATTTAAGGAGAGAGTTTGCTATACTTCTTGCAGCTTCACGACCATCATATGCAGCCGTTACAACAAGATCAGCACCACGAAAGCAGTCACCACCAGCATAAATACCAGCAGTCGTAGTTTCATGAGTCTCTTCGTTTATAATAATCCCACCCCAAGAGTTAGTCTCGATGCCATTTTCTGCTAAAAAAGATGGTACAAGAGGATCAAACCCTAGTGACATTATAACAATATCTGCATTTACACGTGTCTCTGAGCCTTTCACCTCTTCCATACGTTGACGACCATCTTTCCCTTTTGCACCAAGAGTAGTTTTCACATACTCAACTGCAATAGCGGTACCAGACTCATCAAGTACAATCTCTTTTGGAGATGCTAAGAAAGTAAAATCAACACCCTCTTCCATAGCATTTTTATACTCTTTTTTTGATCCTGGCATATTTAACTCATCTCGACGGTAGAGACAAGTAACAGACTTTGCACCTTCACGTTTAGCAGTTCTTAAACAATCCATAGCAGTATCACCACCACCAATCACAACAACATTTTGATCTTTAAAATCAAACTTTTTATCATAACTTGTTTTAAAATTTTTCTTTTGAATGTTTGTTAAGTAATCCATTGCAGCATAAACATTTGAAGCTTGCTCACCCAGGAGACCTGCTGATTTTGCTTTTGTTGCACCAACACCTATAAACATAGCATCATGTTTATTTGCTATCTCTTCAAAAGTTTTATCTTTACCAACTTCACAATTCAGTTCTAGTTTCATACCTGCTTCTAAAAGAAGATCAACACGACGTTCTACTATTTTCTTATCAAGTTTAAAGTTAGGAATACCATATGTTAAAAGTCCACCCGCTTTATCGGCTTTCTCATACATCGTTACACCAATACCTGAACGAAGTAAATATGTAGCCACTGAGAGTCCAGCAGGACCTGAACCAATTACTGCAACTTTCTTATCAGATGTAACACCTGGGAAGTCAGGAGTGAGTCCAGCACGAAAGCCCTCTTCAGTAATGTGAGTCTCAATACTCCCAATAGTAATGGCACCATGACCATCATTAAGAGTACAGTCACCCTCACAGAGTCTGTCATGAGGACAAACACGCCCCATAACCTCTGGAAACGGTGAAGGTTCATTTGAAAGTTTAAATGCAAACTCTAAATCTTTCTCAGCGATTGATTTTAACCACTGTGGAATATAGTTATGGAGTGGACACTTATTTAAACAAAATGGATCACCACACTGTATACATCTATCACTCTGGTTTGCCGCATCATCACGATCAAATACTTCATATATCTCACCAAAATCTTTAGTACGCTCAACGACTAATCTTTTTGTTGGATCAAGTCTTTCTGTTGTTAAATATTCTCTCATAATTAGTCTCCGTTCTCAAGGTTCAATGGTAGTTTTGTTAGATTTTTTGGTTTTACTAACCAAAAATTACGTACTTCAACACGGAAGTTTTCAAGTAACTCTTTTGCTTTAACACTTCCTGTCTCAACTACATAATCTTTAAGAAGACGTTTAAGATAGTGGCGAGCTTCATCACCCTCATCTGTATCAATTCTTACTGCTTCAACAAGCTCATGGTTTACATTTTCAACAAACTTATGCTCTTTATCATATACAAAAGAGACACCACCTGTCATACCTGCACCAAAGTTAATACCAGTCTCACCAAGGATGACAACAACACCACCTGTCATATACTCACAAGCATTATCCCCTGTTCCCTCAACGATCGCAAATGCACCAGAGTTACGAACAGCAAAACGCTCACCTACAGAACCTGAAATGTAAAGTTTTCCACCAGTTGCACCATATAGACAAGTGTTACCACCTGCGGCAAACTCTTCACCCTCGTTTTTAGAAGTGATAATAATTTTACCACCATTCATACCTTTCCCGATGTAGTCATTTGCCACACCATCTAAGTATATAGAAACACCCGGAGCTATAAATGCGCCAAGTGCTTGACCTGCTACACCTGTAAGATTTATTTTAATAGTGTCTGGTTTAAGACCCTCATCACCATAATACTCTGCGATTTCGCCAGAGACTAAAGCACCAAAACTACGATGAACATTTTTAATTTCTCTATGAATTCTAATTGGTTGATCTGGGGACTTAATAGCTACCATTGCCTCTTTGAGTACATCTTTTTCAAAACTATTATCATCAAATGGATGATTAAATTTTTGCTGATGTGTATTCACACCCTCTTCTTGATGCAGTACTGAAGAGAAGTCAAATTTTTGAGCGAACTCATCATCTTTAACTTTTAACAGATCAACACGACCTATCATTTCTTCCATAGTTTTATAACCAAGTTCAGCCATAATAAGACGAATATCTTCCGCTAAAAGTGTAAAGTAGTTAATAACTTGATCTACATGACCTTTAAAGAACTCTTCACGAAGTTTTTCATTCTGTGTTGCAATACCTACAGAACATTTATTTACATGACAAATTCTAAGCATTTTACAACCAACAATTGTAAGAACACCTGTACCAAATGCGAAAGACTCAGCACCCAAAAGTGCAGCTTTTACAACATCAAGACCAGATTTCAGACCACCATCAGTTTGTAGCTCAACAAGACCACGGAGGTTGTTTGCTTTAAGAGCATTATGCGCTTCACTAAGACCAAGTTCCCATGGATTACCAGCAAATTTGAGTGAAGTGAGTGGTGCAGCACCTGTTCCACCATCACCACCAGAAATAATGATTTTATCTGCATATGCCTTTGCAACACCCGCAGCAATAGTACCAACACCAACAGTAGAAACGAGTTTCACCGCTACACGAGCTTTAGGATTTACCTGTTTCATATCAAAGATAAGTTGTGCTAAATCCTCAATAGAGTAAATATCATGGTGAGGAGGAGGTGAAATAAGTGTAACACCAGGAACAGTATGACGAAGTTTACCAATTAATGCAGTAACTTTATGACCTGGAAGTTGTCCACCCTCACCTGGTTTTGCACCCTGTGCAACTTTAATCTGAATCTCTTCAGCCGAGCGTAAATATGCTGGGGTAACACCAAAACGACCCGATGCAACTTGCTTTATTTTTGAGACTCTTTCAGTGCCAAAACGAGCTTTATCTTCTCCACCCTCACCAGAGTTAGACTGCCCACCAATACGGTTCATAGCGATGGCAATAGTCTCATGTGCCTCTGGAGAGATAGAACCAAGACTCATAGCTGCCGATGCAAAGCGTTTAAAGATTTTCTCTTTTGACTCAACTTCAGAAATATCTATAGCTTTTCTATCCGATTTTAATTCAAAGAAGTCACGAATAAACTTTAGACCACGTTTGTTGACAAGATCACGGAGCACATCAAAGTCCTCTTTCTTGCCACTATCTGCCACTTTATGAATAGCATGAATAACAGCAGGACCAAAGTCATGATGCTCTTGACCAGTGTAGAACTTATAGTACCCACCAATGTTAAGTGGGAAAATTTTCTTAAAACCATCATTTTTAAAAGCAGATGTATGAAAATTTTCAATTCGTTCATCAATATCGGCATAAGTAAGACCAGCAATAGCACAATGAGATGTTTCAAAACACTCTTCAACTATTTCACGGCTTAGACCCATAACGTCAAATAGTCCTGAGTTTCTATAAGAAGCAATAGTTGCTATACCCATTTTAGACATAATCTTTAGTAAACCACTATTGAGTGCTGTATGTACTGCTTTATACGACTCATGACATGTAAGTTTAATAGACTTAGATTTTGCCACTTTCGATGCAACTGTTGCGAAAAGCACATTTGGATAGATTGCAGATGCACCATATCCAATAAGAACTGCTGCAGAATGAGAATCAATAACTTCACCAGTTACAGCGATCATAGAAACCAAGTGACGAATTTTTTCTTTAAGAAGTGCAATATTTAAACGCCCTATAGCCATAGCCATAGGAATAACTTTCATATTTTCAGAAAATTCAGCATCATCTAAAATAACTATACGAGTTCCCTCATTTTTTACAGAGTCAATAACTTTAGATACAAGGGAATCAAGAGATGCTTTTAAATCTGTACTATATGCAGTTGAGAATGTAGTATTATGATAAAAAGCTTGGTATCGTGGTGAACTTTTATCGCCAAACGACTTCAGAACTTCTAATTTTTCACCTGTAATAATAGGACTAATAGATTTAAGTCTATGCGCATGAGTAGGAATTTCATCTAAGATATTATGCACTTCACCAAAACCAGTATTTAAACTCATAACAACTTTTTCACGAATTGGGTCAATTGGTGGGTTGGTTACTTGTGCAAACTTCTGTTTAAAGTAGTCTGTAAAGTTACGTTGTTTATCTGAAAATGCTGCTAAGGGAGTATCATCACCCATAGAACCAACAGCTTCTTTACCATCTTTAATCATAGGTTCAATAACTTGCTCAACAATCTCTTGAGTAATATTGAAAAACTTCTGTTTTCTTATAAGTAAATCTTCATCCATCTCTTCACGAGAGTTATACTGCTCTTCGACATGCTCTTGAAGGTAGATCATATGTTCATTTAACCACTTCATATAGGGGTTAGAGCCTTTTAAGTAATCATCAATTTGATTTGATTTAAGAAGCTTACCAAACTTAAGATCAAGACCTAACATCTCTCCAGACTGCAAACGGCCACGCTCTTTTATCTCTTCTTCTGCAATATCTACAACACCATACTCAGAAGCAATTAAAAGATTATCATCATGTGTTACTATATATTTTGAAGGGCGTAAACCATTTCTATCAAGAACACAACCTATATAACGACCATCAGTTACAGAGAATGCCGCTGGACCATCCCATGCTTCAAATACAGTTGAGTGGTACTCATAAAAAGCACGAAGTTCAGGATCCATATGAGGTGCATTTTGCCAAGCTGAAGGTATAACAGCACGAACAGCTTTAAAGAAATCCATACCATTTACGATCAAAAATTCAAAAAAGTTATCTGCAGATGCAGAGTCCGAAGAGTTGAGTTGTAAAATAGGAAGAATTCTAGCAATCTCCTCATCGGTAAATACATCTGACTTAATAGACTCAGATTTAATCTCCACATTTATACGGTTCCCTTCAACCGAGTTAATTTCACCATTATGTGCTACTGCACGGAAAGGTTGTGCTAAACGCCACTCAGGAAGTGTATTTGTGGAGAAACGTTGATGAAAAAGTGAAAAACTAATCTTAAATGCTTCATCATTAAAGTCTTTATAAAACTCTTTAATATGTGTTGGCATAACAAGACCTTTATATGAAAGCACTTTTGAACTCATAGATGCAATATAGAAATCTCTATCTTCTATAATTTTATGCTCTGCTTCTTTACGTGAAAGGTATAAAAGAGCATCAAATCTCTTTGTCGCCATAATAGAGTTAGGAGTAATAAAGAGTTGCATAATGTTTGGAAGTGAAGCAATAGCTTGATCTCCAAGTGCATTAATTTCAATAGGCACTTCACGTCGTAGTACAATTTTAAGATCATTATTAGCACAAATAGCTTCTAAAGTATCTATATGTGCCATATCTTTTGTAAAAACTGAAGCTACTGCAAACTGACTAGAGAGTTCAACACCAGCTTTTTCAGCCTCTTGAACCATAAATTCGGTTGGCATAGAGAGTAAAAGTCCACTTCCATCACCAGTTTTTCCATCTGCTGCAACTGCACCACGGTGCATCATACGCTCTAGTGCTGTAACTGCATCATCAAGAACCTTGTGAGAGGCCTTGTTTTTGATATTGGCAACAAGACCAAAACCACAGTTATCTTTAAATGATCTCAGTAAATCATGATGTTCAACCATTGTAACTCCTAAAATTATTAATTTCTAATAAATTCTTCATAAATTTAAGTTAACTTTAAACTAAGTTAGTCTATTTAAGAGAATAAGTGTCACATTGTATCTAGTAAAGGTTTAAAAAAGCATAATAAAAGTAATATTTTAAATAATTATTTTAAAAGTGTGTATTTGAGGAGCAGTTTTTGCAAGGTTACATCATAAATCTAAACAAAGTTAAAGAAGAAGATTTAATTGTCACTATTCTATCGGATGGAAGCTTAGAAACCCTTTATAGGTTTTATGGTGCTCGTCATGGGACCATCAATATTGGCTTTAAAATAGATTATGAGATAG
>CAZMBK010000050.1:0-9316 GCA_964564315.1 uncultured Sulfurimonas sp.
TTGTAGCTAGTTTCATATATAATCCTTCTTTATTAATTAAGGAAAGTTTAATACGTATAAACTAATAGTTATTAAACAGCCTAATCTTATATACTGCCTTTAAGATATTTGTTTAAAATAAACTCTAGTTTTTCAAGTGTAAGCGGTTTTTCAAGGTAATTATCGAGACCATTTTTTATGAGATATTCTCTATCTCCTTCCATCGCCATAGCTGTCAATGCTACAATAGGTGTGATCTTATTGAGTCCCATACTCTCTTTAATCTCTTTAGTTGCATCTATACCATTTTTCTCTGGCATATCAATATCCATAAAGATAATGTCATATTTATACTTTGAACAACTATGCACACCCTCTACTCCATTTGAAGCAGTAGTTACATCTATGTTGTAATTTTCAAGTATTATTTTAATAAGTCTCTGGTTAATTAAGTTATCTTCTACAACAAGTGCACTTACTCGCTTTCCTATATTAAGCTTCGTTACAGCCAACTCTTGCGTTTGCATCTTATTTGAAGCGTAAAGATGTTTTGCCATATAACTTGGAAGCAGTGGTTTTCGTACAATTTTATCTATAAAAGTAGCTAATCTTGTTTGTAATTTTTCATTTTTATCTAAGAGTATCATAACAGGTACTCTTTTTTTATATGCTCCTAGTTTAAGAATCCACTCTGCATTCTTTTGATTTGCGACTATATACAGTGCATCTATTCCCTCATATACATTTGCATCCAACTGATTTGATTTTATAACATCTATTGCGAATGCACGTAAATAAATAGTTAAAAAGTTTGCCTCATCAACTCTACTCTGATCGAGGAGAAGAACCTTTACCTTTTTCTTTGGCATCATCTTATAATTTTGTCCCTGACTTTCATTAAAGTTAAGAACAAAGTTAATATATGTTCCCTCTTTCTCTTTCGAGTGAATTTTTAGTTTTGAGCCTAAAAGATTAACAAGTCCATTTGAGAGAGCGAGCCCTACACCTAAACGCTCATCTGCCTGATTTCCTGAAGTAAAAGGCTCATCTATATGTAAAAGTTGTTCAGCAGAGATACCCTTACCACTATCTTTAACACCAAAACCTATACTACAATCACCATTTTTTTGTCTCTTTAAAAGTTTTACTTCTAAGATGACTTTTCCACCTTTAGGAGTAAACTTAATAGCATTTTGAACAATAGAGAACATTATTTGTCTTATCTTTTTCAAATCTCCGACTAAAATATGAGGTAGCTTTGGATCTATAAAGCTTAAAACCTTTATGCCCTTTTCATACCCTGCTACACAAAAATGATATGCAAGTTTTTCCATTTCTGGCAAAATATTAAATTCACTACGACTCACTTCAAGTCTTCCACCCTGAAGCTGTGAGAGATCAAGAAGTATTTCAATGTTTGACATTAAGTTCTTAGAGGAGTTATGCACCATGTCTACATACTCTTTCTGCTGCTTATCCAGTTTTGTCTCTTGAATAAGTTCAATAAACCCTAAAATACCATTCATGGGTGTTCTAAATTCATGTCCAATATTTGCTAAAAATTTCCTCTTAAGGCTCTCTACCTCTTCTGTTTTTATCTCCGCATTATGAAGTGCAGTAACATCTTGAAGTTCTAAGGTATAAAAGTTTTTGTTTTTACTTGCAAGATAACAGCGTGCATTTATCTGAAGTATCTCTCCATTATCTGTACGTAAAACTACACGGTAACCATTTTTTTGATACTTTCGTATATAATCAAGCCAACTCTTATCTGACTCGGTAAATATCTCTTCACTTTCACTTATAAAAAGGTCTCTGATGCTTTCATGTTGTTTTTGAAACTCTGAAATATCTTTGAGGTTCATCTTTTTTAAAAAGGTTCTATTTGCCCCTATCCACCCTTCTCCCTGAAAATAGTAAAGCATAAGTGAATCTAAATTATCTATAATATCTTTAAAAAAGTCTCTATCTAACTCTGTTCGCGGTGTTAGTTTTTTATCTGTAAATCCTATATCTTTTACTGTTTTAGATGATGAAAAAAGTGAAAAAAAACCCATTATAATTCCCCATAAAATATGAAATATTTTGATTATATCATAAACAATGGTAAAATGTCTTTATGAATAAAAAGATTAAAAAAGCAACAAAAAAAGAGATTTTAGCGATACATAAACTTTTTGTAGAACGTTATGATGATGCAGTTACAGAATTAACATACAGGAGTGCTTATGAGTTAGTCGTAGCCGTAGCACTCTCAGCACAATGTACAGATAAAAGAGTAAATATTCTCACCCCTGCTCTTTTTGCAAAATACCCAACAACAAAAGAGTTAGCAGTGGCAGAACTTGATGATGTTAAGTCATTCATAAACTCCTGCTCCTTTTTTAATAACAAAGCAAAAAATATCATTTCAATGGCACAAAGAGTTGAAGAGGTCTACCATGGTGAGATTCCTATGGATGTGAAAGAGCTTCAAACCCTTGCTGGAGTTGGACAGAAAACAGCAAATGTTGTTATGATAGAGTACACGGGGGCAAATCTTATGGCTGTAGATACTCATGTTTTTCGTGTGGCACACCGCTTAGGTCTTAGCGATGATAAAACAGCCATTGCTACAGAAGCAACACTCGTTAAAAAATTTAAAAATAATCTGCATGCACTGCATCAAGGTATGGTACTCTTTGGGCGATACATTTGTAAAGCAAAAAATCCTGATTGTGAGCAGTGCTTTTTAACAGAGTACTGTAAAACAAAAGAGAGTTTCAAGGTTTAGGTATAGAATGTGCTTTAGTAAAAATATGATAAAATTATTACTCTTTATTACTTTTATAACTCTCTTTTTTAGTGGCTGTATTAACAAGCACGGCATCTCTTTAAAATGCTATAGTGAGTGTAAAGAGTACTATGATTTACAGGGGTATTACCATAAAGAGTGTGGCGATGATGATATGGTAACATACAAAGAGGGTGCACAGTTTTTAAAAGAGAGTGCACAGAGTATAAACGGCGAAGAGAAGCCGAAAGGAAATGTTTACTAAAGACTTACTTTACCGCTATAAAAGTTGCAAAATTAGCCCAGCGAAAAACTACTTCACAGTGAGAAAAACCAGAGTTAAGTGCCATTTTAATATTCTCCTCTTCACTATAAGGAACAAGAACATTCTCTAATGCCTCTCGTTTTTGCATAATCTCGTACTCCGAGTATCCCTGAGATTTTTTAAAGTCATAGTAGCACTCTATAAGATCTTTATTGAGTTTGGCTTCATGACTAATAACCTTTTCACTAAAGATAAAAATACCCTTTTTCTTCAAACTCAAAGCTATTTTTTTGACCAACTCTTCACGTACTAATGGGCGAATAAATTGTAGAGTATAGTTACTTATAAAAACATCTGCCTCTTTATACTTATACTCTAAAATATCTGCATTTATCACTTCTATATCTGCACCATATGCTTCACACTTACGTTTTGCCTGAGCGAGCATCGCCTCTGAATTATCTACTCCTACTAAGGAGGCATTAACTTTTAAACTTCTATGAATATTTAACAAAAGGGATGCGGTAGAGCACCCTAAATCATATACAGTTCCACCCTCTGACAAATTTTTATGTGTAAAAAATTGTGTAATGTTTTGACTCTCTTTATAAAATGGTACACTCCTCTCAAGCATATCATCAAAGACAGCGGCTACCTCTTCATCAAACTCAAACTGTTTCTTTATCGGTTTTGTAAATACTTTATCATTCATAATTTATCCTATAAGTGCAATTTTAACAAAAAATATATGATATAATTTATAAAATAAGAAATCTTCTAGGAAGAAACGATGAAAATCACCATAAGAGCCAAACTTTTTCTAATAACTGTTATTCCCCTTATTCCATTACTTTTTTTCTCATTTCATAATCTACTACAAAACAAAAAACTTATTGAGGCGAATTCTAAACAAATTGAGAGCTCCAAAGATACACAACTATTAAGCAACCTTATTTATGAAATTCAACTTGAACGTGGACTTTTTACTGCATATCTTAGCAAAATTGACTCAAACTACTTTAATAAAGAGTTAGATAAACAACTCGTTAAAAGTAATAAAATGATAGAAAAGTTTTTTAAGGCAATGAAAATTAAAAAATTTTCTTATAGTTCAGCAAAAATATACTCTCTTTTAAAAAGTACAGAAGGAGCCCTGAGTGAGATACAACTCATTCGAAAAAGTGCATATAAAAATGAAATTGACATACAGAGTCTCTTTAGTTACTATACAAATATAAATAATAACCTGCTTGAGTATATAAAAACACTAAAATTACACTCCAACAAAGAGAGTATCTATACAAACATCTACGCTATACAAAAGCTCCTTATTCTCCAAGAGTATGCGGGTCAAGAACGTGCTTTAATAGAAAGTATTACATATCAGCTTGATATTTCAAGAAAAGATTTAAAACTCTATTCGACATTAAACTTTATTCAAAATAAAGAGATTAATCATCTTAAATATATTTTTACAAAAACAAAGTATAAGAGAAGATTTGTAGAATTAAATGCAAAATATGACAACTCATTCTTAGCAGAAGCGCGAAAAGATATAGATGCTTATGAAGAGAAGCGAAACATCGCTACAAAGATCTTTCAACTCATAGGATTTGGAGGAATGATTCAACTTCATAAAAAATATCTGCTAACAAAAGATACAAAGTTACTTAAAAAAATCAAAATTCTTAAAGATAAATTTGACAACAGTGTTCGTAGATATAGTAAACTTGTAGACAAAAGATCAGTAGAGTACAACACACTTCAAGCACTGAAAAAGCATTTTGATAGACTACTTATAGAACCAAATCAAAAGCTTCAAATAAACACTATTTTAACTCTATACAAATATATCGAGCAACAGCATTTGTGTATTAATCCAACAAAGTGGTTTGAGATAACTTCCAATAGACTTGATGATATTCATATTTTAACTAATAATATTTTCAACTCTATTATCACAACAATGAAGCAAGATAGAGTAGTGCAGAACAGAGATCTTACTATTAAAATTGGATTAACATCTTTTATTATTATCTTTTTACTTATTGCTACTTACTTTCTCTCTAGTCGTATTGTCTCTAACATTAAAAACCTTCAGCGTGGACTCGATGATTTTTTTGAATTTCTAACCTTTAAAAAGAAACATGTAAGTAAAATAATTGTCAATGCAAATGATGAAATCTATGATATGGCGGAGCAGATAAATGCTCAAATATTAACAACACAAACTAATATAAAAGATGATTTAGACTTTATTCAAGAAGCAACACAAATTGTCCAAATGATGAAAGAGGGAGATTTCTCTAAAAAACTCTACTTTGAACCAAACAATCCCTCTTTAGCACAACTTAAAGATGTTCTTAATGAACTTATCAATATTATTACTACTAAAATAAAAGATCAAACTGATGAGCTCGAACGACTTAACAGTTCCCTTGAGAACAAGGTCTTTCATCAAACAAATGAGTTAATTCGACAAGTAGATGCACTCACACAAGCAAGAGATGCCGCTATTAAAGCTGAAATTGCTAAAGATGAGTTTCTTGCCAATATGTCACATGAAATTCGTACCCCACTCAATGCTATTTTAGGTTTTGTAACTATTTTAAAAAAAAGAATTACAGAAAAAAAATCCTTACAGTACCTCAACATCATAGATAATAGTGGAAAATCTTTACTAACAATTATTAATGATATTTTAGATTTTTCTAAAATCCAAAGTGGTAAGTTTACAATTACTACACATCCAGTAGAGCCACTCTCTGCATTTAGTAATACAGCACTTCTTTTTGCATCAAAAGCATATGAAAAAAATATTATTTACTCTGTTTACATCGATCCAAATATGCCACAAACTATAGATATAGACCTCGTACGTGTAAACCAAATTTTTTTAAATGTTCTCAGCAATGCTATAAAATTCACTCCTGAAAATGGGGAGATAAAAGTAAAAATCATCACACAAGAGAGTAATCTCATCATTAGTGTGCAAGATAGTGGTATAGGTATAGCCAAAGAGCATCACTCTAAAATCTTCTCTGCATTCGAACAAGCAGATGGTTCTACTACAAGAAAATATGGAGGTACAGGTCTTGGACTCTCTATCTCTTCTAAACTCGCAGCACTTATGGAGGGTAAACTAACACTCATAAGTGAAGAGAATCGCGGATCTATTTTTACACTTACACTTCCTATTAAAATTTTAAATCCAGAGCCTCTCTCTCTTATAGATGCACAAAAAATAAATAAATATACTTTTGCAATACTCAATAGTTCACATAATTCACCATCTCAATCTATGCTTATAAAAAAATACCTTCAAGACTTTGGCATAGAAAATTTACTAGAGTTAGATAGCTACCAAGAGTCCGGATATGATGTACTCTTCTTTATCCCTGATGATGATTATAATGAAGAGGTTGTTATGAGTACAAGACCATCCATCGCTATGCTAAGGACTTCTGCTATTAAACTTGCAAATTTACCTCATATTGAAGCGCTCTATGCTCCTTTTGTACCAACTGCCATTGTTGAAGCAATCAACGATGTTGGGCTTGAAAATATTCGGACTCAAGAGAAAGAGTGTCAAGAACAAGAGAGTGAAGAAGTACAATACAGTGGTAATATTTTAGTTGCTGAAGATAACAAAACAAATCAGATGCTTATCAGCCTTATATTAGATGATTATGGTTTAGAGTATGAAATCGCTAATAATGGTGTAGAGGCCGTAAAAATGTTTAAAGAAAATAGCTACGACCTTGTTCTAATGGATGAGAACATGCCTGAACTTAACGGTATAGGAGCCATGCAACAGATAAAAGAGTACGAGAAAAATCGAGCACTTATTTTTACCCCTATCGTTGCACTTACAGCAAGTGTTTTAGATACAGATAAAGAGATGTTCTTACAAGCAGGAATGGATGGTTTTGTCGGTAAACCTATAGATACAGATGAGTTAGAAGTAGTTTTTAATAAATATTTACAAAAGGCATAACAGAATGGAAATAGAGACTTCAACATGGATGATGATATTTTTTCTCCTCTCATTAGGAGCAAGTATATGGAAAATTTGGGCTTTTTTACCGAATAAAGCATTAGAAGATGATGATAAAACGCAAGAAGCACAAAATGCACTCAATCACTTGATGCTTCAGGTAATTGAGGAGACAAAAGGAGAGCTTAGTGCTCAAGAACTTTTTTTAGCAATGACAGAACATAGTGATTTTGATAGTAAACTTTTTTGGCGTTTTAACCACAACAGACTCAATCAACTTCTTAATGTATATTATCAAGAGCATGAAGGTATCTCTTCAATTAAGGAAATTTACTCTAAAAGATAAGCAAATTTTTTCACCCACTCTTTAAAAACTTCAGAGTGTTGCATATCTATCCCTGCACGTTGGAGATCCTGTACAACCATCACAGAGAATTCACTCTGCATCTCTAATGTGTACCTTAAAAGATTATCTAATCTTTTTTCATCTTGTAGTTTTAAATAAGCACTCACAAGACCACTACTAAGTGCATATAACACATCTACCTCCTCGCGGAACTCTCCCTCACCTGTTTCAAGAATCATCTCAATATCTGGAAGATTTATAGCAACTTTGATAAACTGTAAAAAGCTTACTGCCACCTCTTTACCCACTGTTCCACTCAGTGTTTCTAATAGAAGTGATTTATCTACGCCTGCGTTTAAAACCTTGCCTACATACTCCCATGAGCGGGGTGTTGCAAAATTTTTACTATCACTCTTCGCATCAAAGGTAAAAAGATGTTCATTTTTGTAAGATATATAAGCAATAATTTTTTCATCCATCTTACTTCTATATGCCCACTCTCTCCAAGCATTAACATCAACTTCAAGCTCAAAATGAACAAAGCGATTTGCAAGTGGTGCAGGCATTCTATATGTAAGCCCTCTATCACCCTCGCGATTTCCAGCGGCTACGATAGCCCACCCTTTAGGAAGCTCATACTCTCCTACTCTTCTATCAAGGATTAACTGATAAGCTGAAGATTGTACAGATGGTGCAGCAGAGTTTAATTCATCTAAAAAGAGTATTCCTTCTCCCTCTTGAGGTAAAAATGCAGGTGGAGCCCAGAGAGCTGTATGACTCTCTTTATCATAAAAAGGTATTCCCTTAAGATCTGTTGGATCCATAAGTGCTAAACGCAAATCTACAAACCCTATTCCCTTAGCCTCTGCTATCTGTTTCACTATAGAAGATTTTCCAATCCCAGGTGCACCCCACAAAAAAGTAGGCACTTTTTGTGCAACAAGTGCACTCAAACTTTGTGTTAAATCTTTTGCATTCATCTTATACTAACCATCCTATATTTTCACTCTGTATATGCTTTCCAAATGCACTATTTGTTTTTACGTACCGTTCATATCGACTATCAAGTTGTAACTGGTAAAGTATCTCTACTGGTGTCGCTTCATTTTGGGCTAAAGACTCAAAATATACACCATTTTCATAAGCACTTTCCAAAAGGGACACAGGCATACGGCAGTTAGAATAAAGAGAAGTAAGTATCTCTGCATCCTTAAACTCTAAAAGTCTCTCTATGCTTTTTTGTGTTAATTTTTTATTTTCACTCAGTGCTCTATTTACTTCACTGTTTTCTAAATCAAGTAACTTATTTTGCATAACTTCACTCAATGTCTCATTCAGGGCTAAAGCTTCTTTATAGCTAAAAAGAAGTTGAAATTTTTTGGCATCTAAGAAAATGTTAATTGCCATACTCTGAGCCAGCCTTTTATCTTTAAGAAATGCTTCTATAATAGAGATTTTAAGATATCTATTGCAAGTGAGTGCTTCATTTATCTCTTCATTATTTTTATGGAAAAACCGCTCCTGCATCTCAGCATCACAATACTCACTTCTCAAAATTGTTGAGACTATTTTAGGGTGTATTTTTATAGGTTGCAGTGATACAATAGCATTTAAAAGCTCAGTGCTTTTTGTTTGTGAAACAAGATGAATAAATCCTGTAGTAGCATACTGTACATTATGATTTCTCTCTATATTTTCATAAAAACGCGAGATAAATGCTGCACTCACATCTCGATTATCATCATTTTCAAAAAAATCTTCACCACTCCAAGAGTACATCTTTATTAATTTAAAAAAGAGAGTATCAGGAAGAAGTCTATTTTGTATAAAGCTCTTGAGTCTCTCTTTATCACGAGAAAGCTTTAGACTCATAAGTAGCGTTCCCTCATCCATAAATGTAGCAAGCTCCTTTTCTAAAACATCTATGGTAATGGCATTTATACCCTCTTTTTCATA
>CAZMBK010000051.1:0-8999 GCA_964564315.1 uncultured Sulfurimonas sp.
AAAAAACTTAATCTTGAAAATGAGAAAGTAGCAACTGAATTTAAAATATTTAAAACACAAACATTTAATTTTTAAAAGAAAAAAGGCGCAAAACAGTGAGTTTCATTCTCTCTACTAGACAGGAATTACTTTGATTTTATCTGCTAATAAATAGCAGATAAAGCCTTTTACACTTTTTCCACTTATCGCTTCTATGGCTTCTGCATAGTAGCGTACTTGCTTATGATGGTGTTCACTAAAAGCAAAAGAACTTTTATAGTCTATAACCACAAAACTATCATCTTCTTTTTCTATAAGTAAATCTACATACCGCAAATTATTTTTATAGCGAAGTGCTTTCTCTTTATAGTGCTTACCTATTAGTAACTCCCTAACAGCTTGATTCTCTAAAAACAAACTTACACGATGTACAATATCTTCTATCGCACTTGTATCAAGAGTGAAACCAAATTTATTTATCATCATATTTTTTGCAGGCTCTAGACTCTCTTTTGTAAAATCAGCCATCATCTCTAACATATAATGCAAGGCAATTCCGAAGTTAATAGCATCAAAATTTGTTTCGCTCTCACTCTCTACTTCAAGTAAATCACTTTGAGATCCATAATAAAACTCTTTAAATTCTACAGGAGGAAGAGCTTTCTTTTTCTCTTCTTCTCCTTTTTGTAATACTAATTTTCCAAAACTTTCAACTTTTAAGTCTAAAAAAGAGAATGCTGATTTTTCAGGTTTCTGCACAATAATTAGATGTTCCCTTGCTCTGGTAAATGCAACATAAAGTGCATTTAAACTATCTTCTCGAACAAGTTTCTGCTCCTTTGCTAGTGCTCTCTCATACCTACTGTCAACACTCTCTCTTCCACTAGAGCGTAGATAAACAGACTCAAGAGAAATGCCCTCATACTCATAAATAATTTTACCCCTCGTAGTAGGTGGTTCTTTGAGTCTATCCATAATAATAACATGCTCATACTCTAAACCCTTAGACTTATGTACAGTTAAAACTCTCACTCCACTGACATCAGAAATAGCTGCCGTAGTATCAAGCCTTTCATACTCAAAAAGAAGTGCTTCTACATCACTATAATTTGAAATAACATTTAAAAAACGCAGTAGATGAAAATCATCATGTGCTAACTTATACTTCTCTATGGCATTTTTAACAACATCTAGTAAACTAGTTTGTGTAAGATCTACCCGACTTATTTTTTGAGGTTTTGCAGATATAAGTGCAAAAAAGTTTTCTTTATAAATCTCTTTATTAAAACGCTGGTATTTAAGGTACTCTAGTAATGCCTTTACACTTTTTTGATTTATGAGCTTTGTTGTAATCTCTGTTACAACCTCTATACCATCTGCTTCAAGGCTATTTTTTATCTCTTCTCCATCTTTATTTGTAGCAGATAAAATCGCTATATTATTTTCATCTGCCCCCATGCTAAGCAACTTTTTTACTTGCTGTGTTACCTCTTTGAGTATCTCTTCATTTTGAATAACCTCGACATAACCACCATCTGCTTCCTCTCGAACAAACTGAGAAACATAGTTCTCTATCTTCTCTTGAAATGTTCTATTGACAAACTCTATGACCTCTTTTTGTGACCTATAGTTTACTCTTAACTTCTCTACTTGCGTACCATTTTGTTTAACAACTTCACCAAACAGAGCAGAGACACCACCACGAAATCTATAAATAGATTGCTTTACATCCCCAACAAAAAAGAAGCTCCCATTTTCAAATATTCCTGCACCTGAAGTTATCTCTTCTATAAGAGGCTTAAGTATCTCATACTGTACTATACTTGTATCTTGAAACTCATCTAAAAGCATATGCTCTATTTTTGCATCGAGTCGAAAATATAAAAATTCACTATCGTCAATGCGATGGAGTATCTCATAGACAAGAGTTGTTACATCTGAAAAACTCAACTCACTATCTTCAATGTAGAGCGATTTTTTTGCACATTCATAAAGTGCTATAAACTCCCTAAGAGTATAAAAAAATCTTTGCTCTTCTATCTCATAAAACTCTTTAAGTGACTCTTGTATAATGTGAAGTTGCTGATTCATCTCCAAAGTAAAACATTTTTTAAAGACCCAGTACTCCAAAGACTCTTTAACAACCCAACTCTTCGCTCGTAACTCACTAAAATTTTTTGCAACTACCACTTTTTTTAGTGTTGCAGATGCCCCTTTACAGTTAGAGACTATCTGCTCTAAATGCTTCAGTGCTTCCATTGCTCTTTGCTCTAATTGATCTCTATTTTGAAGAGAAAAACTAATCTTAGCTAACTCCTCTTTTTTTGCAGAAAACTCCTCGAGTAACTTTATAAGGCTATTGAGCTTCATCCCTGAGTTTAAAGAGAGCTCAATAAGAGTCCCTTGCATCTTACTCTCTCGTACTTCCTTTAAAAAACGGCTCAATAGTTTCTGCTCATGTTGTGATGCAAAAGTGGAAAAGTCTGGCATGAGAGAAGCATACAATGAAAATTTTCTAAGTATTTGTGTAAAAAAACTATCTATAGTCATGATTTTTGTATGGGCATTTAAAAAATGAGCTAAAACCCTCTCTCTCTCTTCTAAGAGTTTCTCTCTTGAGACTCCTGTCACTTTTACTATCTCATTAAGTTCACCACGAAACTCTAACTCTTCGAGTGTTTCAACGATTCTCTCACTCATCTCACGAGCAGCCTTATTTGTAAATGTTAGTGCTAGTATTTTAGATGGTTCGGCACCACTAAAAAGGAGAGAGAGATAACGAACCACAAGCATAAAAGTTTTACCACTTCCAGCACTTGCTTCATAAGCGAGATTGTTTTTAAACATTTTAATCCTCTTTTTAAAAATAAAACTATTATATCAAACCAACTTCAATATAGTATTAGAAAAATCTATAATTCTCATTTGAAATAATAATTTTTATTATTTTATATTTTTTGCTATAATTGTCTTAATAAAACGATATTAAATATTTTAAATGCAAAAGGTAAAAATATGAATGCTAGAAACCCTTACCACGATAGAAGATCAAACTCCCAACTTTTACCAAGAATTTATCTTTCACTCCAAGTCCTTATTATGACACTTACAAGTTACATCGGATATACAATGCTCAATGCAATGCAAATTGAGATTAGTTATATTTATGCAGCACTACTTTTAGCAAATAGCTATATATTTAGCACTATATTTACTAAATGTAAAAGCATCTCTAAACGTAATTCATTTGCAAAAAGATACAACTACTAAACTATGCTCTCCCACAGAGCAGTTTAAACTCACAAAAGAGACAAGAGGACTCCTCTTCACACATTTGAGTATCTAAGGACTCAATAGTGCTTAACTCTTTAATATGTGCAGTTAAAACAGCTAGTTTCTCTTCTAAGAATTTCTCTGCAACAATCTTGGACTCACTTAGGTCATAAAAACCACACCCTCTTACTTTACCCGTACTAGCTACCAAAAGAGAGTAAAACTCCATCTGAAAATCTTTGGCATCCATAAAATTATTTTTTGAGTAAAGTGCATATTTTCCTGTTTTATAATCAAGAACTTCATATGCTTCATCTTTTACATCTATCCTATCAATACGACCTTCTAATGTAAGTCCATCCATAAAAAGTTTCATATTCTGCTCTACTTTATAAACTCTCCATCCCTCTTTAAATCTTTCAACTTCTAGCTCACAAAACTTTTCTAACTTTCGTTTTTGTAATGCTATAAGATACTTATCTAACTCACTACTTTTAGATGCATTATCTAGCTCTCTATAGAGATCGCTTTTGAGTGCTTCTACATCTAAATAGTGATCTTTTTTACTATAAAGTTCTTTAAGTGCATCATGGACTACATTACCTATCTCATACTCTTGAGGTGTATCTCTAGGGATATCATGGCGTTCAATACTTTCTATATATCTAAAGTAATATTGTCGCTTACATGTAAGATAGGATTTTAACTTTGTCGCAGAAAGTGTTTTGTTTTTAAAACTATGGAGATACGATATATCTTTAAAGAAAAAAGGCTCTTGTAAATCTTTACTAAAGAGAATATTTGAGAGATGAGACTCACTGTAGTTTTCACTCTCTTGTATTCCTAACTGTTTTAAAAAACGAGAAGCACTACTCTCAGAAGAGCTCACATATGAGAGTGCTACCTCTTTACTCGCATTTATTAACATACTATAGTAGTGCTTTTGAAGATTCTCTCTGTCGCTCATTGTAGGAAGTCCCGCAAACTCTCTTACCTGTGTATTTAAAAACATATCTTTATCGCTACGTTTGGGAACATTTTTATCATCAAAGTCTAAAATAATTACAGCATCAAAGTGAACACTACGTGTCTCTAGTACTCCCATAACGGTTATCTTTCCACCTCGTATATCATCAATACTTCTTGAGGCTAAACGTTGCATAAAAAGTTTGAGTAGAGACTTTACATTCATTCCTTCCATAGAGGGAAGAACCTTTTCAAAACGGTAGAGCTCCTCTTCAAATATTTTCACCTCTATTTTTTGGCTAAAAGAGTCTTTTATTTTTTCCAACAAAGAAACAAAATAACTTGTCTCAAGTTCCTTGTAATAACTACTCAAAATAATAGAGTAGAGCTCATCACCTACTCGCTCCACCCTAGCAACATTCTCAACAGAGTCTAACTCTATGAGTTGCAGTGTTGCTTGTAATTTTTTATAAAGTTTAGTTTGAGTGTAAGATTCTCCCATTGCAAAGTTTAGATTTGCTTTAGAGTCAAAACTTTTTAATATCTCTGCAATCTTTTCATTTGGTAAAATCAGTGCTATATTTTCACTCTTATACCCTTTTTTTACGAACTCATATATTTTCTGCTTTGCAAAGGCTACTTGGAGGAGTGTCTCACTAAAACTATGACAAGTAAGATTTTTATTTATTACTATTTTACTCGTTTGGAGTATCTCTTTTTTATTAAAATCTAAAAAATAGTCATAACCTACTTCAAGTATAAAACCCAAAGAGTTAAATTTTTCTTGCATTTTACTATTAAATATGGATGTTTTAAAAAGAAGTTTTACTCTTGTAAATTGAGTAGATTTTTCTAAAAGTTCTAGCTCAAAATTTGTCAGATGTCCATCTACATGAAGCAAGACTTCATCTATATCTTTTACATAAGAGTCATTAAATGTATAGAGCTTTGGAAGGAATATTTTGTCAAGATATCTTTTTTCATGGCAGAGTAATTCATAACGTTTATAAAGCTCAATAAGTATCGTTATATGTTCCTCGTACTCACCATATATATCAGCTGTACTTAAGTTGTTTATATCATATAATTCAGCACTTAACTCACTGAAAAACTTAAATATATACGTACTGTTTTTTACAAAAGTAAAAAAGTTTCTCTCTATCTTCAAGGAGGAAAAAGCTTGAAAATCAGATGCTTCTAAAAGAAGTAAAATTCTACTATCATCATCTATAGCTCTGTACCCATTAACTATACAGAGTTTAGATAAGAATTCACTCATGGTTATGTAGTTTGGTAAAAATAGAGAGTCATTACTTAAGAGAAATTGCTCATGCCGTATAGCACGAGCAGAGGGAAGCACTATGGTCTTTTTATCCATAGATTAATATTGTGTAACTGCTTTATATCTGGTGTCAGCTTTGAGATTAAAAAATCTACTATCTTTACCTCGAACAACTTTAACAACAATATTCCAAATACCTTCTTTTGGAAATTTAACATTACTAAAACTATAAACTCCATTTTCTATTTTTGGATTATTTAGCTTTTGGTTGAACTCATGTGTTTCTGGTCTTGTAATTGCTACAATCATAACAGCATCACTAATAAGTTTTCCATTAAGGTCAGTTAATTTATACTCTATTGTTGTATTATCTTTACTAATCCCATCTGTAATATACTCAATCTTATACTTTTTATCAAAGGCAATTCGAGAGTTTATAAGACTGTTTACATTTGCATCAGCATCTTGATAATAAGTCATATAATCATCACTCGGTTGAATATCAGCTTGACTTGTTACAACAACTGTTGCTACACAAAAACCAAATACCATAGTAATCGCTATTCCTATGGCATAAGGCCATAGTTTACCACTTTTTAAAATGCTCATCTTTATGCCTTCTTCTATAAATAAATCTTCTTATATACATAATTATAGCATATAAAAGTACACTGTAAAACAATAACTTTACATAAAAAAGTGTATCTTGATTTGTGCTACTATCATAGCCATTTGCAAGTTTTACCCCTTTAGCTTTAGAAACTTGCTGGGCTATATCTAAATAACCGTTAAACATTGCAGCTGAATATTTTCCATGTAATCTATCTGCTTTTGCTTTTCCACCCAGTAGTGGTAAAATAGTACCACCATTATTTTTTATAATAGAGATAAAATCATCGAAATTTTGAGCATAAAATAGTGCCATCATAAGACCTTGAACATAAGATGTTACAGGACTTAATACTTGCTTTTTATTAAAATATTTATATAAAGATTCATCATTCGTTTCTATATCAACAAATCTATTTTTTTCTGAAAAAGTCAGTAATATTGTTGGTTCAGTAAATTCTTTTAGAATTTTTTGTTCGTATTCATATACAGTCAAATCTTCTGGAATACTTTTTAACATTAAAAGTTTTAAAGAAATATTTGTTTGTTTGTATAAATCACTACCAATACTATTTACTTCTTCCGTAAATTTGTTGTTATGTATTAAGTCATCTTTATATAAATATTCTGCAAACAGTTGTGATTGAAGTAAGGTTATGAGGATGAGGGCATAAAGCCCTCCTTTAGAAATATTCAACAGAACTTTCCTAACCTACGTACATGTGTTGACCTAAAGTCACAGCATAAAGTGTATAAGCAGCCATCAAAAGAAGACCCCATGAAATAATTTTTTCCATCTCTACACTCCTTATTTTAATTTAACATCTACAACATGTTTAGCATTATCAGTACTAATACGTTGAATTGATGTTTCATCTTTAATTTTGTAAAAATTTTCCGCACTACCTTGTTGCACATTAATTGCACCAATAGTTAAGAATGCAAGAATACCTAACAAAAGAGCAGTAGCGATTAACATACCTGTAATGCCATCAAGAGCAAAAATACTTCTATTTTCATTCATATTATTCTCCTTCTTGTACTAAACTAGTAACATAAGCAGCAATAGCTTCTTTTTGTTTTTTATTTAGTCTGTCCATAGCTGGCATTTTACCGATTGCTCCAACTTTACCATGATTTAATACATTAGTAATTAATGGTGCACTCCACTCAGCGATATTTGGAGCAACATACTCCATACCTTTACCATCTGCACCATGACATGAAGAACATACACCAGCAAATGCTTCAGCACCAGCAGTATTAGAAGCATCCATACCATCTGCAACATAAGCAGATACAGCAGCGATTTCAGCATCAGTAATTAAAGCACCACTATTCATATTAAAAAGACCGTTACGATCTGGCATCGGCATTTCTGAACCAAGTAGTTGGTTATTTGAACCATGTTCAATAACATGTTTAACACTTTTTTTCGAAATACGTACATTTAAGTCTGCAGCATCTGTTTCACTATTACCATCAGCATTAAGACCATGACAAGCAACACACTCAACTAAGTATACTGACTCACCCATAGCTACGAGTTCATCACCACTAACATTTGCATATTGCTTTTCAAAAGCTGCAGTTTTTTCAGCAACCTCTTCATTGTACTGACCAATTTGAGAAAATGCATTTACTGGATATCCAATTAAGAAATACCACATTCCCCAAACCATAGTACCTAAAAACATAATTGCCCAACCAAAAGGTACAGGGTTTTTATATTCACCAATGTCATCCCAAGACTCTGCTGCTAATTCACCATCTGCAGTATCTGTTTGCATTTGACGAACATACTTAATTACAACAAAGACTGTAATAATTATTAGTGCAACAGCACCTGCAATAGCAAGCATATTTACAATATCGCCGTTTAGACCACCTTTTTGGTAACCTACTGTTACATATGTTGCTCCCAACATTGCAATAGTAACGATAACTCCCCAAAGATAAAGATTCTTCATATATCTCTCCTATTTTTCTTTTTCATCTAATATAGGTTTTACCGGAGTATCCCCTATATCATCTTTTAGTGCCATATCACTGTAGTGTTCATAATCAACACCAGTTGCATCTTTTTTCTTTGAATAAAGATGATAGATATACGAGTAAGTAGCTACTACCAAAAACAGTGTCGCAAAAAAATATCCATAACCAGCTAATTCATTCAATTCCACTACAATTCCTCTTTACTTAAGACAGTTTAGATATGCAATTAAAGCAACAATTTCTGGAATTTCCCCACGTGCTACTGCATCTTTAACATCTTGATCTTTCATTTTAGATGCAACTTCTTCTGCTTCAGCAAGTGCCATAGCATGTGCTTCTGCAATACTTTTACCAAGTTTTACAGTTGTAGTTGAACCATCTTTCATAGGTACAGCTTTATTGTAAGGAACAGCAAAAAATTGTTGAACAGTTAACTGTTCAGCAAATGCAGTGTCAATATCTGCATTATTTGTAAACATCCATGGGTATGCAGGCATAATAGAACCTTGAACAATTTTAGCAGGATCTTTCATATGATTCTCATGCCACTCAGTTGTTCTGTAGTTACCTACACGGTGTAAATCTGGACCAGTTCTTTTAGAACCCCAAAGAAATGGACGGTCATATGCATACTCACCACTTAAAGAGTAGTGACCATAACGGTCAGTTTCTGATTTAAATGGACGAATAAGTTGTGAATGACAAGCATTACAACTATTTTTAATATAAACGTGACGACCAGCTAACTCTAAAGTAGAGTATGGAGTCGTTCCGATTACAGGACGTGATGCCTGTGCAAAGTTTGGAACAATTTCAATTAAACCTGCAAAAGCAATAACAACAAATACACCTACCGCGAAAAAGAACGGGTGTTTTTCTAACCAATGAAACATAA
>CAZMBK010000052.1:0-8851 GCA_964564315.1 uncultured Sulfurimonas sp.
CTAGAATACCTAAGAGTGAAGAGCTTATTAAGAAAGGTTCTACATTCATATCTGCTAAACGCGATATAGTAGCTGCTGCTGAGTTTGTGTGAAGGGTAGAAAATACTAAGTGTCCAGTCAGTGCTGCACGAACGGCAATAGCAGCTGTCTCCTCATCACGAATCTCCCCTATCATAATAACATCAGGATCCTGTCGGAGTATAGAACGGAGTGCTGAAGCAAAGGTAAGCCCCACTTTCTCATTCACTTGAATCTGTGCAATATTATCTGACTTGTACTCTACAGGATCTTCAACTGTTATGAGATTCATTTCTGGTTTTTCAACCTCTCGTAAAAATGAGTGTAAAGATGTTGTCTTACCTGAACCTGTCGGACCTGTTACTAAGATAATTCCATGAGAAGAACGAAGCAATTTTTTTACATCATCGATAAGTGAATCATTGAAGCCTAACTCATTTATTTGAGGAATTTGAGAACTCTGCATAAGCATACGCATAACGACACGTTCTCCATAAAAAGTTGGAAGGATTGAGACACGAACATCTAAAACTTCACCAGCAATCTTGATCTGGGTACGTCCATCTTGAGGTATTCTTTTCTCAGATATATCAAGGTTAGATATAACTTTTATACGACTTACTATAAGACTTACTACTTTCTTGTCCAAATCTGCATTTTTAGTAAGCATCCCATCTATACGAAAACGAACTTCACCCTTTTTTTCTTGTACTTCTATGTGAATATCAGAAGCTCGCTTTTTTACTGCTTGATAAAACAGAGCATTCACAAACTTGATAATAGGAGCAGACTCTTCACTTGTAAGAATATCACTAGAGGTACGAAGAAAATCAGTAAGAGAAATATCCTCTTCATCCTCATTCTCACTATCCTCTTGCATTGTCTCTATCGCTTTATCTGTTCGAAGTTCTAAAAAACGGTTATAGAGTCTATCGAAAGAGTCTTCATTGAGCATACATAAAGGGTAGGGTACTTCTAGTTTAGAGTAGTAGTTACTCGCCTCAGCGAAATATCTCTCAGAAGTAAATGCACTCACTACTCCATCATATTCACTAAAAAGAAGATAATTTTTTACACTTATCTCTGTCTCTAACTCTTTGGGTTCATAAACCTCTAACTTTAAGTTATGAAGTGTCTCTATAGTTATCACTTACTCTGCCTCTTTGAGTTCTTTCTTTTTTTCGAGATCAGAAAACACTTTCAAGTTATACTCTTTTTGCATTTTTTCTAACATACCTAAATCTTTTTGCAGTTGTGAAAGGTTTTCACTCTTATCTATAACATAAGGTGTTAAAATAACAACAAGGTTATCCTGTTCTTCATTTGTTGATTTTGAAGAGAAAAGCCACTCTCCTATCCAAGGAATATCTCCAAGAATAGGAACTTTACTTACTGATGTTTGCTCATATGTTTTAACAAGTCCACCAATAATAATACTCTCACCATGACGTAAAATTGCTTGAGTTTTTACCTCTTGCTTTGATGTTACAGGTTGCCCTGAAGCATTATTGCTCCCATCATCAAGTACATTTTCTAAAACAGTTTCAACATCTAATGTTACTTTATCCTTTGAGGATACACGTGGTTTAATCTTCAGTGTAAGCCCAACATCCTCACGTTTATAAGAACTTGTCAGTCCTGAACCAAGGTTAGCATTTGAGATAGTACCTGTTGAGATAGAGATTGTTTTTCCAACATAGATAGATGATTCTTTATTATTAACACAAAGGATAGAAGGATTTGAGATAGACTTAGCCGCCCCATTTTGTTCTAAAAAGTCTATAGTAGCACCTAAAGCTAAAGCAGAACTAGCAGAACTTCCTATACTTCCCAGTGAGTCTAAAACTGCTGTAGTCGCTGCAGCAGTAAGAGAGTCTGCACCAAAGTTAGCACTCATAGCATAAAGACCAGAAGAGGTAACATCACCTAAGGAGAGTCCATACTTAACACCTATATCTGCACTATTATTTTTATTGATCTCTACAATTTTTGCCTTTACATAAACTTGATATTTTTCTTTATCTAACTCATCAATAATAAGCTTTATCCCTTTAATAATCATAGGGTCACCAATAGCTATAATAGCGTTTATCTCCTCATTTGCTGAGATGTTTGGTTTCAGTGAAGGATCAGAAAAAACTTGCTTTGTAATAATCTCATTTAGAGATGTAGCTACAGCTTTAGCATCTGAATTTTTTAGTTCAAAAATTTGTACCCCATTTGCAGAGTGAGACTCAACATCCATACTCTTTATAAGTTTAAGGATCTCTTTTACATTTTTCTTGAGACCTACTACTATAATTCCATTGATATTTTCATCTAAGATTATTTTTACTATATTGCTTGAAACTTTTTGGTTAAAAATTGACTTACTGATATCAGAGAGTCTTACTTGTAATTTTTTAGCATTAGCATTCTTAATAGGAACAATTTTGACAATAAATTCATTATCCATATCTATATCTCGAATAACTCTCTTAATTGTCTCTATATTACTTGGATAATCTGTAAGGAGTATAGTATTACTCTCTTTCATAGTCATAAGTTTAGCCGTTTTAGAGATAAGATAACGCACTTTTGCAGCAACAACATCTACATTTTCCGAGTTTACATGAATAGCCTGTGTCACCATAATAGAACCTGAAAGTTTTTTTCCACTACTCTCAACTTTTACATTATGTTTTGCAGCCTCTGTAGAACGAATAACTTCATAAATAGAACCTTTAGGTACAAGAGTATACCCCTTAGACTCTAAAACAGAGACTAATATACCAATAAGCTCATCATCATATACAGGTGTTGTACTGACAAAATTTACACTTCCATTTATCTTATTGTTGATAAGTATATTTTTATGTGTTATTTTTGAAATCAACTTGATAAAATCATTTATTTGTAAATCTGAAAAATTTACATTAACCTGCTCCCTTGCACTCAGTGATAGTGACAAAAGTAGTACTAAAAATAGTGTTTTAACGAATCTCATATATTATTTCCTTCTCTTCATTGTTTCTCTCTACTATCAAAGAGATAGTGTCAAGTTTATTTATGTTTTTGTAAAGTTTAATTGCATCTTTAAAAGATGAGAGTTTAATGTTATTTGCTTCTATAATAACATCCCCTTTTTCAAGCCCAAGCTCTGCCATTTTTGAGCCTTTTTTAATTCTTGTTACCTTAAATCCTACTATTTTTCCAGATTTTTTGAGTGGCACTATAGAGATATCCTTCCAAATTTTTGAAGGATTTTTTGCATAACTATTTATATCTGCACGAGTAACCTCTTTTTCAGCATTAGCACTACTTCTATTGGAAGATTTTTTTCGCTTCACTCTGTTGATACGTTGTGAGTTTTTTATTTCACTCTCTGTAAGCTTTAATACATACTCTTTTGAAGATTTTGTGAATACTACTTGATTAAGCTCTATCATATAGAGCTTATATCCCTCAAAAAGTTCTCCAACGGCTATAATCTCAGTCTTCTTTGGAGTAGCTTTCTTCGCAACAATAGCATAACCATAACTCTCATTTCCATAAAGTCCCTTCAGTATAAGGTTGTTAATACTCAAAGATGTACTACTTGTCTCCTTTTTTTGTGCTAAGAGAGACTCTTTTGTTACTTTTGCTTTTGTAAGCATATTTTTAAAATCTACTCTCTGGTAGCTAATGCCATATGACTTTTTCTCAGCAAGTTCTACCCCTTTACTAGGAAGATACCACCAGATAAATGTAGCTACAGCCTTAGCTAAAACTAGAAGAGTCAGAAGTGTAAAAAGTATTGCCAGTAGTTTTTTACTAGAAAGTTTTTGCATAAACATACTCTCCTGTTGCAGATTTCTTAAAGTACTTCAAGGAGTTTCTATAAGAACTAAACATCTTCTTTGAAGGGTGTAAAGAGACACTAAGCTCTCGTGTTTGAAGATTAAAGAACATGTGAGCATCTCCAAATACACCTTTGCTCTTACCCTCTACAAAAAGAGGATTTAAAAGAGTATAGGAAATTTCCAAATTTTCTATCTTTGAGGGGAGGTAAGATTCTACTAATGAAGAGAGTTCTATATTTGTAAAGAGTAGTTTATTATAAACAAGGAGTAGGGTAAGATCTAACTCTTCTACTACTCCAGCATCTATGGATTTAGCACTAATCTCTAAGTTTTTCACTTTAAGTGTAGTAAAATTATCTTCCAAACTTTCATTAGAGATTACAAGATCAAACTGCTTTAAATTCTCTTCAGCAAAATAGTAAATACTATTTTTTGGTACAAAAAGAATGAGTGCAAAAATAAAAAAGAGAGAGTAGCTCAAAAATTTTAGTAGTTTTTTTACCATTTTATCTCCATCTCAAGAGAAGCTTTCTCTTTGCTCAACTGCTTAATTTTCAGTGTTGTTATATTGTAAGAATCATTTAAAATCTTACCCATAAGATAGTTTAATGCAGATGTATCTATACTCTCACTACTTACTTTGAGTAATTTTTTTTGTTCTTTAATTTTTAGATTTGCTGTATGCAATTTTCTATTTGAGAAAATCTTTTGCAAGCGCTTCTGCGTTCTTTTTTTATCGGCATAAATATTTTTTAAGGCACTAACATCAAGAGCAAGTTTTTCACTCTTTTTAAAACTTTGATCTGCTTCTACTATTTCATTCTGAACAGCATTCAGTTTAAAAAACAAAAAAAGTATAACGACAAGAAGAAGTCCGCCAATCTGAAGTGGATTTATCTGATTCATAATTTTATCTCCACTTTCATAGACTCTGAATGGAAAGAGACTTTATGCTCTACTTTTTCTCGTTTTAACATAGAAACAATACTCTCACCCATCCCTTTTTTTACACCACCGATAGTTATACTTAAAATTCTATTTTTATAATCAATAAGCACTATTTTTTGACCCTCTTTAAGATGTAATTTTAAAAAGAGTGATAAATACTTTCGTAGTTTTATTTGCGTTGTATATATTTTCGTATATTTTTTTAGACTTGCTTCGTTTTGCAAAGTTGATGATTGCAGTTTGTACTTTGAGAATATCTCCTCTTTTTTTGCTTCTATATCTTGAAGTTTACTCTTTGCTATAAAAAGTTCACCTCCAAGAATGAGGGCAAATAGGGAGAGCACTATACCTATTTTATAAAGACTTTTTGGATCAATGATATGCCCATACTGTTGTAGATGTATTCTATGCTTTGAGAGTTTTAATCCATCAAATGAAAGCTTCTCACTCTCTTTAAACCAAGTAATTGGTGCTAAAAGAAGCAGTTTGTCTTTAACATAAAGTCCAGTTGTCTCACTCACTTGAACTACTGTTTTAATCCCCTCAAACTCACTCTGTGCGAAATATATTGCTCCAACTTGTGCAGTTGCTATACCTGCCTTCTGAATTGCTTCAAGAATTTTTTTATCTTCATAAGCAAAAGCAATAAACTCATCTTCACTTTTATAAGCATAGTAGGAGTAATGTCCCACAGGCAAAGAGTCTTCAAAAATTGAAGGAAGCAATTTTTTTACCTCTCGAACGCTCTTTACTGGCAGAGAAATCTTTTTTACCCAGTACATGGAAGGAGATAAAATAATATCTACTTTTTTTCCCTTTACAATGCGAATTAGTTCACCGGAGGAGGGGTCTAAAAAAATTCTTTGTTTGTTGCTACTAAATTTCATAAGCAAAGTTATATCCCTCTTTCTTTTTTATATCATACTCAAAACTAATGTTTGATTTCATATTTTCTTGCATAATCTCTATCTCTACAAAAAGTAGTGGTTCAAAGTAACTTGTTTTGAAATTTTTCAAATTTTCCTCTTCATCCCTATCGAGATTTAAATCAGAGAGTTGTGTATAACTTCCCATACCATCGCTTAAAAACTCTGCTCTCTCTTTTGTAGTACCAAGAAGCAGTTCCCAAACAAGAGGTGTTGCATAATTAAGATCTATACTAATATTTGACTCACTACTAAAATAAAACAACTCATTAAAATCTATGTTTTTCAAAGATGGATCATTATACTCTTGTGTATAAAATTTATTTATCTCTTGGATCTGTTCTAAACTTGCTATACTGTTTCTAAATAGATAAGGATTTTCATCAAAAATTGTGCTATTATAACTATTATCTTCTTTTATTCCGCTAATACTATCTAACAAAAGATCTACATATTGACTATTTACATTATGATTACTCATAAAGAGCCTCATTGAATCAATATTTTTTATATTTAACTGCTTAGGGTTAAACTTTGATCTTGCACTACTTATCTTTAAAACTATATCAAATCCTGAAATTTGTAGGGGTATAAAAGAAGCCTGTGACATAAAAATATAGAAATCACTGCTTGAATTTGTATCTATTACACTTGCTATATCAGGAGAAGTTTTCAAGATGTTTAAAACATCCTCAACTATAATACTACTCTGGTAGATAAACTTCTCCTCTTTAACTATACTACTTGCACTATTTACCTGTTTTAAACCATAGCCTATAGCTACAGTAATAACAATCACAAACATAACAGTAATAAGCAGTGCAATAGCACTTCGACTCCGTTTCACTTAGTTAATACTCATAGAAAAAATTGGAAGTAACATCGCGGCAACTATAAAACCTATACTCCCTCCTACAAAAAGCATAAGTGCTGGTTCTAAAAGTGTAAGAAGTAAACTTATCTTATCGCGATTCTCTTCGAAATAGAGTTCTGAAACATTCGTAAGTACATTTTCAAGTTGTGAAGTCTCTTCACCTAAGGCTATAGACTGTACAAAAGCATTATCTATTTTTGTACTAGATTCATTAAGTGCTTTAGAGAGGAGTTTCCCCTCTACTACTTTTTTACTTGCACCTACAAAAAGCTCTTTGATTACACGGTTATTTAATATATTTGCACTCAAATTTATAGTTTGTACAAAAGGTACTCCTGAACGAGTAAGTAGAGAAGCGATGTAAGAGAAACGAGCCAGTTCACTCTTTTGGGCAATGGATCCAAAGAGGGGGAGGGTAAGCATAAATTTATCAACACCATAGGCAAAGGCATATACCTTTTTCTTAAGTGTAACAAAAGTAACAACTATTGCAAATATTACAGCTAAAAGCATCTGAAAATTATTTGAGAAGAAATCTCCTGCTGCTATTACAAACTGTGTAGGCATAGGTAACTCTTGATCCATACTCTCAAAAATTCCTGTAATCTGTGGTACAACAAAGGTAAGCATAAAAGCTATCATTACAAGAGAGATAATTATCATAAAAGAGGGATATGCAAAAGCACCTTTAATCTCCTTATGAATTCTATCTTGTTCTTTTAAAAAACGTGAAAGCTCTAAAAGTACTTCATCTAAAATACCACCACTCTCACTCACTTTAATAGACTCTTTGAAAAAAGGTGGCAGTTCAACTATAGTCTGAGCTTCCAATGCTGTATAGAAATTTTGTCCCTCATCAAGATGGGTACTTACTGTCGATAAAAAAAGTTCCATCTTTTTGTTACTAGCATAGTGTGTTTGTACAATTTTAAGAGCTGAAACTATACTGATCCCAGAGCGAATATACATAGAGAGTTCACGAGAGAGAGAAGCTAACTCTTTAGGGGGGACCTTATACTTTCCTCCAAACTCAAACTTTTCATAAAATGCGGGAGTATCTTCAGTAAGTGATTGATAGATGACACCTTTTGCTTTTACTTTACTTTTAGCTTCATCAAGAGAGAGTGCTTCTACTCTATCGCTTACTTTTTTCCCTTGGGAGTCTATACCTTTATACTTAAATATCATTGCATCACTTCTTCTCTTAGTTTCTCTTTTGCATCAACCGCTTCTTCAAGGTAGTCGTAACGAAGAGGTTTTTCAAAATAGGGGCTGTAGTCATAGGCTTTTTCTTTATAAACAACAATGACCTGATCTGCCACAAGATGTTTATTTACACTAAAAGAGAAACAGACATCTTCTTGTTGTCCCTCTTGGTTAAAGTAGACATCATTACGAATTTGTCGTGGACCTTGTAAAAAATCGTATCTATATCGTTCTATAGAATCATCAAAGAAACTCTCTATATCTTTTACTTTCTCTTCATCTCTGTAGATACTACACTCACTACAGTCATCTAAACAGAGAAGGCGTACCTCTTTAGTCTCATCTTCTAAAAAAGAGATAAGATACTCTTTTAAGTTACTTAAGGAAGGGGTGAAGTTCTCTTTAGATACATTTTGAAGATTTGTAATAGCAAGGGTATAAACAACACCTATTATTACAATAACGATTAAAAGTTCTATAAGAGAGAAAGCCTTCTTCACTAAATGCTACTTACACTCACTCATTTTTATATCTTTACCTTCATCTTTACCACCCTCTTTTTTATCTGCACCAAAAGAGATAAGATCAATAGTTCCTTCATCATTTATGTAAATAAACTCCTGCCCCCAAGAATCTTTTGGCATTTTGCCATCTTTAAAATATGAATCATCTTCTGTAAGAATTTTTAGTCCCTCTTCTGTAGATGGATAAACACTATTTTTTATTTTATACATATCGAGTGCACCATCATAAATAGACTTCATTTGAACACATACAAGATCACGTTTTGCCTCTTCACCTTTACCTGTCAAACTTGGCATAACCATAGCAGCAAGTAAACCAAGAATAACAATAACTATCATTAATTCTATAAGAGAGAATGCCTTTTTAAAACCTTTTTTTTGTCTATATTTTTGCATTATTATTGCCCTTTAAGTTTATTTGTTTAATTATAGTAGAGTTTGGTTACATTTTGGTGTAGTAAGTAAAAAATTTATGAATATTTTTATATAAAGTGATTTTGTGTATTGAATTTTATGAAAGACTCTTCTCCAGAT
>CAZMBK010000053.1:0-8700 GCA_964564315.1 uncultured Sulfurimonas sp.
ATGGTTTAGTTGAGTGGATTCGTGGGGATTATGTTCCTGCACAAGCATTCTTAAATCGTTTCTTTATGTTACATGTTCTTCTTATTCCTGTTGCTATTATGGGTCTTATCGGACTTCACTTCGGTGCACTTCGTATTCCTCATGTTAACAATCAAGATGGTGAAGAGATTGATTTTGATATAGAAGCTGAAAAATATCTTAAAGGTGATAAAGCTGGTTCTAGAGTTATGAGATTTGCAAATGACTTTATGTCTAAAGATATGATGGTTGTTGGAATTTACTTAGTATTCTTTTTCTACTTAGTGTTCTTTCACTATGATTTTGCAATGGATCCTGTAAACTTTGATCCTGCTGATGGTCTTAAGACACCAGCTCACATTTATCCTGAGTGGTACTTCTTATGGTCTTATGAGATTCTGCGTCCGTTCTCAACTGACATCGGTCTTATGGCATTTGCTTTTGCTCAAGTAATTTTTATGGCACTTCCATTCTTAGATAGAAGTCCAAATACTGTTCCTGCATCACGTCGTGGATTGTTTAAATACTGGTTCTGGGCAATGCTTATTGATATGATTATTCTTACTGCGATGGGTAAAGTTCCTCCAGTTGAGCCATTTGGTAGCATAGGTTTTTATGCAGCACTAACATTCATTGGTTTATGGATAGCACTTCCATTTATCACAATGATGGAAAAAAAGGTATAAGGAGAAGATATGAAAAATAAAGAACCATTAATATTAGCTGTAGTAGTTTTCTTTACACTAGTAACTTATTATCTTGTTGAGCCTTTTGCTCACTCACAAATGCATAAACATCACGAAAGTGAAGGTTTTAAATATGATGATTTACCAGCATTAACTAAAAAAGGTGATGCTGTTCGTGGACAAGAACTCGTAATGGGTGCTGGTGCATGTGTTGGTTGTCACGGTATTGAAGTTGCTGATATGCCAGCTCCAATGGATCCAACAATGGCAGCTCAATCTTATGGTGTTAATCCACCTGATTTAAGTAATGCTGGTGCAGTTTTTGATGCAAAATTCTTAACAGACTTAATCAAAAACCCTGCTCATGCACTTATGGTTGAGCATAAATTTGACATAAATAAAGGTCAAATGCATCCAATGGTACCTTTTTATGGCGCTGGTGGAGATATGGATCAAGAAGTAGCTGATATGGTTGCTTACTTACAGTCTATTGCTGTAAGTAAAGAAGACTTGACACCAGAAATAGCATTTGAAACTGCCTGTGGTAGATGTCATGCAAACCATTATGCTAAATGGAGTCAAATTGGCGAAACTAAAACTTTTAAATATGAAAAAGATAACTTAGCACATAAAATAAAGCTTCTTGAATATCAAGATAGTTTAACAAAATATATGGGTAAATTACCTCCAGATTTAAGTATATATATTCGTTCTCGTGGAGAACACTATATTAGTACTTTTATTGAAAATCCTCAGAACTATTTAAAAGGAACTGCAATGCCACGTGTTGGTGTTAATGCAGAAGCTGCAGAGAAAGTTATTGAGTATCTTGAAGATTCAGGTGATTCAAAACGTCATGAAAGAGAAGCTGTTGGTAAAAATGTAATGATTTATATTATTATCTTTGCTATTTTTGCTCTTCTTTGGAAAAAACAAGTTTGGAGAGATCTTCACTAGTTTTTCCCATCCACTTCATTAGGTTAGAGTTTAAAACTCTAATCTAATCTTCACACAGAAAACAACTCAAAACCTTTAAAATTCTATAATGAACCCCTAAAACTAGACCAGTAAATTTGGCTTTTTTATTTCTAAAATGTTAAAATAAAAACAAGACTATACTTGTGCTGATCACTGTTTATAGTTATACTAGCACTTAGTAAAGAGCTAAATAGTAGTAGCGTTAAAACATTTATTAGAATTCTCCCTTTTTAAGAGAAAATTACACTCTTTTTTGTAGTAATTTAGTTATAATTTTTTATGAGATTTAGAAAACTAAAAAAGAAAACAAAAAAGAAAACTACAAGTAGTGAAGCATCTAAAAATATAAGGTATGCGAACAGTATTGATAAAATAAAAGCATTTATTACAGATATGTTTATGATATATGCACCTATTCTTTACATTATAGCTTATTTAGTCCTTGATGGAAAAGAAGCATTTCAGGCTTCTCAAACGGCACCACTTCTAGGGGTAAGTGTTTATGGTTTAATCTATGCGGTACTGCTCTCTAAATTTGGGCAGACTCCTGGAAAAAAAGCTTATACTATTAAGGTAGTAGATGATAAAACATTAGAAAACATCTCCTTTTTGAGAGCACTCCTTCGTTTTGTGATGTTTCTTTTTTCTGCAACAATTTTACTGGGACTTTTTACAGGTATGTATAGAAAAGATAAAAAATCCCTGCATGATATTATTTGCCATACTGTTGAGATTGAAGTTGAAAATAAAATAGTTTGACATAGGTCAAGATATTTTCAACTCTAAAGGATATAATTGCGATATATAAAGAGAAGGTATAAATATGTTAATAGATAGTTATGATAGAGTAGTTGATTACTTACGTGTCTCTGTAACAGAACGCTGTAACTTCAGATGTCAGTACTGTATGCCAGAGAAGCCTTTTTCTTGGGTTCCAAAAGAGAATCTTCTCTCATTTGAAGAGCTTTTTGAGTTTATGAAAGTTGCCATTGATGAGGGTGTTAAGAAAATCCGCATTACGGGTGGTGAACCACTCCTTCGTGAAGATTTAGATAAATTTATACAAATGATTTATGATTATGAGCCCTCGATTGATCTTGCTATGACAACCAATGCTTTTTTACTTAAGGGTACAGCACAGCGTTTAAAAGATGCAGGGCTTAAACGCATCAATGTAAGCATAGATACTCTTAAACCTGAAGTGGCATTGGCTATTGCGGGTAAAGATGTTCTTAAAAATGTTCTTGAGGGTGTAAATGAAGCACAAAAAGTAGGACTTAAAGTAAAAGTAAATATGGTTCCTATGAAAAATATGAATGCAGATGAAATTGTAGATGTTCTTGAGTACTGTAAAGAACGAAATATGAGTGTCCGATTTATAGAGTATATGGAAAACTCTTTTGCAAAAGCAGATATTTCGGGATTGAAATCTGATGAACTTTTAGCAATGTTACGTGAGCATTATACTTTTAGTGATGATGGCTTTGATGGAAGTTCTCCCTCCCATTACTACACTATGGAAGATGGGTATAGATTTGGAATTATAGAGCCGTATGGTGATGATTTCTGTAAGCAGTGTAATCGTATTCGCCTAACAGCAGAGGGTAATCTCATCCCTTGTCTCTATTTTGATGAGGCTATGAGCATCGCGGAGTCTATTAAATGTGGAGATATTAAGGGTGCTGCATTAGTACTTAAAGAGGTAGTTCGTACAAAACCTGAAAAAAATCGCTGGGGTGGAGATGATGGCGAGGTCTCCTCTCGTGCTTTTTATGAGACAGGTGGCTGAGACGTGATCTATCTTGTTGAGCATTTTTACTCTATTCAAGGTGAGGGAAAGTATGTAGGCTCACCAAGTCTTTTTCTCCGTTTTGGCGGATGCAATATGAAGTGTGAGGGTTTTGCTTGCAGTGAGAGAGCAGATGATGGTGTAGAAGTCATAGGTTGTGACACTGTTTATGCTGTGAATAAAGAGCATTTTTCACATAACTGGGTTCCTATCACTCAAACAACAGAGCTTTTAAATATTTTAGAACTTTATGAGTTACCAAATGCAGTAGATATTGTGATGACAGGTGGAGAGCCTCTTATTTATGCGAATGATCCCATTTTTGTTACTTTTTTAGAGAGACTTGTAGAACGTGGACATCGTGTGACTTTTGAGACAAATGGCTCATTAAACATTGACTTTGAAAAACATGGCGTTTACAGAGAATGTTTTTTCGCACTCTCTATTAAGCTCAGTAACTCAAATGAGCCACTCTCTAAAAGAGTTCGGGGCGATGTTATTTATAACATTGCCACAAACGCTAAAGATGCTTTTTTTAAGTTTAGCATAGATGCTGAGTCTATAAACTTAGCACTTGAAGAGGAGATTAACGAGATAACACTCCACTCTCCAAAAACAAAAGTTTACTGTATGCCACTTGGTGGAAACAGAGAAGAAGTGGAAGCAAATACAGAACCACTCATAGAATTTTGTAAGACTAAAGGATATAACTTTTCAGATAGACTCCATATAAGAATCTGGGATGTAAATAAGGGTGTTTAAACACTCTCCCACTCAATCTGCGATATATTCCTCTCTTTAGTATCAAAAGATACACCCACTAAATAGATAGGAAGATTTTCATCTAAATACTTTTCATGATATTTTTTCTCTTTTATCTGCTTGAGTGCATCAGTTGAATCTATTTTAAACTCAATAATGATTATAGAAGCAGGCATCTTAATGGTTAAATCAATGCGACCTCTGTTCGTAACATCTTCCCCCACTATATCTATACCTAAAGCTTTAAGATAAGAGTAAAAAAGACTTGCATAGTAGCCTTCGTACTCATACATTTTATTGTTTGTAAAAAGATTGTAAGGGATGGCTGAAAAGAGTGCTTTGAATGTTTGTTCAAATAGAGAAAAATCAGATTCTAATAGAGCTTTTATAATACTATTTTTCATAGGTTTTGCATTTTGAATTTTACTCATAAAGTCAGCAACACTTCCCATAAGAGAGAGTCTAACCTCTAGGTTTGGAACACTAAGATGATACTCTATACTATCAAAAACAGTCTCAGTATGACTAATAGTCAAATACCCAGTCTGCCACATTAGAGTTTCAAGTTCTATACAATCCACATCAAAACTATTTAACATCATTTCATCTTTAACAATGTTCTCTAAGTTTGGTAAAAAGTAGTTGTTTTTTTCTATCAGCTTGAGAAGAAAGCTAGGTGTAGCCGTAGAGAACCAATAGTTTCTATACTCAAAGCCTTTAGAGATAAAAAGTAAAATATCAAAAGGATTATAGACACCTTCCCCTAGAAATTTATAACCGTTATACCACTTTTTAATTTTTACGAAGTCCTGTCCTTGAAGATGCTTTGCAAAAGTACTCTCTATATCTCCTTGTGTATAGCCACAGATAGTAGAGTATTTTTTATCTAAAGTAATATCATCAAGATTATTTAAACCACTAAAGAGACTGACTTTAGAGAACTTACTCACACCCGTAATAAATACAAACTTTAGGTACTCATCTGCACCTTTTATGACACTGTAAAAACTTTTAAGCTCATCTCTTCTCTTTGTTGCTTCATCTTTGTTGTCAATATTATCAAGTATCGGTTTATCATACTCATCTATAAGTATGACTACTTTTTTATCATATTTTTTATAAGCTTGGTAGATTAACTCTCTGAAACACCCTGCTATGGATAAGTCGGTATCACAGCTTATCTCTAAATCTCTTTGATTTATTTTTAAGACTTCATAGAGTGTCTGTTTAAACTCATCTGTAGTTTTAAAATCCCCATCATTAAAACTAATGCGAATTACAGGATGCTTCACAAACTTATAGCCATTCTCATAAATACTTAAACCCTTAAAAATCTCTTTCTCTCCTCTAAAAATAGTTCTTAAAGTATCAAGAAAGAGAGACTTCCCAAATCTTCTTGGACGAGAGAGGAAATAGTAGTGACCATTTTCTATAAGATTTTGTGCAATATCTGTCTTATCTACATAAAGATAATCCTCTTCTCGTATAGTTTGAAGTGTTGATATACCAATAGGGAGTTTTTTAAGTTTCATAGTTTTAATCTTCATCTATTTTTCCTTCTATCTCTTGAACTAATTCAAACTCAATCTGAGATATATTTCTCTCTTTAGTATCAAAAGCCACACCTACTAAATAAATAGGAAGATTTTCATCTAAATATTTTTCATGATATTTTTTCTCTTTTATCTGATTTAAGGCACTTGTATCATCTACCTTAAATTCCATAATATATATGGCAGTGTCGAGCTTAAGAGTTATATCTATACGACCTTTGTTCGTGACATCTTCACCTACCAACTCAAACCCTAGTCCTTTCATATAAGCATAAAACAGAGAGACATAATACCCCTCTTTTTTATCCATATCATTTTTTGTAAAAAGATTGTAGGGTATAGAAGAGTAGAGTGTTTTTAGATTTATCTCAAAGTTTGTAAAATCTTGAGCAAAAAGTGCTTTTTTAATGTTGTTAGAGGGACGTACACTGTTTGAGTTTTTAGTCATAAACTCTGCAATACTTCCCATAAGAGAGAGTCTAACCTCTAGGTTTGGAACACTAAGATGATACTCTATACTATCAAAAACAGTCTCAGTATGACTAATAGTCAAATACCCAGTCTGCCACATTAGAGTTTCAAGTTCTATACAATCCACATCAAAACTATTTAACATCATTTCATCTTTAACAATGTTCTCTAAGTTTGGTAAAAAGTAGTTGTTTTTTTCTATCAGCTTGAGAAGAAAGCTAGGTGTAGCCGTAGAGAACCAATAGTTTCTATACTCAAAGCCTTTAGAGATAAAAAGTAAAATATCAAAAGGATTATAGACACCTTCCCCTAGAAATTTATAACCGTTATACCACTTTTTAATTTTTACGAAGTCCTGTCCTTGAAGATGCTTTGCAAAAGTACTCTCTATATCTCCTTGTGTATAGCCACAGATAGTAGAGTATTTTTTATCTAAAGTAATATCATCAAGATTATTTAAACCACTAAAGAGACTGACTTTAGAGAACTTACTCACACCCGTAATAAATACAAACTTTAGGTACTCATCTGCACCTTTTATGACACTGTAAAAACTTTTAAGCTCATCTCTTCTCTTTGTTGCTTCATCTTTGTTGTCAATATTATCAAGTATCGGTTTATCATACTCATCTATAAGTATGACTACTTTTTTATCATATTTTTTATAAGCTTGGTAGATTAACTCTCTGAAACACCCTGCTATGGATAAGTCGGTATCACAGCTTATCTCTAAATCTCTTTGATTTATTTTTAAGACTTCATAGAGTGTCTGTTTAAACTCATCTGTAGTTTTAAAATCCCCATCATTAAAACTAATGCGAATTACAGGATGCTTCACAAACTTATAGCCATTCTCATAAATACTTAAACCCTTAAAAATCTCTTTCTCTCCTCTAAAAATAGTTCTTAAAGTATCAAGAAAGAGAGACTTCCCAAATCTTCTTGGACGAGAGAGGAAATAGTAGTGACCATTTTCTATAAGATTTTGTGCAATATCTGTCTTATCTACATAAAGATAATCCTCTTCTCGTATAGTTTGAAGTGTTGATATACCAATAGGGAGTTTTTTAAGTTTCATAGTTTTTCCTCAACTGTTTAAGAAATTATAGCATTATTTTAAATATTCTTTGAGCTTAAATTAAAGTGTAGATATAAGTTTTTAAATAGATTTTTCATAAGAATTTTTAATCTAATTGGGTTTAATTCCCTGTCCCCTTGAGGCGAAAAAGATATAATATATGCATGAAAAGTAAACATATACATGTCTTTTAGAACTGCAAGTGAATTAAAAATAGTACCTATTTTAATAACTTAAATTTGAAGCTTGAGAAGTTTAAAACATAAGCCAAAAAATGTTGGTTTTATAATTTATGTTATACTCTTTTTATGATAATTAGAAAACTTTTTAAATTTGAAAATGCACATATAGTTCGTGGTTGCTCAACTGTGAAATGTCGTAGTTCTCTTCATGGTCACTCCTATAGAGTTGAGCTGCTTTTTGAGTCAAACTTTTTAGATAATGGTCAAATGGTCTATGACTTTGGTTTGATGAAGCAAAATATGAAAGACTTAGTAGAGAGTTTTGATCATGCCATCGCTCTTTGGAGTGGGGATGATGCGGCATATCTTAAAAGTATGAAAGCCCATTCAGATAGATGGGTAGAACTTCCAGTTTCACCCTCAGCAGAGCAGTTTTCACGAGTAATATTTGTGATGATAGATAAACTTTTACAACTTACATCTACCTCTAATGGAGAAAAAGAGGTAAAGCTCAACTCTATTATAGTACATGAAACACAGACAGGCTATGCTCAATGTTTTAAAGAGGATGCATATTCTCAAGCAATGGGAACAATTGCCTTAGAAGAGATAAAATTTTCTCAAGCAATTTTAGAGAGCTTTAAAGATAGTCAGCTCTATGAAAAACTTTTAAGTGGTGTAGTGTTTCAAAATCCTTTAAGTGTATAACCTCTTGAGCTGAAACAGAGTTACACTGTAGTAAGATTTTGAAACTCTGTATGTGTAAAAGAAAATTTTGTACTTATAAACTTTACTGTTTTATTCGCTTCTAAACAAGAGAGTGATGCATCTACCATAATAAAACCATTTGCAATGCTAAGGGGAGAGACCATTCCTGGGGCAAAGTTTTTACAAGCGGTAAAAAATACACCATCAAAAAATCCTGGAATTAAAGTTCTTCTTCCTGCTTTTAAGTTATACTTCTCTTTCATTTTTACATCTATACTGTTTGTAAACTTATCGCTTCTACCACTCAATGCATAGATAATACTTGTTCCAAAGAGTTCAAAGTTAAGTGAAGCTGCTAAAGGATTTCCTGGAAGATTTAAAATAAGAGTCTCACCAACTTTTCCAAATGTAGTTGGTTTACCTGGTTTTATCTCTATTTTATCAAAGAGTATTTTATAGCCAAAGGCACCAAATG